>CAZXXW010000061.1:0-19387 GCA_964644835.1 uncultured Anaerolineales bacterium
GAGAACCTGAGAAACGCTTTTCTGATTTATCTCAATTGTCGAAGGACACTACCCGCCAATCTAAATGTCACCGATATCTGGGCGTTAATCATGGTTTTATTTGACCAGGTATTTTCTCCCTGATTATAAATGACAAATGAAAGGACATTTTCACCTAAAAAGATGTATGATTGGTCAATTGGATCCTTTTTAGGGAAGATATCAGGAGGATGGACCGTGTCTCGCAAACGATGGTTTCTACTTTTTGTATCATTCGGTTTCTTGATTTTTCTGTCAACGCAATTGGTTTTTGCGCAAGCAGACCAAGAATTAGATGCTTTGCTTCAATTATATTGGGGAATTGCAGCTGAAAAAACATTAGCCGGTGTTGATTCGTCAGCTTCTTTGCAAGATCTGCGAGATATTTACGCGAAAAAGCTCGATGATATGGTAACCATTTATCAAAATCGCGGTTATGCAAATGGGGTTAAGGATGCCAAGGCCATGCGTGACCGGATTTTGAAGTATATTGACACAAGAATCAGCATTGCCAAAGATCAAGAGAATGCTGCTTCGAGCCAGGCTGGCATCATTCACCAGACGATTACAGACGGGGCGAATTCCGTCGATCCTTCTGCACCGCCTGAACCAAACCCGATGGTAACAAACTATCAAAATATTCAAAGAAACCAGTTGGAAGACCATGCGGCCCATCACCTTCATACAACTGCGGTTAGTCAACTCCCTGATAGCACTTCTGTGATCCAATCGGTTTCTTCCAACGTTTATGACTTTGATGCTGGACTTCCTCCGTCGTCGTCGATCGCCGTACATCAGGATCAGGATGATGACGATGCCCAACTTACAGAACCACCTGCCCCTACGCCAACGGTCAGTTCGATCCTCCCGGATACGCAACCACAAGATGGAGGCAGCACGGTCAACATCCAAAAACCCGTTCGGTTTTCCAACAATGGTGCTTATGCTGCTACCGTGGTCGTTGCCAGCTATACCCCACCGCCCAACGCTTCTGCTTCGAAGTCAAGCGCGTCCACAGTGGTTTTCCCCAGTGGCAACTCATCGGGCAACTTATCCTTACCCATTGGTGAATATACTTTTTGTTATTACTGGGAATTGGACAGCGATAAAGATAATGATGGTTATGTGGATTATGCTCATGCAATAACAGGAAAGGTAACCTTGAGCGCAACTTCACCTGACAGTGTTGAGAGTGCCCAGGTGGTCAGTTTAAATCCTGAAAATCGGAGCAGCCCTAATGGTAAGTGTGGCGAAGAAGCCCAAGCACCATCTGTAGATACGTTGGATCTAACGCCCCAGGAGTCTGCCAATCAAGGCGCACATACCTATGTTTGTTCGTTTCCGGAGTGGGGCGACGATACGTTCAGCTTGGAGATAACATTTACCAATGGCGGCTTTACGATGTATGGCTTTGATAAGGTATACACATTTACAATGCTTGGACCAAATCGATATACAGATCAAAACGATACAGTAACCTTCACAGACGATGGCTTTTTCGCCGAAAACGAAACAGGAGTGTTAACATGCATCCTACAATAAATCACACAGGAAAAGCTCGCACCTTATGTGTATGTTGCCTGCTCTTGATGGTGAGCATCGCATGTAACTTCCCCACCCTGATCCAGGAGGAGACCGGCATTAAAGACGGTTTGGTGCAAGATGTGCACGTTGAGCCTAACGCAGGATATGTGCAGGATTATTCTCTTAGCGACGCACAAAGGAGGCTCGTTTCCGACTACGGCTATCCGAATCGTTTCATTCTTCATTTCTTTGACCTCCCTTTGGAAGATGGCCAAGAGGTTGAAATTCGTCAGGAAAGCTGGTATTACGATGAAAGGGGGTATCAGGTTGTTTTCAGGAATGGGGAAATGTTTACAGAAAAAACTACCGATCCTGTCAATGCACCCGGATTGGGGCGCACTGCCTATCAACCAGAACGGTTTGTGCGCGGCATGAGCTTAATGGACATTTTAGCCGTCACTGGCGAAAGCGGTTATTTTGCGGAGTCTATACCAGATGGTTTCGTTGAAGAGGGGAAGATCGTTTTTCTGAAAGGGCTCAGCGTAGGCTTCGAAAACGAGAGATTACGCTATGTTGAGACAATCCCTTTGGGGAATGCAGGCATATCATCCCAAGCCAACCAACCAGCCGCCACGGCGTCCGCGCCAGGCTCCACATCCATGCCCTCTCCCACCGTCACCATCCAGCCTATCGAAACGCCCGCCCCGGAGGTGATCATCTATTACGCCGAAAAAGAAGGGGCTTATGATATTTACTCAGCGGATTACAACACAGGCGTTGTCCAAAACCTGACCAACCATCCCAGTACAGATTACGCGGCCAGTTGCTCTCCGTACGGACGTCAAATTGCCTTCGTCTCCGACAGGACAGGTAACGAGGAAATTTATCTGATGTCCAGGAGCGGGGATAATCTCGAACAAATCACCGACAATGGAACACAGTTCAAAGACATCCTTATTTGGGTTTCGGATACGATCTTGCTGTATTGGGACGGGAGTCCAGGAACGAGCAGCTGGCAGACCGTTGACATCAACACCCACACGATCACCAGCGTATCGGATGACTTTGCCCAACCCTACACGTCCGTTGTCATCACCGCCCCAGATGGTTCGGCAGAACTGACAGAAGAGTTCACCGGTGATGAGACCTTTGATCTCCTGATCACGATTCAGGGGGTGACAACCAACTTAACCAACAGCCAAGGGATTGATGAATTCATGCCGATCTGGTCGCCGGACAGCTCCAAAATTCTATTCGCTTCCGATCGAGACGGCGATTTTGAGTTATTCATCATGGACAAGAGTGGAGCAATCCTGGAGCAATTCACCGAAAATACGTGGAGGGATTTTCCTTCCTGCTGGTTGCCCTAAGATAACATCAACATCCCCCGCATGAACTTCAGCAGATTGGATGGGACGACGGTCAAATTGACAAAAGCAGATGGTTAGGCCATTCGTCTAGGAATCGCTTAGTTTTAAACAAAAACGCCGTTGCAAAGTGAGGGGCACCCTGCAACGGCTCTTTGATTGTAGACAAGTTAATGGATTAGATCAAGGCAGTTCGTTGAGCCTTTCCAGGGGAAAAAGAGTCTCGAAGAGATACCCTGTCCCCGGGATGGTCTTGATCCATGATTCGCCATCCTCGAAAACCGCAAGTTGTTTTCGAAGGCGATAGATCAGGGAGCGTAATAAAGCAGACGCTTCATACTTGTCCATATCCTTGCCATAGGTTAAAGTGGCCAACTCTGTGTAGCTCAAGTCTTGCCCCCAGTTTAGGATCAAACCGGTGAATAATTTGAGCTCTAAGGGAGTCAAATCAACTTCTTTATCGCCCTTCGATAGTTTTCTACTGTCTACATCAACCTGAATACCAGCCGGGAGGGTGGGAACCTGTTTTTGGGGGATGACCAACTCGCCAATGCCATAGAGATCTTTCAACGCCCATAGTGATTTTTCCATCTGTTCATAGAGAATGCTTTTGCGCTTTCTGTGGTTTTGCAGAGCAATTGCGCTGGCCACACTGGATAGAATTTCTTGCTCGGAACTGGGCTTGAGCAGATAATCCTGCACGCCATGTTGGATTGCTTGGATAGCCGATTCCATTGTGCCTTCTTCGGTGAGGATGATGATTTCCGTGTGCGGAGAGATTTCTTGGGCCTGGCGGATCAGTTCAAAGCCATCCACATTTTGCAAATGGGGCTCGATGATCATCACCGAAATTTCTTGCTCCCCAAGCGCGGTGAAGATGTCTCCATCAACAGGCATGGCGATGGCGTTATAGTCTTCCTTCTTGAGAAGTTCTATAAAACCTTGTCTGACTATGTTTTCGTCATCAATGATGAGGATAGTGGCTTTCATGTCTATACTCTCAACGCCGTCGCGGTACACTCCCACGCGGGTTTGGTTCTTTTTTAGCCTTCCATGCCGCTATTGCATCTTCTGATACCCAAACAGTTAGTGAACCTCGATTGACTAGCGCCGCATCGTAGGCTGACCAATTACGAACACGGTATACTTCCTTTGGCTGAGAGCGTATTTTTTCTTGTTTTTTGACATACGCCAAGAGTACCACGCTCTATACCACTTTTGTTTACCATTTATTCACCAACGCCTATCGATGGCCGTGTTTTCTTCATGGGCACTCCTACGTCGTTTACTGTTGGTCCTGGTCATCATAAGTGATCTCTCTAATGACCTCCAAAATCGACAGGGCGGTTTGGCGGACCTCTTCGTTGGCGTCCTCCTCTACCATGTCCCAACAATGGTCTACCAACGGGGGCGCCAATTGGACCCCTTCCCATTTGTAGGTCTGATAGAGGGTTAACAAAGCTTCTTCGCGAACCTTGCTCCGGGGTGCAGAGAGCATCTCAATCAGGGATTCTACGGCCTCGGCGGATCCGGCCCGGGTGGCGATTTTGACGGTGAGTTCAAGCGCCCTGGTTCGTCGTTTCCCGGCGAAGTTATCGTACCGACGACTGTATTGGAAGGCGTCTAATAGGAAGGGGATCAGATCGGGATGGATCACTTGCGCTAATTCTTTGAAGACCGTTCTCTCCACTCCCATGTATCCCGCGCCGCCAGTCTCTCGGGTGATGCGCTCCAACTTCATCAGGGTAGGGATATGCGTCTCCATGGGACGGCCGCTAGATTTCAGATCGCCTAATTGTTCCCGGACCACATCCCGATCGCGATCGGGGTTTTTCATGGTTTCGCAGAGCGTTTCCAGGGCTTGTTGGTAGCCTTGCCGCAAGGCATCAGCAATTTCGGGGGGTAAATCTGGGAAGGGATTTGGGACGTTCATGGTTTGTTGCTCTTCACATCTAATAAGCTGCTCTTATAACAGGGGGATCGCGGGGTCACACCGCATGCGCCCATTACTCGCTCCGCGCACCTCGATATGCTCGCCTGTCGTTTGTATGACATGCGATCCAGTACATCTCTGTGTTATTGTATAGGGGAGGTGAAGTGCTGTATCTTGACGCGCTCCACGTTGTCTTAGCTACCCTACTTAACACTATTTTTTACGGTTTAAACCGAACGTCGTCCAGAAAAACAAGTCCGGTCGTACCGGATTTATCTGGCTCAAACACAAAGGTTAATTCTTCAACTTGATCAAATGTGGTTAACTTTTCTCCACAAGGGCCAGATTCGAATTCAGAAAGATCGACGCTTCTTTTTTGCCATGCGTTTGAGATTCTAGAAACATAGGTGATTACACATCTCCCTTGTGCTTTAATCTCAATCTTGTTCACCTATTTTCAAGGGATGTTTTTCGTTGAACATATCCAGGGGCAAAAGAGTCTCGAAGACATAACCAGTTCCACGGATACTCTTGATCCATTTTTCAGCACCCTCAAAAACAGAAAGTCGTTTTCGCATGCGGCTGATCAGGGGGCGCAAGACTTCCGGCGCTTCACATTCATCCACCTCCCGGCCATGAGCTATAAAGACCAACTCCGTGTGGGTCAATACCTGCCCCCAATTTACGATGAACGCTTTGAACAATTTCCCCTGCGCGGGAGTCAAATAGGTTTCCTTGTCACCTTTCCATAGTTTACGTTGCGCCAAGTCAGCCTTGATACCACCAGGAAGTCGGAGAACTTGGTCGCTTTTTTCGACCACCTCGCCAATACCATAGAGATCCTTCAACTCCCAGAGTGTCTTTTCCATTTGTTCAAAGATGATGCGTTTGCGCTTTCTCAAGTTCTGGCGAGCGATTGCGCTGGCCACACTGGACAGGATTTCTTGCTCAGACTCGGTTTCGAGGAGATAATCGTGGACATCAAGTTGGATTGTCCGGATGACCGACTCCAGGGTGCTTTCTTTGGTGATGATGACAATTTCCGTGTCTGGAGAGATTTCTTGGGCCTGGCGGATCAGGTCCATGCCGTCTCGATCTGACAGATCGATCTCGATGATCATCACCGAGACATCTTGCCCCCCAAGCGCGGTGAAGATTTCGTCATCCCCAGACAGGGCGATGGCGTTATGTTCTTCTTTCTCAAGGAGATGTTGCAGCCTTCGTCGGTATGATATGTCATCTTCGATGATAAGGATGGTGGCGATCATACTTCCACTCTCAAGATGCTACTTTTCGGGGCTGGGAAATCACTTTTCACAGGCCCAATTGTTGCCATTAGCGTCCAGGTGATGGACATCACCGTATCCTAAGCCCTGACAATATTCGAAGCAGGCTTGCGCTTGACTTTGGTTCAGAAATGAGTCGCAATTGCGCGTGTCGCCCCTGCAACTGCAGGGGGGTTCACCCGGAGCCGGGGTCGGCCAGGGCGTATTGGTCGGTTTCCACATCCCGACAGGCATTAATTCGGCCTGTTTCTGGGCTTCTTGGAAGGCGTTTTGACAGGCAATCGCAGGATCGTAGCTTTTGGCAAAAGCAAAACCCTGGCGGATCAATTCATCGTTGACAAAGACGTCATCAACAAACACATAGCGGGGGGAGTACTCGTCATCATCTTGTGCGTTTGGGTCGCCAACCAGCGTGACCCAGTGCTTCACTACCAATGCGATGTTTTTATTAAACGAGTAGACACCAAAACGAGTCTCTCGCCCCGGAACGTCGACACCGAGATAACGGATCAGGTAAAGTTCCCCCTCAACGCTCACTTTAATCTTATCGGCCTCGATGGCTTCAAGTACATAGGCTTTTTGACGTAGCGCACCTTTGGGTACACAATCGGCTACAGTAATGCTCGGCAAGGTGACCGCATGGGTCGGTGTTATAGAGGGTGTTAGGGTATCGGTAGGGATTTGGGTTTTTGTTGGAGTCAACATGGCAGTAGGTGGGATCGTTGGGGTCTGCGTATCGGTTGGGCTTGGGGTATTTGTAGGGATGAAGATAGGAGAGCGCGTTTCGGTTATCGTTGCTGTGACTGTGCTTGTAACTGTAGGTGTGAGAAAAATGGTTTGCACGAAAGGGCTCTCGACAAATTGCAGCAAAACGCCCAAAATCGTTATGATTCCAACGATAACAGCGAGAATCCCACCGTTCTTTTTTGCAAACTCGGTGATTTTTGCTCTGGTAGACTTTTCAACCTGTGTAATTTGACCAGCTTTGGTAGCCTTGACTTTTTGATCGATTCTCGGTTGACTTTCAACTCCTCTTTTTGCGAGTCCTTTTTCGATACCAGTCAACAACTTCTCAAGCCCACTGCCACCATCCCAATCCAGGATCTGCAAATCTGCCAACCGTTCTGGAATAGCACAATCGTCTACTCGCAACGGAATAATAAAAATATCGCCTGGTAATAACTCGTCCATCTTATTCAGCGCTAAACGGATCTCTTTTTGGATCACGCCGCGTTTGTTGACAGAATTTTCAGATAAGATAGCCAGAAAGATGTCCGCTTCTTCAATTGCTTTATTAATTGCTCGTTGCCAGTTCTCTCCCGGTAAAATATCTTCCACGTCCAACCATGGAGAATAACCAGCCGACTTGAGTTTGTCATAAATAGGACGAACTGCTTGTTGATCATCTCTGGCATAGGAAATGAAAATTTTACCGGTCATAGCTTTTTTAACAACTTCTTCTCTACGCGTTATTAAATGGGTCTGATATGTCGTTATCGATGATGAGGATGGTTGCGCTCATGGTTATCCTTGCTCTGATCAATTGTAACCACTATGCCGGATAGGCTTTCAGCCCGGCTCGCATAGCGCCCTCTACAGTACCATCCAATTCACCAGCGCCAGGGAAAATAGCATTTTCGTCATAGCGATTTTTGGTGTGTCGATAGATGGTAAATTCCCAACCGTCAATTTCCCCAGTGTAAATCAATCGACAGATGGGTTGTGGCTTTCCAAAAACAGCGCTACGTTTCAGGTAAAGGTACTTGCCGCGGAAATGGGCCGAGTAGGCAACACCTGTGTTTCCAGATGCTTCGTGATTAAAATCAGCAACGATACGTTCAACTTCGGCGCGTACATCATCGGGGATAGATTGTTTTTTGGTCATCATGATTGCTGTCTCAATTTCTTCCCACGTTCGTTTTGATAGGTACGGATTTCTTTGGACAGGGGGTGGTGATATGGAATTTTCAGGTGCGTCAAAGAAATCACGATAGCTTCTTTGCTATCCGATGGAGAGATACCACACATGATTCCGCCTTCATCGCCGCTGTTAAACAGATGATAAATCTTAATCTGCCGGTGGGGTGGAATGGCAAGTCCCTGAGCGCGCAAGTATCTAGCTTGGCGTTTTGGGATCTCCGCCGAGATCGGAAGGTGTTCCTCCATCTTGTCGATTAAGGCTTGGACTTGTTCTTGATCGTCAATCGTCATGATAATCCCTTTTACAACTCCCCTTATACGGCGAAGACCAGCCAAACAGCGCCCGCCATTTCTGGGAGGGGTTGAATTTAAAGACGGTGCCGCTTCTGCGTCTATCGATGTAGAAGCTGCCAAAATTGACCAGGGTGACTTTCTCTTCTCGTTTCAATGCTTGGTAGATTTCTTCCAGACCTGCTTCCAAAATGGGATTTACCTGGTCTTCGGGTTGCCCGACGCTGTCAGCAACAGCTTGAATCCACTCTTTTTTGTTCATGAGACTCTCTCGCTAGACTGCTGATTATCACTGAAACTCTGCGCCAACAGGCTCTGGAACAAGTTCTCGGCCTGGCGGAGGGCTTCGCTCTGCTGGGCGCGCAGGCGTTCGTAGCGGTGTACAACATCTCCAAACTTTTCTTGAAGATTTTTAGGTGGACAAATAATATTCCAAAGTTTAATTTGATCTGTGGTCAGATTTTGCCAAATTGCTCCAACGGCTTCTTTTTCACTTTTGTCTTTCAGAGCAAGTAGTAAATTTGCAAAGAAAACTGGATTCAATTCTCCTGATAATTTTCGGAAACCGACGAAACCGTCATGTATACAAGCATCAACATTCAGAATAGCCGGGATGCCAGTGTCTCCACTGACAACCATAACTACACTTCCTTTTTTCATCGGTCGACTCTTTTTAGCCCCTTCAACTGTCAAGGTATCTATTTGGGGAGTAACAAAAAGGCCATCCCTCGTTAGGTCTTCAACCATGAGTCTTGGAATAGGCCCTCCGTAGTATCTAGAGTCACCTTTTGGCCTCGGTGAACTTCCACGGACTAAATCACATATATCTCTCACCTTATTTGTTTTCCATCCCTTTTGATTTTCGCTTGGATCCCCAAACATCTCTAGAAATACAGATTGCAAGTAGCTTTCGCCTACTTCGAGCGCGTAGCGGCGCAGACGGCGCAGGCGGTCGGCTTTGTCGAGGATGGCGGCGATGCGTTTTTGTTCGGGTAGCGGGGGATAAGAAACTTCTAACTTCTGCAAAATATTCTGGGTGATATTTGGCTGAGCACCCCCCGCCCTACTTTCAATCAATGCCTCTCTCTTCGATAGTAAATAATAAAACAGGTAATTCCTATGGATTTTCTCTGTCTTCGGAAATATTGCACAAACAGCTTGGTTAGTTGCGGCATTAACATCTAATATTGCCAATTTTCCTACAGTCGCTCCATATAATGCAATAAGTAAAGTTCCTTTTGGAAAGACTTTAGCACTTGAATTTTTGACAGCATCTTCACTTATATGTTCTTCTGGTTTATTCAAAACATTATCACGCAATTCACCTGATTTCACCCATGGGATAGTACCCTTGTAATAATGTTTATTTTTTCGTGATGGTGTTCCTCCACTGGTGGTTAGACAAATCTCACCCAGCTTATTTGATTGCCATTCCATCAAATTAATCTCCCAACATCTCTTTCATAGTGATTATCTCATTCTCTAGAACTTCTTCAAGCCTAAGCAACCGATCCATGGTCACATCTGGTTTCTCGTAAAAGACATCGTCTTGCGCCACCTGGTGGTAGCGGCTGGCGGAGAGATCGTAGTTGTTCTCGGCCACCTGTTCGGGCGTGACCCAGAATTGGCGGGTGAGCTGCTCGATCTCCGCTTGCAGTGGGGCGATCTGAGCATCGAGGGCGGCCATCTCCTCTTTGACTGCCTCCATGGAGCCGTTGATCCGGTCGCTTTCGGGGGCGATGGTTTGCTCGAAAGTCAGGCGATTGATCTCGCCTTCAAGACGAAGGCGTTCTTCTTTCAACGGCGCCAACTGGGTGGTAAGGTCGTCCAGCCGGGCACCCCGTTCGGCGGCAAAGTCGGGGTCATGGCGATGGCGCCAACACTCCAAAATATCGGGGATGTCGTTTTCGGCCACGGGCTGGCGTTTATCATCCAGCGAGAAGCCATCGTGGGCCATGTCATAGTACCAAATCCGCTCGGTCGTGGCCCCTTTGGTGAAGAGCAACACGGCGGTGGAGACGCCCGCATAGGGCTTGAAGACGCCGCTGGGCATCGAGATGACCCCGTCGAGGCGATTCTCTTCGATCATCTTTTTACGGATGGCGATATGGGCCTTGTAGGAGCCGAACAAAACCCCATCGGGGACGATCACGGCGCAGCGGCCGCCCATATCCAGCGCCCGCAGGATCAGGCTCAAAAAGAGCAGCTCCGATTTGGACGTGTTGCCCGGCAGGGTATCGCTGAGGCTGTCCTTGTCCACCTTGCCCTTGAAGGGGGATTCATCAGGATGACGTCGTAGGCCTGGGTCTCGTCGAAGTCCTTGGAGAGGGTGTCCATGTAATAATACTGCGGCGATTCCAGCCCGTGGAGCATCAGATTCATCGAGCCGATCCGCAGCATGGTCATGCCCGAATCGTTGTCGTAGCCGCGGAAGGCCTCTGTCTGCAAAAATTGGTGCTGCTCCGGGGTGAGCAGATCGCCGTGTAAATTGCGGGGGATGCCCTCGGGCGTGTGGGTCAAAACCTCTGGGGAGGTGTGTTCGGCCAAGATATGCTGGTAGGCGTTGACCAGAAAGCCACATGTGCCCGCAGCCAGGTCACCAATGCGCTCGCCGGGCTTGGGGTCCACCATGGCGACCATCATGCGAATGATGTGCCGGGGAGTGCGGAATTGCCCCGCTCGCCCAGCGGTGTTGAGCTTGCTCAAGAGATATTCGTACAAATCCCCCTGGACATCCTGATTCTGGGCCGAGATTTCCATCTGGTCGATGGCGTTGCAGGCTTCGATCAGCAGGCTGGCCTTGTTGATCTTGAACTCGGCGTTGGCCATATAGCGCTCGAAGGAGCTGCCCTCTTGGCCTAACTGTTTGAACCAGGGAAAGACTTCTTCTTGGACGTGGGCGAGCGCGTCCCCGGCTTGGAGCTTGGTCCAGTAACGCCAGCGTTTCTCTTCCGGCACTCGCGGTTGGTACGCCGTCCCGCGGCGGTTGGCCTGTCTTTCAGCCTGATTCTCGGCGTCGTCCAGCCGCTTGAAAAAAAGCAGATACGAGAACTGCTCGATGGCGTCCATCGGGTTGGCCAGCCCGCCAGACCAGAGTTTATTCCAGAGTTGGTCGACTTGTGAGCGTAGTTTGGTGTCAGTTAGCATGGTGTATGTGTAGGGGGGTAAGGAGTAGGGAGTAGGGGGATGGAGTAGAGATTACGGGTTGGGGGATTTTTTCCGTTTGCGGGTGCTGGTAATGAGGCCGTGTAATAATCTTCCTACGGTTTCAGATTGAGAGATTTCTTCTTTATTGTTTGGGGTATAGTCTAAATCCTTGGAGAGGATCAAGAAGTATTTGAGTTCTTCCAGGGATCCTTCTGCAATATTGTAGAATCGAATTTTATCTCGAATTCCGTGACGTTTGAAGCCCTCGGCAATATTTGCTGGAATCGAAATCGCCGCCCGGCGCATCTGTGATATCAAACCATACTTCTCCTCATCGGGATAATTTTTGGTGATCTTGTATACCATCAAGACCAACGTATGCGCTTCCTGCCAAGCGATCAAATCTGCAAATTTCTCAACAGCCATCCCTTACTCCTTACTCCCGATTCCTTACTCCTTACTCCTGATTCCTTCTTCCTGTCCCCTACTTTTTGGAAACATATTTCACACCGGGGATCCCTTTAAAATCGGCATCTTGGGTCCATAGGGTGGCGTCGAAGGTGCGGGCCGTTGCCAAAATGATGCTGTCAGCCATGGCAATATTCAATTCCGTAGAAAGTTTAGCGGCCTGCAAGGCGATCGGTGCGGTCAGGTCGGCGATCTGCCCTTGATGCATGTCGCCAACACTGACCAACGCGTCGTTCTCGCTGCGCAAAGCCAGCAAGCGCTTGAAGACCTCATAAACACAGATGACGGGGACAATCAGATGATCGGTGTCTTCAATGGCCGGGGCAAAAAAGGAAGCATTGTCAGCATCGGCAAAATATTCGAGCCAACCGGAAGAGTCGACAACGTTCATAATTCCCGATCCACTTTCTCACGTTGGGGGTCGGTATCGATGCCTGGTAGCGATCCACGCGCTTCTTCGATCGAGCGAACCGGGATCATGACAATGTGATCACCGTATTCGATCACTTGTATTTTTTGTCCCGGTTGGATACGCATCGATTGGCGCACTTGTTTGGGGATGACAACCTGATACTTGGTAGAAACCGTAACCGTATTCATACGAATCTCCTATCGAATGATTAATCGTATTACGATTATATCATCGTTTGTGCTTTTCTTTTTGACAGGATGGGTAGGGATGATCAGGAAGTTTTTTGATCAAACGGCTAAGCTTTCCGTAAAGTCCATCAATTCTTGAATCTGATCATTCGAAAACAAACGCTCGACGGCGTCTTCTCCAAAACTAGACAAGGGCGGATCGTACAAATCGGCCAATTGCAGACGCCGTTTTTGTAAGAACACGGACTGAACCACCCGCAGGAAACGAATCTGAGCAGCGTTGAAAACGCTCGCTTGGATATATTCGGCAAATTGACGCTTGACGATGTCTTCGTAGTTGGGGATGCCTTCCAACTCGAGCAACTCGCGAATGAACTCGAGGAAACTGGTCACCTTCATCCGGTAGGCTTTGCGGATGTTCTCCTCACTCAGTTCTATATCGTCAGCGCCAAGTTCTTCCCGCAAGGTGCGTTCCAGCCGGAGAAGCTGCAAATCCGTAACGGGTTGGCCGCTCTCGATTGCGGTGATGGTGGGATGATTAGCGACGAGATCAAGGACCCTTTCGTTGACCCGCTGGCGATACTCATCATAATAAACTGGTTCTTCGCGGTCGTGAATGATGATATAGCCGCGGGTTTCAATCAGGTCTTCTAAATCCAACTCTATAAATGCGTTGGGAACAGCGCGACGATAGCGCATCTGATCGGCTAAGGCAGCGATGACGTTATCAAGCTGCTCTACGGATGCGGTTTTAATAGCCGGAGACAGACACAGATCTCTGGCCGCTTCTCGTTTTTCTGCTTCTGGGGTATCTTCGTAAACGAAATCTGGCAACCGGCTGACATCCTCAGCGATGGATTGCGCAGTAGCCGCCGGGTCTTTGCCCTCTAGAATTTTCAGTTTCAAACGTTCCACTTTGCTGGTGAACGTGGCCGCCTGCACATCGGTCCCCGAAGCGTAGCGCAGCAATGGTCCCACTTGCATTTTCAAGAATTCGAGATCGGTATAGCTGACATAGCGCCAGAACGAATCGCGCCAGACATGCTCGATGATCGGAAGCATTTTCTTGACAGAAAATGATTCTCTGGGGATCAAGTCGATCATGGCGCGCAAATCAGCGATCACGCTCTGAAACGCGTCCGATTCTTGCTCATCGAGGAAGTGTTCGGCCAACTTGAGATGGGTGTTGAAGATGGTCACCAATACAGGCAAGCTTTGGGCGATATCCTTCTCCGGAGGCTTGTTGAAATCGTTCTCCCAGAAATCGATGATCAAAAAGCCGTCTTTGTGGCCGTTGGGCAGCAGATGGGTCATCGAGCAGGTTTCGTGAGTGCGAGTCCCCCGACCTTTCATTTGCTCCAGCTTGATGCGTGAATGAATCGGGCGCATGAAAACCAGATTGACGACCTCAGGAATGTTGACTCCCGTTTCAAGCATATCCACCGAGACGGCGATGCGGGGTTTGTTCTGCTTCTTGAAGTCCTCGATGGCCTGGCCCTTATAGTTCGACTTGTAGGTGATAACCTGAGTCAAGTCTGAATGCGAAGGATACATCTCTTCAAACACATCGTTTAAACGAATGGCGTGATCCTGAGTCATGGCAAAGACGATCGTCTTGCCGGGAAGCTGGCCAGATTCATCCTTGTAACAAACGTCCCAAAACTCTTCCCACTGTTGTCGCAGCGTGTCCCGGTTGCTGACCTTCCGTTCCAGGTCTGTGCCCGAGAAGTCGATTTCATCCGGATCGAGCCCTTTTTCGATCAGCGTATTGCGCTCCTCTTCGCTCAGGTCTACGCCGCGAATGCCCTTACGTTGGAATCTGGTCTGGGCAACATAAAGGTTATAAGGAACCAAATACTCATCATCTATGGCTTCGTCATAGGAATACAAAAACGTGGGGATGCCATCGGGACAATCGAATTCCAAGAAAGTGTTGCGGTCGATGAAATCCGCCGGGGTGGCGGTCAAGCCGATCATGCGGGCGTCAAAATACTGGAGCACATCGTTCCATTTATGGAAGATGGAGCGGTGGACTTCATCGAAGATGATCAAATCGAAGAAAGCGGGGGTGAACTCGCGGAAGCAATTGTTGATCGTCTGCAGGGTGACCACATACAGCCGTTGGGTTTTATCGATCTTGTGGGTATGGATGCGAGTGGCTGGCTCGTCGGGGAGAAAAGCTTTGAAGCCTTCGTCCAAGGCCTGCTTGACCAAGGCAACACGATCGGCGATGAACAAGACGCGCTGGGCCTGGTTGGTTTTGAAGAAAATATCCACCAGGGACATCGCCGTGTGGGTCTTGCCCGTGCCGGTGGCCATGGTGATCAAGGCTTTACGTTTTCCGTCCTCAAAGGCCTGGCAAACCCGTTGGATCGCTTCTTGCTGGTAGGCCCGATCAGTGATATCTAAATCGACCGATGCTTCGGTAAGTGGCGTTTTTCGCTCGCGAATATGCTTGAGGACTTCTAGATCTCGCCGTGAAAAGAAGCCGTAGACCTGCCGCTTGGGGCCTTCGCCCACATCCCAAAAGTAGATGTCTCTCCCATTGGTCATGAAGGCAAAAGGCTGAAAGCTCTGCTGTTTGTCAATTTCCTCGACGTAGAATCTGGTTTGAACCTGGGCTAGGCGGGGGTCGACGGAGGTGCGCTTGGCCTCCACCACCGCGATGATCTCGCCGTTGGGCTGGTAGAGGACATAATCGCTAATCCCCACTGGCAGTCGCACATCTTGGATCTCAGCTTGTTCGCGAGCGTGTTTCAAGTCATTCCTCAGCTCTTCCCAAGCCTTGGGATCAAAGCCATCCACGGGGATCTCGAGACCTACTTGCTCCGGGTTACCGACATCCCAACCCGCTTTTTGAAGGGCGGGGTCAATCAGTTCAAAGCGAGTGGCGGCCTCATTGGGATTATCGTTCATGGGATCACACGGTTTGTTGATAAGCTTGTTCGATCAACACCATAATCTTGTCAAGGTCACGGAGATCGTCCAGTTTCACTTCTACTTGGCCGGTTCCATAATGTCCCAGCTCGGACACATCCCTCCCAAATTGATGAGGATCATCTAACTCCGAAATGGGGATATCCAGCCAGATTTTTAGCCCCTTGGACTGCAAGCGTATCTCGGTGAAATTCTTACCGTGTTTGTAGCCAACGTACATTTTGTTGGCTTTTTCGGTGATCGATTCCTCATCACCAAGAGCCAAAATTTGCTCGCGAAGACTATGAAATAACTCCGTGACATGTTCCGATTTCCCATCAAAATGATCATCTATGGAATAAGTTGGCGTTTCTTCGCTTGATGCATCTTTTACGTCTTCTCCATGTTCAAATTTTGCTAGCGGTCTTTTGTTGCCTGAATCTGCTACGAAGAGGGGTTCAAGATAAAGCTTGTCGCCCCCATACAAACGATATGCCCAAAGTTCGATATTCGTCCCAATACGCTTGACGGCGTATTCATCATATCTGGAAAAACTTTCAGCGATCAAGATCAGGCGCGGGCGGGTCCAATCGACTTCAATATCATTTCCCAGCGTCTCTTGAGCAGCCAAGGTGAAATCGCCCTTGTGATCCACTAACTAATCCAAATAGAATAATCCTTGATTGATGACGTTGTTTTTACTTGTTTTCTTATACTCAATAATCGTGGGGGAACCGTCTTGGTCTAAACCCAACGTATCAATACGCCCGCGGTGGCGATCTCCTGTACTGAACTCTGTGGCGATGAAACGAACACCCATCAAGGTTTCAAGATTGGATTCAAATAGACGTTGTAATTCGCGCTCATTTTGGAAAGAAGCAGGTTTAATTTGGCTAGCAGTGTTCTGATCAAGTTGATATAACGGCATATCTTCCTCTCCTGTAGAACCCACGCACCGCCCAACTTTTTTATCACGTTCTGACAATTAATATCATAACGACCTGATGAACTGCATTTCATATGGTGCTCCTTGCCCAAACGAAAAGCGGCCTGGGGAAGTCGGGCTTTCAAGCCGGGGCTCTACCTCAGGGTCACGGGCCAGCCGGCCCTGCGTTCGATCGCGGTGGCAAAGAGAAGAATCCTGATGAAACGCTTGATATGTTAAAATATTGCCCGTTTGAAGGCTAACCAAAATCCTGTGAAAGTATGCATCAAACTAAAAAGGAGCATCATGACTGCTATTGATCAATTCAAAAAAGGGCAACTCTATCGCTTTATCATCTTGACGTACGTCATTTTTTGGGTTTTGCTCGGTATGACCGGTTTGGCAATTTCGCTTGGCATACCGCCGGTCGTTGAAATCGTTCTAAAAAATATTTGTGCATGGTCATCTACGTTTGCAATTCTGATTTTGTTCAAAAGGATCTACCCCCAGAAAAGCTTGATCGAGCATCTGAAAGACAATTTCAGCCCGAAAATCAAACTACGGACTATCGGGCATATCGTTTTAATTCAAGGAAGTGTCTTTTTATTGGCCCTGATCTCGTACTCGATTGTCAACAATGTAAAGATAGCAGCGCTGGATTTCATCGCACCGGCCTCCATTCTTCCAATCTTGATCATCAACCTTACCAGCGGGGCCGTGGGAGAAGAATTGGGTTGGAGAGGGTTCGCTTACCAACAATTCAGGCAGAAATATTCCTTAATCCAATCTGCTGTCTTGATTGGTTTGATTTGGGGATTTTGGCATTTTCCGCTCTGGCTGCTCTCCGGGTACCAAGAAGGCGAACTGTTTCTTTATATAGTCGTCTTCATGATCTCGATCATTGAAGTGTCGATCCTGATCGCTTTGTTTTATGACAAGAATAGAAATCTCTTCCTTCCAATTTTGATCCACTTTCTCTACAACGTTTTGCTCCAAACGGTCAAGATTGATTTGATTCCCTTGTTTATCTATACAGCTATTTTCAATGGCGTGGCAATCATCGTCTTGTATCTTGCTCAAAGAACCCCGGTCAAGCAAGAGGCCGAGACCGGTGAACTTTAAGGAAGCGTTCAGGTAAGTCATCCTCGCCGTGCTGTGCATGCCCTATTGGCAAGGGAGCCTGCAACCGAAGAGCCTCCAAAGCTCGTTGCGGTTTGAACCAATCGCGCTAACCTCCCCAATCTGGCGGGCAAAGGCTTCAACGATGGGTTGATAAGCGCCGGAAACAATCGCAATTTGGGCTCCTTTTCTGCGATGGTTTTCCAGTCTGGAAAGCATATCCATGCGTCGTTGTGGCCACATATGATTGACAACCACCCATTCGGCCATCATGTTGATCGCTTGGCGTCTCTCACCATGCAGCAACTTGATCTCCCCCTTCATCCAGGCATCCATGGCCTTTTTGCGATTGAGCAAGCCCGCTTTGACAAGCAAATAACGCGGCAGCCAGCCCAACAGAAAGCGATCATAATCCCAGCGGCTACGGAATTCCCGGAAATAGGCGCGGATGCCACGCCAGCTTGCACCGGCGGTCAGCGTTCCTTCAAGGTCGGAGACAACAATCGTCATTGGATTCCTTTGACGTAAGAGAGATGGTTTAACAAATTGAAATCAGGGTTGCGATGTATGGCCCCATCTCGATTCTACTCCCACTCATCCTCATTCCAGTTAGGATACTGTTCTGGCGGCTCCCCCTGGGATGCAAGAATAACAGGTTCATCAATCTCCATGTCGGTATCCACCTCTTCAAGCGTCACGCTGATTCTCCAGCTATCTCCAAAGTCATACAGGAAGGTGAGTGATTGCCCTATTCGGATGGGTAGATCACCAAGAGGGACTTCATCTGCCCAAGGCCCCTCGCTCATATAAGGATGGTTGAGATGCTTCCGGGTGCCAGAGTGGTCCTGGTAGGAGAATTCATAAAGATGACCGTGGTCGAAGGAAATCGTGTTCAAGATCGTGGATGCAAGCCAATCCAGGGTAGCATCAGCCGGAAGGGCGACACGACACTGGCACTTGCCCAAAGACGCTTTGAAAATGTGAGCGCCATCTCGAAATGTCCACTCGGAACGGGATGGATTCTTGACCCACAGGGGAAAATACGGCTTGAGCATGGGCTGAAAGATCCCGAAGGGAAGAGTCTCTTCGCCCTCCAGGGCCAAAATTTGATCAAAGTCGCTGAAGAAGTCTTTGTACAAGAGGTCGAATAGCGCTTGCCCAAAAGCGGTCTTATCAACGTGTTCGATCTGCCACCCTTCTGCCTCTTTTGGAGCACCCTGTTGCACCGTTATACAACCAAAGAGCATCAATAAACCGAGATTATGCCATCCTGGCGTATAGGTAATCCCGTACTCGATATCCTTATTTCCTGTGATTTGTGCGCCTTCGTCACCAATGCGTGTCAGAAAGGAGAGAGAACGGTCAAAATGATTGGGGATGGGATGGAAGCCGGTGGAACGCTCTCCCAAAATTTCCAGATTGCCGCGCAGCAGCCAGCTTCCCAATAAAGCGCCATACTGCTCAGTTGGATTCAAATTGCGCCAATCCTGATAGGCATCATCGTCGATCAAGAGATAGGGCTTGCTGCCGGTTTCATCGACGTAGGTAAGCCCTGAAGCGCGCACAAGCAGATACAATCCGTGAATGGGCGGATAGGATTTTTGCTGGGGGCGTTGCAAGCCATGTTCGATAGGTTGGGCCAGGCGTTGATTGATCTCGGGCAATGCCTTGAGGGGTAGTTGATGCTTTCCCGTGACGCGCAGGTCTCTTTCTGAGATATAGGCGAGCAAGGCGTCGAAGTCGTGCAGAATCGGGCCGGGATTCTTTTTGTCGATCTCTGTCTTTTTGAGAATCCGTTTTTGTCTGGGCGTGAACTCGGGTTCTTTTTGTTGATACCAGAACATAGAAGCTCTCCTTGGCTTGTTAGGATTCT
>CAZXXW010000062.1:0-19117 GCA_964644835.1 uncultured Anaerolineales bacterium
ACCGGCCCATTAGTGCGCCAATCAAAAAGGAGTCAGGCCTCGAGTGAGTCCCTGGCTCCTGTTGGTTGGCACCAAAAAAGCCGCGGGATTGTCCGTGGCTTTTCTTGTTTAATCGCTCTCTTCTTCGGGCGGAGGATTGGTTTCCTCCTCGTCATCGTCTGACTCTATCCGTCCATAGATGGTGTTGAGCTCTTTGATGCCTTCTCGCAGGGCGGCGGTCAGCGCATCCGGGGCCATCCGCCAAGTCCAGTTGCCGCTCGCTTTGCTGGGGTAGTTCATCCGGGCTTCGTTGCCCAAACCCAAGAAATCTTGCATTGGCGCCAGGGCGAAAACGGCTACCGATGTCCATGCTGCCCGAATCAAGTCCCAGGAGATGTTTTCTCCGCTGCGGGCCAGGTAGCGGCGGGCAAAATCGCGCTCACTCTCCCCGCTGCGTTCGTACCAGCCGCGTACGGTGTCGTTATCGTGGGTGCCGGTGTAGACAACGCAATTGGGGACATAGTTGTGGGGCAGAAATTCGTTCTCGGCGTCGCTGTCGAAGGCGAAAACGAGCACTTTCATGCCGGGCAAATTGAATTGATCGCGCAACTCGATCACATCGGGGGTGATTTCACCGAGGTCTTCGGCGATGATCGGCAAGGAGCCGAGCGATTCTTGCACGGCCTCGAGAAAATCGGCGCCGGGGCCGGGCACCCAGCTTCCCTCCACGGCGGTTTCTTCATCGGCGGGAATCTCCCAGTAGCCGGCAAAGCCGCGGAAGTGATCCAAACGGACGATGTCGACCAGCGAGAAGACGGCCTGGAAACGGGCCAGCCACCATGCGTAATTTTGTTCGGCGTGGATATCCCAGGGGTAGAGCGGATTGCCCCACCGCTGCCCCGTCGGCGAGAAATAGTCCGGCGGCACCCCGGCCACGACGGTGGGTTCGCCGATCTCATTGAGATGGAAGAGTTCGCGGTTGGCCCAAACGTCGACGCTGTCGTGGGCGATGAAGATGGGGATGTCGCCGATGATTTGGATGTCGTTGGCGTGGGCGTGTTCGCGCAGCGCCTCCCACTGGCGGAAGAAAAGGAATTGCCAGAAGGCCTGGCGCTCGATCTCGTCATGGTGATCTTCCCGGAATGATGCCAAGGTGTCGGGTTCGCGGTCGCGCAGCGGTGCAGGCCAATCCACCCAGGCGTGGCCATCTCTCGATTCCTTGATTGTCATGAACAGGGCGAAGTCATCCAGCCAGTCTGATTTGGACGCTCGAAAGGCATCGAAGTCGGTTTCGATTTCGGGGAAAGATTCGGCCCGGAAACGGGCATAAGCACTTCGAAGCAGGCCCAGCTTCAAGGGAATCACCGTGCCGTAATCGATATTCTCATCCGGCAAGGGGGGGGAATCGTCCACATCTTGCGGCTGAAGCAAGCCATCTTCAAGAAGAAGTTCCGGGCTGATCAGATAAGGATTTCCGGCAAAGGCGGAGAAGCATTGATACGGTGAATCGCCGTAGCCGGTTGGCCCCAGGGGGAGCACCTGCCACAGACCGCAGCCGGACGCGGCCAGAAAATCAACCCACGCGTGCGCCTCAGGGCCCAGGTCGCCGATGCCGTAGGGGCCGGGCAGGCTGGTGGGGTGGAGCAGGATGCCCGCAGAGCGTTGAAAGTTCATTCTGATCGCTCGTTGGTCGCCGGTCGGAGAACGGGCTGCGGTTTCGCTTTCGGGTGGGTGAAGAATTCTTCGGGAATTGGCAGGGGCTCGTAGGTTGCCCCAGTGCCGATGGTGCCGACAGGGATCAGATAGAGTTCGGCTTTCGCTCCGGCCTCGTAGGGCTGGAAGGCAAAGGTCAGATAGCGGCCATCGGGGCTGAAAGCCGGGTCGCGGTAGCAGCAATCGCCGTTGATCGGGTTCACTTGGGTGTCGGCTTTGTGCAAATCAGCATTGTAGAGGTAGAGATGGCCGTATCCATCGTTGCGGGTGTAGCTGCTCAACGCGTAAAGGAAACCGCCATCGTAGCCAAAGTTTTGCAGGTAGGGGGTGTCGTTGAAGTTATCTACTTGAAAGCGCGGTGGGGGAAATTCATCAAGGCGGCGGGGGTTCGTTTGGCAGTCGCCGAATTCGAAGATGCGGATCAGGTCAACTTGCAAGCCTGCTTGGGCGGCCAGATGCATCACCGTCAGGCGTTCTCCGTCGTTCGACCATTTGGCAAATTTGGCCGGCACGTCAGAGCCTGTGAAGGTCTTCAAGGGAGCGAATCCAGGGCATTCGGTGATCTCGCGCAAATCGGTGTGGTACCGTGCCTCTCTGAGCAGGTTGAGGTCGTAAGGCACGACGTACAGTTCGCGGTTCAGGCTGATTGCCACCTGGCTGCCGTCCGGTGAAATCTCGAAAAGCTCAAGAAATTCAGCCGTTTCGAAGCAAGAGACGATGTCTTGGCGACCGGACTCTATGTCGATATATTTGACACATTTCCCGGAGATGAAAGTTAAGATTGAGCCGTCGGGACTCCAACTGAGGTCATGTTTTTCGGCGCCATCGCTGGTCAATTGCTCCAGATCGCTGCCGTCGACGTTCATCAGCCAAATATCGTTGGCGTTGAGGAAGGCGATTTTGTCCGCCCCGCCGACGGTTGGAACCTCGGGCGGATTTGTCGCTGTTGGTTCAGGAGTCTCGCTGGGGGGGAGGGGTGTTTCCGTTGGTGCTGCTTGTTCCGGCGTGGAAGTGGCAGCCGCGACGATCTGCTCCGGTGCGGCGCTGGCCGGTGGCGGTTGGGTTGCTGTCGGAGGAGCTAATGTGGCCGTGTTAGCCTGCGTCGGTGATGCCAGCATGGCCAGCGGCCCTGTGCCTTGATAGCCTATGAAGGCCAGGCCCAAAACGGCTAACGCACCGATGCCCAAAACCACAAACCCTGTGAGAGCAAATGGCAGCCAAGGGCGCTTGGATTTTACCGGCGGCGGCTGCGTACCTGTCCCCCCGTCATCGCGCCGTTGCCCGATGGCGGTCGCCGCCGGACTGGAGATTCGTGTGTGAGCTAATTTGGTGCCATCGGGAACGTTGATCAGCGTGGGATGCTCTCGGCCCCGCATGGCAGCTTGAAGCGCTTCGGCCATTTCGGCTGCCGTCGAGAAGCGTTCATCCGGGTCTTTGGCCAGCGCTCGCTGCAGCCAGTTTTCCATCAATGGGGACAAATCTGGCTTGGTGTCGGCGAGGCTGGGAACCGGTTCAAGGACGTGCTTCATCATCACCTTGGCCGGAGTCGTTGCTTGGTAGGGGGTATCGCCGACAAGCATTTGATAGAAAAGAATGCCCAGTGCGTACAAGTCACTGCGCCCGTCGAGTTCTTTGTCTCCTTGAACCTGTTCGGGGCTCATATAAGCCGGCGTGCCGATAATGTTTTCCCCTGTGAGCGTGTGGCTTCCCTGGGTCAGACGCGCAATCCCAAAGTCGGAGAGCAAGGCGTTGTCGTAAGAGTCAAACAATATGTTGCCCGGTTTCAGGTCGCGGTGGACGATGCCTCGGGCATGCGCCGCATCCAGGGCTGAAGCCAGATTGATGACGACTTTTGCAGCTTCTTTCATGGAGAGAGGGCCTTCTCTGAGCTTGTCGTTCAAGTCTCCGCCCGACATCATTCGCATGACAATGTAGGGTTGCCCGTTTTCCTCGCCAAAGTCGTAGACGGGCACAATCGCGGAGTGCTCAAGAGCGGCTACCGTTTTGGCTTCTCGTTCAAAGCGCGCCCGGAAGAGTTCATCGTGCAAAAAAGCTTGCGGCAACACCTTGATAGCGACATCGCGTTCGAAGCTGGGGTCGTAGGCGTGATAGACAGTTGCCATTCCGCCGCGGCCAAGTTCTTTTTTGATTTGATAGCGTCCAATCGTTTCTGGGGGCATAGCGTTTTGTGCCTTGTTGGTCGAATTTATCGAACGGTCAATACAGTCAGATTATACAACAATTTTGTAACCGGTGTTCGAGGTCGTTGTCTTTCAGGAGCGCCAGAGATTGGCTTTGTCTTCACCTTGCGAATAAGTTCTTGCTTGACTACAATATAAGCAGTCATTCAGGAAACAGCGTTGAGTAAAAAGGATTGCAACGGGAATTATTATGTCTCTCTATTGGTATGTATTGCGCAGCAAGCCCAGAAAAGAAAACGTTGTTTGGGAACAGGTTTGCGCCAAGCAAATCGACGGATATTACCCTCGCATTCGAGTCAATCCGGTGAACCCGCGATCTCGAAAGATCAGGCCTTACTTCCCAGGCTATTTGTTCGTCCATGTTGATCTTGATGACGTCAGCCTGTCCACGTTGAACTGGATGCCCCATACGCTGGGATTGGTTTGCTTCGATGGCGTCCCTGCTCCGGTTCCCGATAATTTTGTCCATCTGTTGCGAAAGAAGCTTGCCAAAATCAATGAGGCCGGCGGGGAAATCTTCGATGGCCTCAAACAAGGCGACCCTGTCAAAATTGAAGATGGCCCCTTTGCCGGATATGAGGCCTTGTTCGATGCCCGTCTGAGCGGCAATGAGCGGGTCCGGGTCTTGCTGCAGATGTTGGGAGATGAGCGCATTGTTTCTGTCGAGGTACATGTCTCGCAGATCAGCAAGAAGGACGATTAGAAATCAATTGGATCCTATCAGAGGCTCTCGACTGACCAGCCGAGAGCCTTTTTGATTCTTATTCTAACGCGTCGATCGCTGCTTCCAACACAGCGTCAACCTGTCCAAGGGCGCTCTCTTCCGTGACGGGCACCGAAATATCCAGAACAACGCCGGTTCCCTCGATGAGCAGTTCGCCGTCCGGCGTTTCTGGCCGTCCTGTGGGGAACTGCATGGAAAGGTCAGCGGGCAAATCATATTGGCCGCGGCCGACTTCGCCATACGCGCCCGCCGTGGGAAAGTGGCCTACAATCGTGGTATTCTCTCGCAAGCCGAGGGCATAGCTGAATCCCTCGCAAGCGCTGACGCAGTACGGGCTGACCAGCACAGCGATAGGGGCGTCGAGATATTTCGGCCCTGGCTCAATGTGTGTAGGATGCTCTTTTTCCTCGAATTCTTCCAGGATATGGTTGTAGTAAAAGTGTTTCGAGATCAGGGTTTCCTCTTGGAAGAAATATCCCGCAAAGTTATTCGCCAGCCCCATGCTTCCGCCGCCGTTGACGCGTACATCTAGAATCAAACCGGGGACTTCTGATTCGAGCAGCGAATCGATGAAATGATTCCACAACTGGGCGGTGAGGTTGTAATCATCGGAAAAGGTGTTGATACGGATATAGCCCAGACCCGAGGGCTCGAGAATCTCTCCCTCGACGGGAGGGCTGATCTGGTCGACGCTTAGGGAGGGAATCCACTCGAAGAGCGAGTCGTAATCGACTTCTGCTTGGATGGTAATCTCTTCTGAAGCGCCTTCGCCATCCGCGACGGTGATCGTCACTCTTTCACGCGGTGGGACGCGAGTCAGGAAGACGAGTTGCTCCAGGCGGCGGTGATGCGGGGTGGAGTAGGGCCCGAAGAACGGCTTGATCGCGCCGATCGCTTCTCCAATCGATTGGCCCTGCCAGTGAGTTATCTCGGTACCAACTTCCAAGCCGGCCTGCTCCGCCGGGTAGTCGGGGAGAATCTCCTGCACCAGGACGCGGCCATCGCTGAGTTCGACCAGAATCATCCCAAAACTGCCGCCGTAATTTTCATAAAAGATTTGAGCGACCATATCGTTGAAAGAGACGCCGATATGCCCGTCAGGGATTTCCAGGCTGAACTCTTTCAGCGCCCAAAAGAATTCAGTATCATTGTTGGCCTCGGCGATCCGGGGAGCATATTGATCGTAGAGACTTTGCCAGTCGATGTTTTTGTCTTCGGTGAAGGGATATTCGGTTGAAGCTTTTTGGAACAGATTTTCGAAAGCCTGCTCGTAACTCAGATCGGCGTAGTCCGTCACCGCCGTAGCACCTTCGTAGAGATCGATCATTGGCTGCGCTTCTTTGGTTACTCGGAAGGGTTCTTCGTCAAGGTAGACGATACTATACCCGGCCGGGATCGGCGCGGCGGGATCATCATCGGTAAAGAGTTTGTTGTCAGCGCCAAAGCCGGTTGGAAAGCCTTGCTCGTCGTCCGGTGCCCAAACGATCAAGGTGCCGCCGGTAATTTCATAGTCCCGGTCGACGTCGGTGATCGTCGATGCGTAGGCTGTTGACCAGCCGGTGCCGTCGCGCTCTTCCAGAAAAGGGCCGTCCCAGGTGTTGGACCAGTAAGCCACGGCGAAAACTTGCACGCCGGCTTCCTCCACGCCATCGTTATCCAGATCAAACGGCGTGCCCTGGGGAATAGCCGGAAGCGAAAGTTGGTAGCTTAAGGTTTGATCGTTGATTTGCTCCACTGGCCCGATCGTTTGGCTCTCCAGGCGGAACTCGAATTCGAGATCGCGTTGGATGAATCCGCCCTGGTCTTCGAGCATCACGAAGGCCTCGGAGAGGGTATCGACGAAAAATGGGGATGTGAACGGAATCTCCCCGGTGATGAAAACCGGCTCGTCAGGATTTTCCGCTCCCGGATCGACCGGTTGAGCGGGCAAGGGGGTAGATGGTACCGTTGGTGAGGGAATCGGCGTGGCTGTGGTGGTAAGTCCCGCGACGGCCTGGCAAGCCAGCGTACTCACCAAAACAAGAATCACGATGGGGAGGGTTAAGTTCGCTTTCATGATTTGATTTCTTCGACATAATCGACATAATCGCGGGTCACCGCTTCTTCGGGGTCTTCTCCCAGCACAGCGACGAGTTTCTCGACGATGGAAGCCTTATTTTCAGCGTCTCGCAGGCTCCAGGTGCGGCTCTTGACCTCCAGGAAAGTGCCCAAGTCGGGCTGGTCGATACGATCCAGATTGATGTAGAGTTCGGTTCCCTGGAAGAGAACCCGCCAGCGCAGGCGATCTTTTTCGACGAAGATTTCGGATGTGGGCTTGAAGTATTCGCGGTAGAAGCGCAGGCTGTGGGTAGCCGGGGCGAGAAAACGGCTTCGTGAGAGGACGACATCGCTGGGAAAGTGCCGTTCCCGAGTTTGGCCGATCAAGGTCAGGCGATATCTCACTTTGGCGATCTCGCCATCTTTGTCGATAAAATCATCTTCTCGATAGCGCAGTTCACCCTGATCGGGATCGTCGAATTGGAAATAGGTATCATACTCGTGGTAGTGACGCGTATACAAGATTTCGATCTCTGGCTGCTGAATCTTCTCGATAATCGATTCGGGGTCTGAGACAGGCAGTTTGACCTGCACCTCGAAGCTCTCTTGCTCTGTGGCCCCGTCGATGGCGACCAGCTTGGAGAGCACCGATTTCTCTCGCTCGATCAGGAAGGCGTCGATCTCTTCGGCGTATTCGGCAGCCCGGGCGAGGAGTTCGTCTTCGTCCTGGACGGCGACGACGCGATCTTGCATCTGCCAGGCACCGTTGACCATCACGTCGGTCACATCGGTTGATTTGGCCGCGTAGACCAATTGGGCGTAAACCGCGTCGGGGTCGCGGCGGAAGTTGGGGGAGTTGTGCAGGGAGGAGATGTCCACCAGGATCAGATCAGCGCGTTTGCCCGCCTCGAGGGAGCCGGTGATCTCTCCGATATGGAGCACGTCTGCCCCCATGCGCGTCGCCATGGTCAGGGCTGTCTTGGCTGGGATGGCCGTGGGGTCACCGCTGACGCCCTTGGCGAGCAACGCTGCGAGATGGATTTCTTCGAACATATCCAGGTCGTTATTCGATGCGGTTCCATCGGTGCCGATGCCCACGTTTACACCGATGTCGATCATTTTGCTGACAGGCGCAAACCCGGAAGCCAGTTTCAGGTTCGATGAGGGGTTGTGGGCGACGCCGACATTGTGGTGCAGCAGGGTATGAATTTCGCCATCGTCGATGTGGACGCAATGCGCTGCCGTGGCTTTGCCGTCGAAGAGATGTTGTTTTTTGGCGTAGGGCACGACGGGCATGTCGTGTTCTTGGCGTGACGCCTCCACTTCGCTACTGGTCTCGGCGATGTGGGTGTGCAGGGGAACATCGAACTCGAGGGCCATCTCGGCGGCTGCTTTCATGATGTCTTCGGTACAAGAGTAGGGGGCGTGGGGTGCGATCGTGGGCACAACCAGGGGATGATCTCGCCACGTTTTGATAAATTCATACGCTGCTTCGAGGGCCTGCTCGTAGGAAGTGGCATCTGGCGATTGATACTTGCTCACGGTTTGGCCGCATACTGCCCTCATCCCAAAGTCGGCCACGGTTTGGGCGACTTCGGCTTCGAAGAAATACATGTCGGCAAAACAGGTCACACCTGAGCGGATTGATTCGATGCAGGCCAGCTTGGTACCCAGTTGGACGAAGTCGGGTGAGACGAACTCACGCTCTACCGGCATCATATAGCCGCGCAGCCAGACATCTAGGCGGAGATCATCGGCCAAGCCGCGCAGCAAGGTCATCGCCGCGTGGGTGTGGGTGTTGATCAGGCCGGGCATCAACACCTTACCCTGACAATTGATCTCTGTTTTGGCGGTGTACTTCGCTGTGATTTCGTCCTCGGGGCCGACGGCAGTGATGGTATCACCGCTGACGGCAACCGCACCGGGTTCGTATTGGTGGTAGTCCTCGTCCATCGTCAGGACGAGAGCATTGGTTAGCAAAAAATCGCATGATTTCGTCATTACTGGGTACCTTTCTTTGATCAGAATACTTCCCTTTTATCCACTATAGATTGCGTAAAAGATGGAGCCCGGTATTTGTAGCCCACAACGGCGCCAATTGAGGTGGGCCGCCGTAGGTGCGTTCGATTTCTTCTTTACGATCAGGGGTTTGCAGGTACAAATAAATGGTTTGTTGTTTCTCGCCTCGGATCCATGTCACGCCCAGCCCGACCTGGGCATCGTACTTTTGGCAGGCGTCCTGGACGAGTTGGGCTAACTCCTCGGCGGAATCCAGACGGGCGAGCAATTCGCCCCCGGCAAAGGTCTCGTTAGCGCCGGTCAAACGGCGAAGCAGCCGCCCGCGCAGGTTTGCTTCTGCGGCGGCGAGTTTCCAGCCGTGCCGGGCGACGGCCTCCAGGGCGACGCTTTGGAGTGTGTCTTCGTCGGCGCCGTAGATCCAGTCGCCGATGCGCTGGCGGATGTCGCTCTCCACGGTTTGGATTAAGGCATCGGCCTCGGGTTCGGAATCAGCTTTGGCCGTGATCCGAATGTCCACCTGTCCGGCGTGGGCAGCCAGCCCCACGGTGGGATTGTCCAGCCGTTCTAAATCGCTGATCTGATTATCCAGGGTTGATTCTCCCACGCCCGAGGTGTGCAGCAGCCGTGTTTTGATCATCCCCCTGAGGTCGAAGCGTTCCCGCAAATAAGGCAGGATCTTCTTCTCGAGGAGGTATTCCATCTCGCGGGGGACGCCCGGTAAGGCGATGATGGCGTGGCGGCCGGTTTCTCCAATGAAGGCGGGGGCGGTGCCGAGGTCGTTTTCGATGGCGAGCGCTCCCTCGGGGACATAGGCTTGGCGTTTGTTGTTCTCTGTTGGCGTTTGGCCGTAGCGTTGAAAGCGCTCTTGAATTTGCTCCCATAGCTCAGGTCGAAATTCGTTTTCTGCCCCCAACGCCAGGGCAATGGCCTCTCTGGTGGGATCGTCCACCGTGGGGCCCAAACCGCCCGTGGTGATGATGATCTCGGCGCGCTCCATTGCCTCCTGGATGATCTCGGCGATGCGTTCCTTGTTGTCGCCGATGGTGGCAGTGCGGAACAGGTTGATCCCGGCGTGGCGTAATGCCTGGGCGATGGTGCGAGTGTTGGTATCGACCGTTTCGCCAAGGAGCAATTCGGTTCCGATGGTGATGATTTCGGCTGTGGGCATGGTCTCCGCTATTCCGGGATAGCCTTTCTGAGCTTGTTAGGATGAGCAACATCTCTCACTTGAAAGCTGGCACCTGACACCTGATACCTGACACCTATCTGATACCCGTTGACCAGTTGCTTATGTCTATCTTACCGTAAAAATTGTCTTTGACCAATATTGGTTTACCAGGCTACCTCTTGGCCGAGGCCTTCTTGTTCTGCATTGTGTAAGGCCAATTGGGCAGCGATGGCATCTTGGACGGCAACGCCCACTGATTTGAAAAAAGTGATTTCCTCGTCCGATGTGCGCCTCAGGCTGGCATCCTCAACAGCAGCGCCCAATTCGATGAACTCATCCTCATGGACGAGGTTCCTGTTCAGTGCGGCGACCAGATCGCCTGCTTCTTCTAATGCAGCCTCGACCGAATCGACGTACACGCTCGAGCGACGAATCGTCTCAGGGGGCACTTCAATCATCTCCAGGGTGTAGGCGCCCACGCCGTTGATGTGGGTGCCGGGTTTGACAGCCTCATCGGGGAAAACGGGAGATGTCGCCGTGGTTGCGGTGCAGATGATGTCAGCGTTTGCGACCGCTTCTTCAGGAGACTTCGCTGCCCGCAGGTCGTGGGGGATCGGTCTCTTCCCGGCCATATTGGCGATGAACTTCTCGACACTTGACCGGTCGAGGTCATAAATCCAGGCTTGTTCGATGGGCCGGACCGTGCAGATGGCCTCAAGCTGGGTGCGTCCCTGGACACCGGCTCCAAAGATGGCCGCGGATTTGCTTTCCGGATGGGCGAGCAGGTCAGTTGCCGCTCCCGAAGCGGCGCCGGTGCGGATCGCTGTCAGCGCGCCACCTTCCATGACCGCGATCGGAACCCCAGTTTTGGCATCGAAGGCAATCACCGCGGCATGGATGATGGCCATCCCTTTGTCGCGATTCCTCGGAAAAACCGAGACAATTTTCACCGCCATCGCTTCATCCCCTTTTGTTTCCACATAGGCGGGCATGATCAGACTGACGCCGTCATGTTTTTCGACAGGGAGTTGAGCGCGCAGGGGAACTTCTGCTTTTCCCTTGAGGAGGGCGACATAGGCGCGTTTCGTCGCTTCGATCACTACTCTCATCGGTAAAGCTGTGCGGACATCGTCGGCGTTAAGGATTAACATCAGGAACTCCTTTGATCGTTGGCTGAGATGCTGTTCTGATTGTATCAAGTTTAGCTGGATGCGTATTTCATTCTTCAGGCCAAACCTGAACGTACTCGCCGTTCTGAATTTGTGACACGGCGATATTTGGATCGGCGCAGTCTCCATAAAGGTCGCAGGTCAAGGTGCCTGTGATCCCCTCGAATCCGGTGGTGCCGTACAGGCAGTCACGCATCGCATGGCGGCCAATGTGAATGGTGCCATCGTCTTCTAGGAGGGCGTTTTGCTCCGCGCACGCGAAAATCATGTTGGCGGCATCGAAAGCGTGAGCGTGAAAAACAGAAATGGGCTTGGTTCCGTACTTTTCTTCGTATGTAGCGAGAAAACGGTCGTAAAGTTCACCTGAGAAAGACAGATCCGGTCCGGAGAAATACATCCCTTCGCCGGCTTCGCCGACTGCCTCCAGGGCAGCATTGGAGATCATCCCGTCAGAAGCGGCCAAAATGCTGTCTTTCAGGCCGGAGATTTTTTGGGCCTGGTTGGTGATGAATCCTCCCTCGGCGGTAAAAACAGGGTAGAAGATGAACTCGGGCGGGCCGGCGGAGGAAACCGCGGTCAGCGCCGGGCGCATATTGGTATTGCCCTTTTTGACTGCAATGAACTCGACGATGGTGCCGCCCATCAGTTCGAATTCGTCGGCAAAGACGCGGGCGAGTCCCTCGGTGTAGGGATCACCGTCATGGATAGCAGCGGCTGTGGTGACGCCCAATTCGTTGATGGCGAATTCGGCCATCGCTTTGCCTTGTACCTTGTCGTTATGGGATGTCCGCAGGTAGCCGGGATTCCAGGCGCTATCTGGATCGGTGAGGGCAGGCGCCGTATTGGAAGGAGAAATCATCACATAACCAGCTTCGGAGATAATCTTCGACATCGGGACGCCAGCTCCGGAGCAACTCGTCCCGATGACCGCGAGGATGGTTGGATCCGACACGATCTTTTCCCCGACAGCTTGCCCCCCTTCCTCGGAGCAGCGAGTGTCTTGGCCCTGGAGTTCGATTTCATGGCCCAGAATCCCATTTTCTTTGAGGTCGATAGCAATCTCGACGCCGTATTGTGAATCAATGCCCAGATCAGAATTTGAGCCGGAGATCACCAGCGCGGATGCGATACGGACGGGTTCGGTGGAGACGTACGTGATACAGCCAATGGCATCTTCACATTCAAAGGTTGAGCCACTACAAGCGGCCAGAGCAAAGCTAATCACAACGAACAAGCCTGCAAAGATAGCATTTTTAGTTCTCATGCTTCTTCCTCCTCAGAACCTACCGATAGATTTGACTCCCCAATTAAGATGATCTCGCTTTTCATGCTTGTCCAGCATTCCCTTGTTTCGCCGGGCCAGCCAATTGATTCAAATGAATTTGATTTCAGGGAAAGAGGCGAAAAATCGCCTGTGAGAAAAATTTTATAGGGTAGGGGGCAGCAGGTCAAGTGATAGGCCTAGTTTTTATGAACCTTTTACGCTGGCTTGACGTGTTCGTGGCTTGTTGCTCAGTACAGTTTCCCCGAAGCCTGACGAGACAACACTAATAAAAAAAGCGCAGTTGATCGCGTTTGTCAACTGCGCTCTGTTTTTGTGGCAAGAGAGACTAATCGATGCCCAGATAGGCTTTTTGAACCATTTCGTCTTTTTGGAGATTTTTAGCCGAATCACTGAGGACGATCTCGCCGGTTTGGAGGACATAGCCTCGATCAGCCACAGCGAGAGCCATCGTCGCATTCTGCTCAACCAGCAAAATGGTCGTCCCGTTTTCGTTGATCCGTTTGATCGTATCGAAAACACTTTCGACCAGCACGGGCGCCAATCCCATCGACGGCTCGTCCATGAGCAAGAGGCGAGGTTTTGCCATCAACGCTCGAGCGGTGGCTAGCATTTGCTGCTCTCCACCAGAGAGCGTTCCGGCCAGCTGTTTGCGTCGTTCTTTGAGACGGGGAAAGATTGCGTAAATCTCTTCCAGGTCTTGGGGCACTGTGGAACGATCTGCCCGGGAATATGTGCCCATATCCAAATTTTCGGCAACAGTCAAACGGGCGAAGATTCCGCGCCCTTCGGGGACCATCGTAATGCCTTTGAAGACTAGTTCGTGGGCAGGGGTGGCAGAGATGTCCTCGCCTTCATAGGTGACTTGACCTTGTTGAGGGGCTAAGATGCCGCTGATTGTGCGCAGGGTGGTTGTCTTGCCGGCGCCATTGCCCCCAATCAGGGTGACGATCTCACCTTTATCAACGTCAATCGTGACCCCTTTAAGAGCGTGAATATTGCCATAGTAGGTATGAATATTTTTTACTTCGAGCATAGCCATGGTGGTTTCGTCCGTTCGTTCTAGCCGTTTTCTAGGCCGGTGGCAGCTCCACGACCCAGATAGGATTCGATAACTTGAGGATTGCGCTGGATTTCTAGCGGCGTTCCTTGTGCGATTACAACACCAAAGTCCAACACGTAGATGTATTCGCTAATTCCCATCACAACGCGCATATCATGTTCGATCAATAGGATAGTGATCCCGAACTCTTTTCGCAAACTCTTGATGAAACTCATCATGTTGGTGGATTCGTTGGGATTCATGCCCGCAGTGGGTTCGTCCAATAAGATCAGGGCGGGATCACTGGCAATAGCACGCGCCATTTCCAGGCGCCGTTGTTCCCCGTAGGGAAGGTTACGGGCTAGCAAGTCGCCTTTTCCCTTCAGGCCGACGAATTCAAGTAGTTCTTGCGCTTTCTGGATCGCTTGTTCTTCCTCTTGACCTAATCGCCGGGTATGAAAGATGGCGTCAATCCAGGTGGACTTTAGGCGCGGGTGGGAGCCTACCAAAATGTTTTCGATTGCGGTCATTGCAGGAAAGAGACGGATGTTCTGGTAGGTGCGGGAGATGCCCTGGTTTGTAACTTGGTCGGGAGCGTATCCCAAGAGAGATTTGCCCCGGAAAAGCATATCGCCTTCGTCGGGACTGTAAAAGCCGGTGATACAGTTAAACAAGGTGGTTTTACCGGCGCCATTTGGCCCAATGATGCTGTAGATGGACCCTTGAGGAATTTGTATGCTCGCCTTGTCGACGGCCGATAATCCGCCGAAGCGTTTTGTTAGTTTGCGAGTTTCAAGAATGATATTGTTTGACATGACCTATTCCTCCTCTGCTGTAGTCATTTGCTCGTCGGAGGGGATATCCGTCGTATTCTTCTCGCGAAGCTCTAGGCGACGGCGGGGAGCAGGCCATAACCCTTCAGGCCGCCAGATCATCATGATCACGAGCAAGGCGCCAAATACCAAGAGACGGTACAGGTCTAACTCGCGTAGAATTTCGGGCAAGCCTTTGAGAGCGAACGCACCAGCAATAACTCCGGGAATACTGCCCATGCCGCCGACAATGAGCAGGCAGAGCACGTTGATTGAAACCATCAAGGTGTGGTCTGCTGGGCCGGTATATTGGTTACGGGATGCAAACAGCGCTCCTCCCAATCCGGCAAACGTGGCGCCGGTGGCAAATGCCATCAATTTGTAGTAAAGGGTGTTGATACCCATTGCTTGGGCAACGGTTTCGTCTTCGCGCATGGCCATCCAGGCCCGTCCGACGCGAGAGTTTTGCAAGTTGATCGTCAGGATGATGGTCAAGATGATCCCAAGAATAATCAGATACATGAAAGCCTGTTCGCTATTGAAGGGAACACCAAAGATCGTCGGCCCCGCAATATCGCGAACACCTTGCGGCCCTCCCAGGTAGGGAGACATCATGTCGCTTCTGATCAATATGCGGATGATCTCTCCGAACCCCAGGGTGACGATGGCGAGATAATCGCCTCTCATTCTCAGCACCGGTAAACCGAGCAAGATGCGGACTACCGCTGCTAAAACGATGCTGATTAACAGAGCAGGCCAAAACCCCATTTGAATCGGTAGCGGTTTTGGAGCGGTTAACAACCCCACCCCGTAAGCGCCAATCGCAAAGGGAGCTACATAACCAAGATCAAGCAGTCCCGCCAGGCCGACAACAATGTTCAGGCCTAACCCCATCATCACATAAATTCCAACCGTGCCCAAGGCGTAATTCCAATATTTGTCCAAAACCAACGGCAAGGCGAGCAACAAAGCAAAGAGCAAGATGTAGATGATCGTCCGAACCCGTTTGTCTTCTTGATAACGTTTTGCGATCAGTGTGTCCTTGAGTTGATTCGCCCAATCCTGAAAGCGCCCCGCTATTTTTTGATTGGTTTGATTTTCTTTCGAAAGATAGGCCAGCAAACCGCCCAGAATGCCCGCAACCAGGATGGTGATCAGCGTGATGAGCACACCCGCAAGAGGGTTCCGTCCATATAACAATAGCCTCACATTGGGGCGGGATAGCTGGACGAAATAGGTGCGCATCTCGATGTCAGCGGCATCAAGGCTTCCTACTAGGTACACAGACAGGCTGATCAAAACAGCGTAGACCAGATTCGCCAACCCACCTGCTAGCAGGGCCATTTGCCATTTTTTGTTAGCGCCCTTTGCGGCTTTAGAGCCTGACCATAGCCCTAACAGACCATAGAATACGATCAAGCCCGTCGCGTTGCCGACACGGGTATGTGTATCGAGCCCTAACGTGTTTCCAATAATCTCAGAAGTGGTCACCGTCAGACCAATTAAGATGAAGAAGATGGTAACAGCCCCGAAAACAAGTCCAATTCGGCTGCTATTTTTTAGTTGATCTTTCATTAGACTTTCTCCTCCGATAAGACTTCACTCAAGATGCCGGAAGGTCGGAAGATCAACACTAAGACCAGGATGGAGAAGGCGATCACATCTTTCAGTTGAAAGTCGATGCCCAACGCCGCAGGACCGAGCGATTCGACAAGGCCGAGGAAAATTCCTCCCAGCATAGCGCCAGGGATGTTGCCGATCCCCCCCAAGACAGCCGCCGTAAAGGCCTTCAGGCCTGGAATGAATCCGACATAGTGATAGATGATTCCGTTGTGAATCCCCCACATGACGCCCGCGGCGCCACCAAGCGCGCCACTAATCACAAACGTTGTGCTGATGATATGGTTTACATTGACGCCCATCAAGGATGCGGTTTCCTTGTCTTCAGCTACGGCTCGCATTGCCCGTCCAAAACGTGTTCTTTGCACCAGCGTATAGAGCCCTATCAAAAGCAAAATCGAGAGCACAAATGTGAACGTGCCCGTATAGGTCAAGACAACCTCTTCACCTCCTACAACCAGCCGCCAGCCCACGCTGCGGGTCAGCATTGACGGATTAAAATACGTTCGTCGCTTAGGGCCAAAGATGAGTTGAGCTGCATTTTGCAAAAAGATGGACGCACCGATCGCGCTGATCAACGGGATCAATCTGGGGGCACCTCGCAAGGGACGGTAAGCAATCCGCTCAAGAAAATAACCGACCAAAGCCGCAAAAATCATCCCGGCAGCGAAGGCCAGAAAAACCGAAAGAATCTGGTGGGCATTCAAAAAAGTAAGCCCTGTGGCGGGGTCAACAACGATACTATTTAAGATCTCGAAGACGAAATAGCCTCCAAAAGCTCCCAGCATCATGATTTCGCCATGGGCAAAATTAATCATAAATAAAATGCCGTATACTAATGTGTACCCGATCGCGATAACAGAATAAACACTTCCGATGATGAGACCACTTATGGCAAACCGGGCCCATGTGTCTGGGCCATAACTGCCTTCGCTGATGACGGTATAGAGTCGCCAACCTACGAATAAAACAAATAAGACAGCGATGACGACTTGCGCGATCCGGAAGGTGTCGACGGGGGTGTGAGTTTTTTTTGTGCTAGGTTCACTCATAGAATACTCTTTTTCCAGTGAGGATGATTGGCGAGGCAAGCGCGTTACGCTTGCCTCGCTCATCAGTTCTGAATGGTTGAATCAACCGATTGGGCTTACGGGGCAACCCATTCGCCGTCTTTGACGACGTAGAAGTTGGGGCCGGTGGCGTTACATTCGCCGCCATCGCATGTCAGCGTGCCGGTAAGGCCATCGTAGCCTTCCAGGTTGTTGACCGCGTTGATCAGTTCCTCGCGAGGAATATACAGATTGCCATCTTCGCCCTTGATTGCCACAGATTCGATCGCTGTGATCAGAGCAGAAACGACATCGTATCCGTGCCAAGTGAACGTCGAGATCGCTCCTGGAGGATCGCCGTAAGCTTCTTCGTACTTGGCGTCAAATTCTGCACGTTCGGGTGAAGCGGGAGGAGCACCAGAAGCAGCATAAACGCCTTCTGCATTTTCTCCAGCCAGTTCGATGAAGGTGTCACCAAATGTGCCGTCGTCACTGAAGAGAACAACGCCTTCTAGTCCGGCAACAGGCATATCCTTGGCGATCACAGCTGCCTCAGGATAGTAACCACCATAATAAATCGCTTCGGGGTTTTTGGCGCCAATATCGTTTAGGGCAGCGCTGTAATCCGTTTCGGCAGGGGTGATCGCCTCAAAAGCAACGACTTCTCCACCCAACTCGGTGAAAATTTCCTGAACCTTTTCGGCTACGCCTTTTCCATACGCATCGCCGTCGTGCATAACAGCTAGTTTGGTAACGCCGAGTTCCTCGTAGAGGTACTTAGCTGCAAATTCACCCTGAATGTCATCCGTGAAGGGGATTCGGTTGAAGACATCCTGGTCACCTTGGGTCAGGTCAGCGCGGGTAGCTGAGGGGGAAAGCATCGGCAAGCGGGCTTCATTGTAGATGGGAATAGCAGCCGCGGTTGCTCCTGAAAATGTGTGGCCGGCGATAGCAACAATATCAGGGTCTGAAACGTAAAGGTTCGCAACTGAAGCGCCACCCTCACCACTGCCCTGGGTGTCCTCTGTACGGAGTTCGTACTCAAACCCTTCAAATTCACCAGCATCTTCGACGGCTAATAGACCGGCATTGGAAATGTCGATTCCAAATGCGGAATAGTCGCCGGTCATAGGCCCAGCATAACCGATCTTGATCGTTTTGCCGGGTTCGATGACCGCACACACAGTTTCGTCAGGATTGTCGACGCATGCTTCAGGGGCTTGTGCTTGCCCACCACATCCGGCCAAAACGACCGAAACGAGGATTAAAAGACTGAGAACAAAATACTTTTTAGACATACTTCTCCTCCAATTTTGATTTGAGCGGAATTGTAAACTTGATTGTTAATCCTTAGAAATACATGGGTTTATCTTAGATTCTCTATCTGTTCTATAGTACACCTCCTCCTTGGCTGAGCACTCAACTGACACAAAAAACCGCTAGGTATATTCCTGATATACGAGAAGTTTCAAATTTTTCTCCCCTCACCAGGAGTCCAATTTTATTGACATGTTTTTTTAAAAGGTGGGGAATTTGGGTGAATTCTACATTTACGCAGGGGTTAGGTCAAGGGAAAATAGCAACTTTTTTACCCTTTTTTAATTCGATGAGACCTCGGATGGGTAACGACGCCGAAGTTGGAGATCGAATCCCGGTAATCTTATTCAAATTGGAGCAAGCCCGGTTCTCAACCCATCTCGCTGTACAGCAATTTTTCGCGAATGCGCAGATCCGTATTGCGAATTTTGAGAGCTAGATCGGCAGCCAGGTTGCGCATCAGCAGATAGCCCAATTGAGAATACGTTTCGCATAACTGGATCAAATCCTCGCTAGGGATGACCAGAAGGTGGGTATTGTCGCGAGCAGCCCTGGCAGTCGCTGACCGCATGCCCTGATCAACCAAAGCGATCTCGCCGAAAGATTGTCCCTGTCGCAAGGTGGCAATTGTAGCTAATTTTGCTCGACTTTCTGGCACCGTGCCTACAATCGAGGGATCGACGAGAATGTCCACCTCCCCTTGGGTGATGATATACAATTCATCGCTGTCCTTCTGTTCATAAAAAATGACATCACCCGTGTTGTAGGTTTGCTGCTCGCAAAGGTTGGCAACGAGATCAAGTTGGGTTTGCGAGAATTGATAAAAAATATCAGCTTGTCCCAGCAGTTTGGAAATATTGGTCATGGAAGGCCTCCTAATCAAAAAGGATAGCATATTTCATTAAAATGTCAATTTTTGAGAGCTTAGAACAGACAATTCAAGATAAGGATTTAGATGTTACTTCAGCACTAAAAAGATAGCCAG
>CAZXXW010000063.1:0-15512 GCA_964644835.1 uncultured Anaerolineales bacterium
GCGCAAGGTATGCCTTGCGCTACGTCGCGTTTAAGCTTTGGGAAGCATCGCATTTACGTTCCACCGCAGGAGTGATGGAACTTATCTTAATGACTGCAACCTACTCATTGTATAACTGTACCCCGCTTATTGTATGACTGCACCCCAGTCATTGAAAGATTGCCCCCCACTCTTTGAGAGACCGCACCCCAATCATTGAAAGACTGCCTCCCAAAGATGGAAGGATTGTCCCCTGGTGATAGGATGACTTTGAGACCTCGGAGGTCTGCAGCTTAAGACTTCGGAAGTCTTGTATTTACCCGCGAATGAATTGCGGGCTGATAGCGGAAGTCGACTGGAAGTCGACTCAATTTCAGCAGTCAGCATAATGTAGCAGAACGAAAAAGGAGAAGCCGACTTTGAGTCGGCTCTAGCTGCCGCTCGCCGTCAGCCGCTTTGTGCGTGGAGCAGTTTCAAAAGGCCAACAGTCTTGTCAAAGGGAAAACGAGCCAAATGTGTTAAAATACCAAGGCGAAACCGGGAATCCAAGAATCTCTCTTTCCTGTCTTCTTGGCTTCCTCAAAGAAAGATAACGAATTCAATATAAATGCTACCAGCGCATAAGGTGTAAAAATGAAAGAAACACGAGCATGGGTGCTTGTACTTGGCGTTCTCTTGATTATCGGCTTGACGGCCTTCGCCGTGGTCAACGCGGTGCAGGATATGACCGGCGCCGTTCGCCAGACCACCGAAGACGCCCTCAGGCCGGTCAACGATATGACCGGTGGCCTGGCCACCCAGGTCAACCAATTTATGAACCCAACCCCCACCGTGCTGCCCGATCCTGTCACTGTGATTCAGGATATCCGCACCCTCTCCCGGTTGGAGACGATTCAATATACCGTCGAGCAAGTCGTCACCGCCGATCGAGGCCAGGGCAGCTTCGACTTCCTTTTCGGCGATGAGATGCTCTTCGTCGCCCATGGGGTCGTCATTGCTGGAGTTGATTTGGGCAAAATGGAAAAAGAAGACATGTGGCTCGACGATGGCGTGCTCTATGTCCGCCTGCCGGAGCCGGAGATCTTTATCGCCACCCTGGATAATGATAAATCCTACGTCTACGACCGGGACCGAGGCTTGTTTACCAAGGGAGACATTCACCTTGAGACCGCTGCCCGCCAGGTGGCCGAAGATCAGATCGAGCAGGCCGCCATTGATGACGGCATCCTGGCATTGGCCGAGACCAACGCCGAGAGTTATCTCTCCCGCTTTTTGGGCAGTCTCAACTATCCCGAAGTCATCTTCGTCGAGGAATAATATTCCCCTCTCCTTTTGGGAGCACTCCGATGAGTGCGCTTCGCGAAGGGGTTAGGGGTGAGGGGATGGATTGAGGGCAAGACAATTGCATCTGTAATGCGATTGCTCGGATAGAAGATTGGAACTCAAATACGCTCTGTCCAGCTTGGATGAGCGTATTTTTCTTTAACCAACGCCTCGGCGCGGGATTGCTCGGCCTCGCTCAGTTCGGTGGGTACCAGGGTCAGGTTGAGTTCCTCGCGAAAGGCGTCGATGAAAGCCGTTTTGACCATTTCTATGGGCAGGACGCGGCCGATCGCTCTTTGAACGGTGGTAGCCCGCCCCAGCAAGCGCTGGGCCGTTGCTTTTCGTACGGCTTCATCGGGGAAGACCAAAGCCTCGGCGATGCGGCCCAGGTCGCCGTACAGGGGCAGCGATCCGTGCTGCAAGACGCCGACCTTTTTGCGCGCCTGGGCGCTGCCGATCAGCTTTTTGCCGCCAACGGTAATCTCGTAATTGGACGGCACTTTGAAGCAGATCGCGTCTTTCTGTTCCGGGTTGCCCGACGGTGTTTGGGGTTCGGGGAGCGCCTCGGCGGGGATCTCCAGTTGTTGCAAGGCGTGGAGCAAGGCTTGCGAGAGCCGCCGGTAGCTCGCCAGCACGCCGCCGACCAGTCGGGGCTCGTCTTTGGGCCCGGTCACCGAGTAGGTCAGTTCGTCGGTGTGCAGGATGGCGCGCCCCCCCGTCATCCTGCGGACCACGTCCCAACCGCGTTCGGTCAGCCGTTCGGTATCAACATCGGAAAAAGGCTGGGCATAGCCAAGGGAGAGACAGGGCGGCTCCCAGGTATAGATGCGCAGCGTTGGCGGCGCCTCGCCGCCGCGGATGCTCTCCAGAATCGCTTCATCGGCGGCCATGTTCCAGGCTCCGTTGGCTGTTCCTGTGTCGATCAGGCGCCAGGTTGTGGGGGGCAGGTTGGTGTTCATAAGCGGAGAAGGTATGGTAGGATAGGGTTTGTTCAATGTGAAAAGCGCCTAAATTCTATGAGGATTTCGTCCGCTTGTCCATGGTTTGCTCGTCTATAGAGATCATATACAAAAAATCCTGTTCATCCTGTCAAAAATAGGAATAACGATGACCGTACCGTACTGGGTGCAAGACGCCATTTTCTATCAAATCTTCCCCGATCGCTTTGCCAACGGTGACGTGCGCAACGATCCGCCCAATGTCGACGCCTGGGGCTCGAAGCCGACGATTTGGAATTTCATGGGCGGGGATTTGCGCGGCGTGATTCAAAAATTCGATTACCTGCTCGATTTAGGCATCACGGCGGTCTATTTCAACCCCATCTTTCAGGCCACCAGCAATCACCGCTATAACATCAGCGACTATTACCGCATCGACCCCAAATTGGGCGATATAAAAGATTTTCGCGCCCTGTTGGAGGTTGCCCATCGCAACGATGTGCGTGTTATCCTCGACGGGGTCTTTAATCATTGTGGCCGCGGCTTTTTTGCCTTTAACGATGTGCTCGAAAACAGAGAGCATTCGCCCTATCGAGACTGGTTTCACATCAAGGGGTTTCCCCTCTATGCCTACAATCCGGAAAAGGGGCCCAATTATAAAACCTGGTGGGATTTTCGCAGCTTGCCCAAATTCAATACCGATCATCCCGCCGTGCGTAATTTCATCTTTGGCGTCGCCCGCTATTGGATTGAACAAGGTGCAGACGGCTGGCGGTTGGACGTGCCCAACGAGATCGACGATGATACCTTCTGGGCCGAGTTCCGCCACGTCGTCAAGAGCGTCAACCGGGAAGCTTATATCCTCGGCGAGATTTGGGAACGCGATCCCCGCTGGGTAGGGGAGCACCATTTTGATGGCTTGATGAATTATCCCGTCCGGGATGCTTTGCTGCGCTTTCTCCAGGGCGAAGACTCGGCTTCCGATTTCGCCGAACAGGTCGAAGGGTTGTTGGACGCGTACCCTCGAGAGCATGTTCATGCCATGTTTGTGCCCCTTGGTTCCCATGATACCGAACGATTGATCACTTTGTTAGATGGCGAACTCGCCAAGGTCAAAATGGCCTTTGCTTTTCAGTTTGCCTATCCGGGCGCTCCGGCTGTCTATTATGGCGACGAGATCGGTATTTGTGGGGGCAAGGATCCGGGTTGCCGCCGCGCGTTCCCTTGGAACCGAGATGAGCAGGATGAAGCCTTACGCGCTTGGGTCAAGCGGTTGATCTCTCTGCGCAAAAGGCTGGTATCGCTGCGCCGGGGAGATTACCATCCCGTCTTTCTCGATCGCAAAGGTCAAGCCTATGCCTTTGGGCGCACCCTGGGTGATGAAGCTGTTCTCATTGTGCTCAATGCCGGCGGCTCACGCCGATTTCTGCGCCTGCCGGTAAAAGCTTTGGGGTGGCGGGATGGCCGCATCGTGCGGGATTTGTTAGGTGTCGAAGAATATATCGTCTCAGGGGACGAAGTTGTCGTCACCCTCGATCCGTGGAGCTCCGCCTGGATCGGAGAGTGAGTTCGATTTTTTGCGATAGACGGTTTTTGTATGGTAAAATCGAACCCGGTTTTGGAAAGTACGCTGGCATCCCTACATTGCGTTGACCAGGGGTGCCTTCTTAACGTTAGGACTTACGCAGAAATGAAAAAGGCTGCGGAATTTACACCGAAAACGCTGGTTTGCGAAGCATGCCCATGGCAAGCTTGTCGAAACCAACGTTTTCGGCTAGTTCGCTGATTTCGACAGGCTTCCCCCGTGCGGGGACGCAGAGCGAATCGGCGAACTGCGTAAGTCCTGTTTATGTAAGTTAGTACGTTGTTTCAACGTAATTTTCGATTCAATTTTATGTTTGGAGGTTTAAATGACTGAAAAAAAATGGGTATATCTGTTCTCAGAAGTTGAACAAGCTGAAGAATACGCCGGTTCCTGGCAGGGCGTTCGCGAACTTCTTGGCGGAAAGGGAGCCAACCTGGCCGAAATGACCCGCATTGGCATCCCCGTCCCCCCCGGTTTTACGGTGACCACAGAGGCTTGTAACGCCTATCTCGCCGCGGGAGAGGAATTCCCCGAGGGCATGTGGGCGCAAGAACTCGAAGCGCTCAAAGAGACCGAAGCCGAAACTGGTAAAGAGTTTGGCGATGTCGACGATCCGCTGCTCTTATCCTGCCGTTCTGGCGCTGTCCAATCGATGCCCGGGATGATGGATACTGTTCTCAATATTGGTCTCAATGATGAAACCGTGGAAGGTCTTGCTGAACTGACCGGTGATGAACGCTTCGCCTATGACTCTTATCGCCGCTTGGTACAGATGTTCGGCTCGGTTGTGCTGGGAATCTCCGATGAAGCCTTTGAAGAAGCCCTCGACGAGATGAAGGAAGAAAAAGGCGTCAAATTGGACACCGACCTATCTGCTGAAGATCTCAAAGAGCTCACCGAAGAATTCAAAGAGATCGTTCAGGAGCACAAGGGCTTTGAGTTTCCCCAAGACCCCGACGAGCAGCTTCGCATGGCCACTGAGGCGGTCTTCAGTTCCTGGAACGTCAAGCGGGCGATTGATTACCGCAACGCTGCCGGGATCCCTCACGACCTGGGCACCGCCGTCAACGTGATGACGATGGTCTTCGGCAACATGGGCGAGAATTCCGGCACGGGCGTCGCCTTTACGCGCAACCCCTCCACGGGTGAGAAGGAAGTTTGGGGCGAATACTTGCTCAACGCCCAGGGCGAGGACGTCGTCGCTGGTATCCGCAACGCCAATGACATCGAGCAGCTTGGCGAAGAGATGCCTGAGGTTTACGAAACGTTCCTCGAAATTACCGAAAAACTCGAGAAGCATTACAAAGAAGTTCAGGATGTCGAGTTCACCATCGAGCGCGGCAAACTGTGGATGTTGCAGACCCGCGACGGCAAGCGAACTGCCAAAGCGGCTGTCAAGATCGCGGTTGATTTGGCCAACGAGGGATTGATCACCAGGGAAGAAGCCGTCAAGCGGATTAAGCCCGAGCAGGTCGACACCTTGCTGCACCCCCAATTTGTGCCCGAAGCCAAGGTGAAGGCTCAAGAAGAAAACAAGCTGCTTGCTACCGGCGTGAACGCTTCCCCCGGCGCTGCTGTCGGACGCATCTATCTGGATGCTGACACCGCCGAAGCCAAAGCCAAAGAAGAAGGCCAGGACGTGATCATGGTCCGCCCCTTCACCAAGCCCGATGACGTTCACGGTATGCTCGCTTCCAAGGGTATTCTCACCAGCGAGGGAGGCGCCACCTCTCACGCCGCGGTTGTGGCCCGCCAATTCGGCATTCCTTGTGTCGTTGGCGCTTCCGGTGTCAAGATCAATTTCGAAAAACGTGAGATCACCGCCCATGGCGTCACCGTCAAAGAGGGAGACTACATCTCCGTGGACGGCGCCGCCGGTGAAGCCTTTGTCGGCCAAATCGATTCCGTAGCCCCCAAGCTGGAAGAGCAAACCGAATTGATGGAATTGCTCGAATGGGCTGATGAGATCGCTGCCCAAGAAGGCATCCGTGACTTCCCCGAGGGCTGGCCAACGCGTGGCTTGCAGGTTTGGGCCAACGCCGATTATCCCGCCGACGCCCGCCGGGCTCGCTCCTACGGCGCCAAAGGGATCGGCCTCTGCCGCACCGAGCATATGTTCTTCGAGCCGGAGCGTCTGCCCATCGTTCAGGACATGATCCTGGCCGAGACAACCGAAGAGCGACAGGCCGCTTTGGACAAATTGCTACCCTTCCAGCGGGAAGACTTCGACGGTCTCTTTGAGGCGATGACCGGCTTGCCCGTGATCGTCCGCCTGATCGATCCGCCTTTGCACGAGTTCATGCCCGATGAGGGCGAACTGCTCGAAGAAGTGATCGAAAATCGGCTCAAAGGTCAAGAAGATCAAGAGAAGGTCGAACTGCTCCGCAGCGTCCAGGCGATGCACGAGAGCAACCCGATGATGGGATTGCGCGGCGTGCGCTTGAGCGTGGTCATGCCTGAGATCGTCGGCATGCAGGTGAGAGCGATCTTCGAAGCCGCTGCTGATGTGAAACTGCGCGGCCTCGACCCTCACCCCGAGGTGATGATCCCCCTGACCGGACACATCAACGAGCTCAAAGTTATCCAGCCCAAGCTGGAGGAAATTGGCGCCCAGGTGATGGAAGAAAAAGGCGTCGAATTTGACTACAAATTCGGCACGATGATCGAAATCCCCCGCGCCGGCCTTACCGCCGATCAGATCGCCAGCACCACGGAGTTCTTCTCCTTCGGCACCAACGACCTGACCCAGTTCACCTTCGGGTATAGCCGTGATGATGCCGAACGTAACTTCTTGGTCACCTACATCGAGGACGGCATTCTCCCCGAGAATCCCTTCCAGACGATTGACCGGGATGGCGTCGGCCAACTGATGAAGATGACTGTTGAAAAAGGCCGCTCCACGCGACCTGAGCTTGAATGCGGCATCTGTGGCGAACACGGTGGCGATCCCAATTCAATCGAATGGTGCCACTTGATCGGCCTCAACTACGTCAGTTGTTCCCCCTTCCGGGTGCCGGTTGCCCGTCTATCCGCTGCTCACGCTGCGATGACGCACAAGAAATAACCTGGCGCAGTAACACAAAAAACAAAAGCCGCTCCGTCTGGGGCGGCTTTTTTGTTTTGGGGCAGAATGTGTCCCTTTGCGGGTATAATGGAGAAGAACAGAAGTCAATTTCATCGAGTGGGGCAGGTGCTATGACAAATAAGCAATCTTCACATCAGCAGGAGACCCTTCCTCTCTATATTCTTTCTGGCGGCGTTGGGGCTTCGGGGGAGCAAATTACCCGCACCGTACTGGCACAATTTCCCGAGGCGGATGTCAAAATCGAAATTTTTCCGAAAGTGTTTACAGAACACCGGGTGGAGCAAATCCTCTGTAAAGCTGTTGAGCAAGGGGCTATTGTTGCACATACTTTTGTCGATCCCAAGCTGCGCCGTTTTACGCGCCAACATGCAGAAGAGATGGACGTCGTTGCCGTCGACTTGGTCGATTCACTGATCCAAACGTTGGCCGAAAAATTAGAACGGAAGCCGTTGGGAAAGCCGGGGTTGTATCGTCATCTTTATCGATCATATTTTGCCCGCATTGATGCCATGGACTACGCCCTCGCTCACGATGACGGTCAAAAGCCCCATGAGTGGAATCAGGCTGAAATCATCTTGTTGGGGCCCTCCAGGGTGGGCAAAACCCCGCTTAGTTTGTATCTCTCCGTAATGGGCTGGCGTGCTGCCAATGTTCCCCTGATCCCTGGCGTAGATCCTCATCCTCATCTCTTCAAGGTCGATCAGCCCCAGTTGATCGGGTTGACGATGGCTCCCTGCGACTTGATCGAACATCGCAAACACCGCCAGAGCCGGTTAGGACTCAGCGAAGAACATGCCGATTATGTTGATCCTGTCAAAGTCTACGAAGAAGTCGATGCGATCGAGAAGCTGCTCAAGCGTCACAAAGTCCCGCTCATCGACGTAACCGGCAAGCCGATTGAAACCAGTGCCGATCAGATCATCCGTATGGTTCGACGCAAAATTAAAATATAACCTGCCCTGAAATTTCGGCGCCGCTGAAAACCTGCCGCTCTCGCAAGACGACCGCGTTCCGCAAGGTGACATGATCGCCAATCGTGCTGCTGTGCTCGATGTAGACGTTCGGCCCAAGCTGGCAATGCTCACCGATCTCGACATTTCGCTCGTAGTAAACCGGCGGCACGATCTCGGTGTCTTTGCCTGGTTCACAGTCGGAGATTGGCCCCGTGCTGAAACCGTTGGTGAGATAGTGCTGGTTGATGCGGAGCAGGTCTTCGGGTTTGGTCAGGTCCATCCGGCCGCTGACATGAACGCCGCGCACGTTGCCATCTTGGCAGATCAGGGTTTGAATCGCATCTTGCAGTTCGATTTCGCCCCGCCGGGACGGCTTCACCTCGGGAAGATAGTCCAGCAAGCGCTGGCGGAAACAATACAGTGGGACGCTGGCAATATCGGAGGGGGCTTCTTCCAGGGATGGTTTTTCCACGATTTGGACGACGAGATCAGCCTCCATTTTGACGACCCCCATTCGAGTGAGATTGGCCGGCCCTACCCGCAGGAGCGACAGGACTCCGTTGAGGCCTGGTTCTCCATCCCAGGCGTGGACGACCCTTTTTACATCGTCCTCCGGGACCAAGTTATCACATGATGACAGTACAAAATCATTGTGAATGTAGGGCGCCGCCTGGAGCAGGGCGTGGCCCATGCCCATCGGTTCGGGTTGGGGAACGAGCACGACCTCGGCATTAATCCGCGACTGATCCCGGAAATACGTCCGAATCTCTTCGTCCCCGGGGCTGATCACCAGGACGAATTCCCGGACTCCGTTGGCCACAAGCGGATCCATGACCCGCTCGACGATCGGTTTTCCCAAAATGGGGGCCATTGCTTTGGTGCGATTTTCGGTGATGGGGTGGAGCCGGCTGCCTCTACCGGCGGCGAGAATGACAGCTTGCATAATCCTTTGATTTCATCGATAAATGCTTTAAGAATGATTGGCTTTCTTGGGCTACAATAGGGTTGGAATCATTTAGATAAATCAGGAGCATCCCATGTTCGGATTCTTGAAGACAACCCTTCGGCCAGGATTGTATCACGGCTTTGGCAAAAAGCCGCCCTTTTTCGAGGGCTGGTATTATAAGCTGGTCAGCGCCGATGGGCAGACCCGCTATGCGATCATCCCTGGCGTGAGTCTTAGCGGGGATTCACACGCCTTCGTTCAGGTGTTGGACGGTGTCAGCGGTGCGAGTCAGTATCATCGTTTTCCCAAGGGCGACTTTTGGGCCTCGCGAGACCGCTTTGAGATTCGGATTGGCCCCAACCGGTTTGATGTCAAGAGCCTGTCCCTCGATCTGGATAGCGCCGAAGGTGTGGTGCAGGGCGAGTTGACCTTTGATGCCAAGCACCCCTGGCCTGTCCGGTGGCACTCGCCCGGAATCATGGGCTGGTACGCCTGGCTTCCCTTCATGCAGTGTTATCACGGTGTCATCAGTTTCGATCACGGCATCGAGGGGAGCTTGACGTTGGATGGTGAGACGGTCGATTTCTCCGGCGGGCGCGGCTACATCGAGAAAGATTGGGGGAAAGCCTTTCCCGATGCTTACGTCTGGCTGCAAAGCAATCATTTTGGGCGGGTGGGGGTCAGCCTGACTGCTTCGATTGCGATCATCCCCTGGCTGGGGAGCGCCTTTCCCGGCTACATCGTCGGGTTGTGGCTGGACGGCGAATTGTATCCTTTTGCGACTTACACCGGGGCAGAGTTGGTCGACCTTGCGATCGACGATCAATATGTCCATGCTGTGCTGGAAGACCGTCAGTACCGTTTGTCGCTGCAGGCCCGCCGCGCCGCGGGCGGATTGATCAAGGGGCCAAGCGAACTGGACATGGGCCGACGCATCAACGAGACTTTGAACGCCCGCGTTGATGTCGCTTTGTCAACCCTGGATGGTGAAACCTTGTTTGAGGGCGTCGGCCACCATGCCGGCCTGGAAGTGTTCGAGCACGCCAAGCTGCTCGAACTGGTCGCCTCAAGTTGAGCCCCTCAATCAATTTTCTCCATGCGCAATCCTTGCTTGGAAATCTGGGGGTGATAGACTGTCGCCCGCGTTAAGCCTGCTTGCTCTGCTGTTTGTCGCCAGACGTCCATCAGGGCTTCTTCCTGGCCGGGCTGGGTGATCGCAAAAACCGATCCGCCGCCACCGGCTCCGGTCAGTTTGGCGCCGAAGGCGCCGTTATCGAGGGCAGTTCTGATCAGCAGGTTGTTGACCTCCCCGGCTCCATTGGTGAAGCCTGCATAAGTCATCATCTCGTCAACGGCGCGGTGATTGTCGTTCATCAATTTGCCAAAGGTTTCCCAGTCTTGGCGCAGCAGAGCAATTTTGCCCCGCCAGGCCGATTTCCAGGCAGTTTGCATCCAGGCGACCATCGGGGGAGTATCTCCGCCGTTGGCCAGCCAGGCGTCGTGCTCCTCGATGTAAAGGGGGCGCATCCGGCCATGCACATCACCGGAATCACGCTTCACCCCGCTGCTAATTGCCACGAGGGGCAATGCGTCGATCCACGCTTCCAGCCGTTCATAGGTGCTGTAAGGCTCGTCGTGGAGCGTTTTCTGGTGGAGCTTGCCCCGGTAGTCGATGTAGGCGAGTCCGCCAAACAGGGGCACATAGCGGTCGGCGTACCCGCAGGTGATGTTCAGTTCTTTCGCTTCCACTCGCTGAGTCAATTCCCCCAGGATGTAATCGTTATGTTCGAGATGATCGAGCTGGTAGTGGCGCCTTAATCCCGCCAGTGCCAGAAGCACAAAAAGCGACGAGCCGCCCAGTCCACTTTGGCGGGGGACCTCTGTCCAGGTGGCGATCTCAATCCCGCGTCGCTTGACTTTTTCTCGGAACTCCGGGCTGTAGCGGTGCAGACGATTGACCGCACCTTTGCACAAATCCAGCTCGCCGTCATAGGGCAGAGGAATCTCCTCCGGGCTGAACGTTTGCCGGGCGACGGTTTCGAAGCCTTCTTTGGTCTGGTTTCTTTGCTCCAAGACGATGTCATCGTTGCCATCGATTTCGGCGTGAGCGTGGATGCTGACGGCCGCGGAGATGGTGGCGTAATCCCCCTCTACTGCGTCGCTGGGATTGCCGAGGATATTGATTCTGGCGGGAATGGTCAGTCGATAAGGCATAAGTCGTTTTGTTCTCTTCCTACTATGATTTCGGTGAATGCTCGCATTATACTCTCGCTTGCGGTTTTATGGCGTTAAAATTACTGGAAGACAAAAAGATTGTGATGTTCATCCTGAGCATCACAATCTTTGCTTTGGAGGTCCTTTTGTTGAACTAAGCTGGCGTTTGTGATTTTGCCTCTTGGGCAAAGCTGTAGCCTCGCTCAAGGGCCTCACAATTCATCTTCAGGGTCTTGCGGTGCCGCTCCGGAATGTGCTTATCGAGTGAATCTTTGACCATCTCGAGGGTCAGAATCGGTTTGAGCGGAATCATCGCTCCAACCATGACCATGTTGGCCAGTCGGGTCATGCCGATCTCTTCGGCAATTTCGTTAGCCGGGAGGAGCAGCGAAGCGATGTCATCTCGCTCGACCTGGCGATTGATCAGGGAGGCGTTGCCGATGAGGGCGCCATCGGGCTGGATGACCGGTTCGTACTTGTCCAGCGAGGGCAAATTAAGCGCCAGGACGATATCAGGCCGGCGCACCAGGGGGGAACCGATCGCTTCCTCCGAGATGATCACTGTGCAGTGGGCAGTGCCGCCGCGCATCTCCGGCCCGTAAGAGGGAATCCAGGTGACTTCGAAGCCGTTGTCCATCGCCGCGTAGGCTAGAACTTGTCCGGCGAATAACGTTCCTTGGCCGCCAAAGCCTGAAATAATGATGCTCGTTTCTTTCACGTTTGTCTCCTTATTTCTCTAGCTCTGGGTTGACTTTGTAATCCCCCAACGGGTACACCGGAATCATCTGTTCGGCGATGAAGTCCAGGGCCTCACTGGCGCTGACCTTCCAGTTGGTTGGGCAGGAGGAAAGCAGCTCGACCATCGAGAAGCCCAGACCGCGCTCCTGCGCCTTGAAGGCCAGCCTAATCGCCTTTTTGGCTTGGCGGATGTGTTTGGCATCGTGCAGGCTGCGGCGGGCGATGTATCCGGCACCATCCATGTTCGCCAAGATTTCGGCCATACGGATGGGGAATCCGGCCAATTCGACGTCGCGCCCCAAGGGCGAGGAGGTTGTCTTCATCCCCGGCAGGGTCGTCGGGGCCATTTGACCGCCGGTCATGCCGTAAATGGCATTGTTGATGAAAATGACGGTGATGTTTTCGCCGCGGGCGGCCGCGTGCATCACCTCAGCCATGCCGATGGAAGCGAGATCGCCATCGCCCTGGTAGGTGAAGACCGTGTTTTGGGGAAGAACCCGCTTGATGCCCGTTGCCATCGCCGGGGCGCGCCCGTGGGCAGCCTCGACAAAGTCCATGTTGAAATAGTTGTAAGCGAACACCGAGCATCCCACCGGTGCGACACCAATCGTCTTTTCGCGTAATCCCATTTCATCGATCGTTTCTGCGACCAGACGATGGGCGACACCATGGGTGCAGCCGGGGCAATAGTGAGTTGCCCGTTTGGTCAGGGATTCTGGGCGTTGATAGACAGTTTGTGTTTGCGTCGTCATCATTTGCCTCCGTTGATAAGTTTCTCCAGCCGTTGGGACCACTCCTGGCGAGGGTGAACGACTTTTGCTTTGTTTTCGACAATCCGGTGAATCTCGTCCAAGATTTCGTCGGGCAAGGGAGTCATCCCGCCGAGACGTCCATAGAATTCGACCGGCACCTCTTCTTTGGTGATCGCGGTGATGTCGTCGAGCATCATCCCTGTGTTCATCTCCACGACGAGAATCCGCTTGACCTGCCCGGAGATTTCGCGGATTCGCTCCTTGGGGAAGGGCGCCAGGGTGATCGGGCGGAAGAGCCCCACTTTGATCCCCTCTTCGCGAGCAATTTTCACCGCCGAAGAGGCTACCCGCCCCGCTGTGCCGAAGCCGATGACGACATATTCGGCATCGGCCATATATTGCTCGGTGTAGCGGACCTCGTTTTTCTCGATTTCCATCCAGCGCTTGAGTAAGCGTAAATTGGTGACTTCCTCGTTGACCGGATCGATGTAGATCGAAGTGAGCATTTGGGGATCGCGCCCTTTGGCACCGCTGACGGCCCATTCGGGCGGCTCGCTGGGGAGTTCGCGCATCGGTGGTAGTTCCGCCGGTTCCATCATCTGACCCATGTTGCCATCGACGACGACATGGACGATATTGCGGTATTTGTCGGCCAGGTCGAAGGCCAGGGCAATCTGGTCGATGGCCTCTTGCACGCTGGCGGGCGCTAACACAATCGGGAAGTAGTCGCCGTGGCCGCCACCTTTGACCATCTGGTAATAGTCACCCTGGGATGGGGCGATGTTGCCTAATCCCGGGCCGCCGCGCATCACGTTGACGATCACAGCGGGAACCTCCGTCCCGGCGATGTAGGAGATTCCTTCCATCATCAAGCTGACACCAGGGCTGGAAGAGGCCGTCATTACTCGCTTACCCGTGCAGGCAGCGCCATAGACCATGTTGATCGCAGCGACTTCGCTCTCCGCCTGGACATAGGCGCGCCCGAGTTCAGGCATTCGTTTGGCCATGTACTCTAAAAATTCGGTCGAGGGGGTGATCGGATAGCCGAAAAAACCTTCGCATCCAGCTCGGATAGCAGCTTCAGCAAAGGCTTCATTACCTTTAAGTAGTTGCTTTGTCATCGGTTTGCCTCCTAAGCTGCCCTTTTCTGTTTTGGGGATTTTTCTCGATACACCTGGATGGCCGCGTCGGGACAAACAATCGCACAAATGCCGCAGCCGGTACAACCATCCTTGGCTAATTTGGCTGGGTGATATCCCTTGGGCGTGAGACGTTCCATGTCCAGAACGATAACGTCCTGCGGACATGCTTCTACGCACAATTTACACCCTTTACAATAGAGGTCATTGACTTCTATCCAACCTTTAACGGGCATTAAATCACTCCTTGTCTTGAGAGTAACGAATGAACGGGGGCTTCAGGTTAAGGCGTAAAGCCCTTGATTTTGCCACTATAGGGAGATTATAGCATTTTCCCATTTTAGGTAGTGTAACCTATCATCTTGGGCTTGTACGAAAATCCTTCTTCTCGATTGGCTGTCTAAAATGCTGTTCAAGTAGGTGTTTTTATCCGGGTGAGATTGCCTGTGTGGGCGCTGGTAATTTCTTGACAATGGTACTTATCTCAATTATAATCTTTGTTGATAATCATTATCCACAAAGAATAAGTAGTTGACGAGCAGTTATGACTCTGGCAGCAAAAAATCGCTTAGATCAAATCATTAAGAAGCTTCGAGATACTGATCATCGGATCACGCCCCAGCGTATGGAGATTCTCAAGGCCCTGGTCAACGAACCTAGGCATCCTACCGCCGATGAGATATACGCTACCGTCAAGGAGACCTTTCCGATGATCAGCCTTGCGACTGTCTATAAGACCGTTAATTTGCTGGTTGACATGGGTGAAGTCATCGAGATCGATCGAGGTCACGGCAAGGCTCATTACGATGCTCTCAGGCCTTGTGCGCATCCGCACCTGGTTTGCATTGATTGCGACGAGGTCGTTGATGTTGATATGAACGGTCTTTCGGAGCTTTATGATCAAGTCGAGGAGATAACGTCCTATGAAGTTCTCTCTCATCGGCTCGATTTTTTTGGCCTCTGTCCCCAATGTCAGAAACAGTAATTCTGACCAAATTTTGATTCAAATTAAAGGAGAAAAACATGTTTAAAGAAAAGATGCAACAAGTGATGAACGATCAGATTCAACATGAGATCGAATCGGCCTATATTTATCTTTCCATGGCAGCATATTTCGATGCCGAAAATTTACCCGGCTTTGCTCAGTGGATGAAGATTCAGTACGAAGAGGAGATGGCCCACGCCTTCCGCTTCTATGACTATATCAACGATCGGGGCGGAAGAGTAAAGCTCCAACCTGTAGATCAGCCTCCTATTGAGTTTGATTCTCCCTTGGCAGCGTTTCAGGCTGCTCTAGAGCATGAGCAAAAGATAACCGCTGATATCGATCGTCTGTATGCCATGGCCGTAGATGAAAAAGATTATCCCAGCCAAACGTTTTTGCAGTGGTTCATCGACGAGCAAGTCGAAGAAGAACAGCATGTTGGTGAAGTCGTCGAAAACCTTAAGATGGTGGGTGATACTTCTCATGCTATACTAATGTTAGATCGGGAGTTAGGGCAACGGCAACCCCCGGCCGAAGTTGAAGGTGCGTGAGCCCCTTTCCCACCAAAGGAATGTAATGACCAAAGAAAAACAAACAGTCAAACTTCCTATTCAGGGGATGACTTGCGCTAGTTGTGTTGCTCATGTTGAGCGCGCTCTTGAAGAGACTGAGGGTGTCAGCAATATCGTTGTCAACCTGGCTACCGAGGAAGCCTCCTTGCAATATGATCCTGATCTGGTCAAGATAGACACCTTCCAAAAAGCAGTCCATGATGCTGGCTATGAAGTTGCCGCTGAAACGGCGACCTTTGCCGTCGAGGGAATGACCTGCGCCGGATGCTCTTCGAGCGTTGAACGGGCTTTGTCCGACCTCGA
>CAZXXW010000063.1:15522-18513 GCA_964644835.1 uncultured Anaerolineales bacterium
TTGCCCGCCGAAAAGGCCACGGTGACATACATTCTCTCTGTGACCGGGATGCCCGATTTTCGGCGCGCTGTTGCCGAGGCTGGGTATCAGGTTGTCGTGCCAACTGAAGAGCAAGCAGGAGCCGAGCAGCTTTCTCGTGAAGAGAAAAAGATGAAAGCAACTCGGCGGCGTTTTTTGTTGGCCTGGGCTTTTACGATTCCGATTATGTTGTGGATGATCCCGGAGATGTTTTTTGGGATTCCTTGGCCTAACGAGACGATCTTCAAGTTGGGCATGGTCTTGCTTGCTGCCCCGACGCTTTTCTGGGTGGGGCGGCGCACCTATGTTGCCGCTTGGCGAACATCTATTCATGGTGCTCCCAACATGGACGCGCTGATCGCTCTTGGTAGCGGCGCCTCGTTCTTGACCGGCATCGCCACCTTCTTCGCTCCCGTTCCAACCTACGCGGGTGTCTCGGCCATGATCATGGCCTTTCACCTGACCGGTCGCTATGTTGAAGCGCGGGCCAAAGGCCAGGCTTCGCAAGCGATCCGCAAGTTGCTGGAGTTGGGTGCCAAGAAGGCGCGCGTCATGGTCGATGGGGTTGAAAAAGAGATCCCCATTGATCTCGTCAAAGTCGGCGATGTGATGGTCGTCCGCCCCGGCGAAAAGATTCCCACCGATGGAATCGTCGTCGGGGGGGAGAGCGCCGTCAACGAGTCCATGGCAACGGGCGAATCCATGCCTGTGAACAAAACTGTCGGCGATGAGGTCATTGGTGCGACCGTCAACCAGGATGGCTTACTCCAGGTGCGGGCAACCCGCGTCGGCAAGGATACCTTCTTGGCCCAGGTTGTTCGTCTGGTTGAGCAGGCTCAGGGTACTAAGGTGCCGATCCAAGCCTTTGCCGATCGAGTCACGGCGATTTTTGTACCTATTGTGCTCGTGATCGCTTTGTTGACTTTCTTGGCCTGGTTCTTCTTCCCAGGCGCGTTACGCCCCTTGGCAGAGTGGGCCGCGACATTTCTCCCCTGGGTTAACCCTGGCCTGAACAGATTTACCCTCGCTTTGATCACCACCGTTTCGGTGCTGGTGATCGCCTGCCCCTGCGCCTTGGGCCTGGCAACACCAACGGCCCTGATGGTCGGGAGCGGTATCGGTGCCGAAAACGGAATCCTGATCCGGTCCGGGGAGGCGATTCAGGCGATGCGGGATGTCACCACCGTCGTCTTCGATAAGACCGGCACCTTGACCAAAGGGGAGCCGGAAGTCACTGATCAGCTTGTCAATCCCAATGCCAACGTGACCAACGATGCTCTCTTGCGTTTGGCTGCTTCGCTAGAGAAAGGCAGCGAGCATCCCCTGGGCAGAGCCGTCGTCGCTCATGCAGAAGCTAAAAGCGTCGAATTAGGCGATCTAGCCGACTTCAAGGCGATTCGCGGCAAGGGCGTTCAAGGTTTGATCGATGGCAAGCTTGCCCTGGTCGGCAGTCGAAAATTATTTGCCGAACATGACATCGCTATCACGGCGCTGGAAGAAGATATGCGCCGCCTGGAGGGGGAGGGCAAGACGGTGATGCTTGTTGCCCTGGATGGCCAGTTGCTCGGTATCCTGGCCGTGGCCGACACGCTCAAAGCCGATGCCCTTGATTCCGTCCGCGCTCTCCAAGAGATGGGCCTGCGAACGGTGATGATCACGGGTGACAATCAACGAACGGCCCAGGCAATCGCCCGGCAGGTAGGCATCGACGACATGCTCGCCGAAGTTTTGCCCGAAGACAAGCTCGTTCAGGTCAAAAAGTTGCAGCAAGAGACCGATGGTCTCGTTGCTATGGTTGGTGATGGCATCAATGACGCTCCCGCGTTGACCCAGGCGGACGTCGGCATCGCTATTGGCAGTGGAACCGATATCGCCATTGAGGCGGCCGATATCACCCTCGTGCGCGGCGAACTTTCCGGTGTTGTCAGCGCGGTGCTGTTGTCCAACGCGACCTTCAACAAGGTTGTCCAAGGCCTGTTCTGGGCGTTCTTCTACAATGTTGTCATGATCCCGCTGGCAATTCTGGGCATGATGCACCCGGTTTTGGCCGAGATTGCGATGGCGTTCAGTTCGGTGACGGTGGTCACCAACGCTAATTTGCTTCGCCGTGTCGACATCGAACCGAATTTCAAGAAAGTGTAATTTTAAGGGAATCCAGGTAGATCGGAAACTATTCAGGGTTTCCTGGATTCCTGATCAGAACCCGTTGCGTAAGATGCTGTCTGTACCCTCAAGAAGTCAGAAAAAACATTGTTGTGTTGTTAGAAGCCAAACTGGCTTTTATAACAAAAAATTGGTTAAACTTTTCATCAAAGAAAGAAGGAGATTTATTATGGCTAAATGGGAATGTATTGCATGTGGTTATATCTATGATCCGGAAGTAGGCGATCCTGATGGTGGTATCGAACCCGGTACGGCATTTGAGGACATCCCCGATGACTGGGTTTGCCCTCTCTGCGGTGTTGGAAAGGATATGTTCGAAAAGATCGAGGAGTGAGGTGACTGCGTGAGACCAAGAAAAATAAAGGAAGGGGTCTACTGGGTTGGCGCCGTCGATTGGGACCGGGCGTACTTTGATGCCCTTATCGATCTCCCGGACGGCACCAGCTATAACGCCTATCTTGTTCAGGGGAGTGAGAAGACGGCTCTGATTGATACCGTAGACCCGGCGTTTTCGGATCTGCTGTTTGACCGTCTCGAACAACTGAATACGCCAATTGATTACATCATCGCTAACCATGCCGAGCAAGATCACTCCGGCACGCTGCCCCAGGCCTTGGAGCGCTACCCGGATGCCCCGGTGGTTTGTACTGAGAAATGCAAGGACATGCTCATTGATTTGGGCTTGGCCGATGGCGCAACTTTCATCACCGTTGATGATGGTGAGACCATCTCGTTGGGAGACCGGACGCTTGAGTTCATCCATGCTCCCTGGGTGCATTGGCCGGAGACGATGTTGACCTACTTGCAGGA
>CAZXXW010000064.1:0-18307 GCA_964644835.1 uncultured Anaerolineales bacterium
GAGGGCGCCGATCGTTAGAAAAACGAAGAAGCCCGCCGTGATGGCGACGGCTTGAATCACCTCGCCGGAGGTTCGTTTGTCGGTTAATCTCAGGCCCAGGGGTGTGGCACTGGTGACCAGAAGAGGGCCTCCCAGCCAGGTGAAGATCACCCCGCCGAACAGGCCGCCGATGTGGCCCCAGTTGTCAATCCCCGGAGAGAGGCCGATGAGCAGGTTGATGGCCGCCACCTGGATGATGCGGGTGAGCGCCCGCCGGGTGAAAGTTTCCCCGAAGACGGATCTGTTTTGATAAATGAAAATGCCGTGCGCCCCGATCAAGCCGAAGATGGCTGTTGATGATCCCAAGGAGGGCGCGGGGGTGAACATCATCGAAAAGACGTTACCGGCGAAGCCGGAGAGCAGATACAGGCCCAAAAAACGGCCGCGCCTGAAGTATCGCTCCATGCTGGGGCCGAAGATGTAAAGGGCATACATGTTGAAGCCGATGTGCAAAATCGAGCCGTGCAGCAGAACGGGAGTGATCAATCGCCAGAATTGCCCCATGGCGATGTGTTGGTTTTCTTTCACCCCCAAGGATGCCGGTAGATCAAACCCCAGCAGGGCTTCGGACCCCATTTGGAGCAAGTAAACCAGGATGGTCAGCCCCAAGATGGTATAGGTGACATAAGGGGTAAAATTACTCTTTGTTTTGGGCCGGGAATCCGTTTCGGGTTCAGGTGCCCAAGACAAATCCTGGTCTGATTCTCCGTTTTCCACGCTGTGAGAAATGTCTTGGTTGGAATCTTGGTTCACAAGGAGACCTTTCGGTGGGGCAGGCGGTGGTGTTCTGCCTTGATGATCGCCGCGATCGTTTCAACCGTCTGTTCCAGTTTCCCATCCAGGTTGGGCACCACGTAATCAAAAAGGTCCACCTGTTCCATTTCATCCCGGACTTTTTCGATCCGGCGTTGTAAATCATCAGGGCTTTCGGTGCCGCGCCCCTCCAGCCGGTCGATCAATTCGGCTTCGTCGCCGGTAGTCAAGAAGATCAGTAGGGCTTGAGGATACTTCTCCCGGATGGTGGCAGCCCCCTGGACGTCGATGCGCATGACCACATCTTTATTGCTGGCCATCGCCTGGCGCACTTGCCACTTGGGGATGCCCTTGTAATCGCCGTAGACGATGGCGTATTCGATCAGTTCGTCTTCCTCGATCATCCGCTCGAACTTTTCTGTGGAGACGAAAAAATAATCGACACCATCGGTTTCATCTTCGCGGGGCGGTCGATCGGTGGCCGTGATCACAAAATGAAACGGCAGGCCGATTTCTTCCATCTGCTCGACGACCGTATCTTTGCCTACACCCGAAGGCCCGGAAATGACGATGAGCAAAGGTTGACGTTTAACTGGTTGAAAAGTTTGATTTTTTGGTATCATATTAATCTCTCATTGCGGGCATTATAATATGAACATAGAAAAGTTAGGAGGTATTCGATGCCAACATATGAATTCCGTTGTCTGGAATGTGAGCGACCTTTTGAGGTCGTGATCAGTTATGAAGAGTATGGAAAGAAGGGTATTCAGTGCGTTCATTGTGGCAGTGAGCAGGTTCGTCGCATGATCAGCCGGGTGCGGGTGGCCAAATCGGATGATCGCCGTCTGGAAGATTTGGCCGATCCTGCCGCTTTGGAAGGGCTGGAAGACGATCCCCAAGCCCTGGGGCGAATGATGCGCAAGATGAGCGATGAGATGGGCGAAGACCTTGGGCCTGAGTTTGACGAGGTCGTCGACCGTCTGGAGAAGGGGCAAAGTCCCGAAGAAATCGAGAGCGCCATACCCGATTTGGCCGACGATCTCGGTGGCGGCATGGATGACATGGACGGCTTCTAGTTCTAATCATCTGTGGTTTGAAGCTCAACACTGATTCTCATCCAGCAAGCCAAAAATTAACGCGGCTCTATGTCGGAGCCGCGTTTTGGATTTTATCTTGTTAGCTGTTATCGTTGGTAGATTGTTTTGACGGTTTCCAGGTAGGTGGTCACCGCCCGGCGAATCTCTTTTTGGACGAAATCAGGCGATTGATTGGCATCGACGGTGACCCAGCGGTTGGGATTCGCCTGGGCTAGTTGGCGGTATCCCTCCCGGACGCGGCGGTGAAAGGCGAGGCCATAGGCGTCCAGGCGGTTGACATCGCCTCCCTGGTTGCGCCGCTGCAAGCCGGTCTCCGGCTCCACATCGAGCAGCAGGATCAGGTCGGGTTTCAACCCGCCGGTGGCAAACTCGATGATGTTGCCTAGTTCTTCGATATCCATGCCGTAGCCATAACCTTGGTAGGCCATGGTGGAGTCGGCGTAGCGATCACACAAGACGATCCCCCCTTTTTGCAAATGCGGGCGAATGACCTGCTCGACGTGCTGGGCGCGGGAGGCCTGAAAGAGGAGGATTTCCGTGCGGAGATGCATAGACGTATTTTCCTTGTCTAGCAGGATAGCACGGATTTGATCGCTGATCGGCGTGCCCCCTGGTTCGCGCGTCGTGAGCACATCGTAACCGGCTTGATGCAAGAATTCAGCCAGTTCGGGTATCTGGGTTGTTTTTCCGCTGCCTTCTGGGCCTTCGAGGGTGATGAACATAGTAGGGTAGTGGAGAGTGGAGAGTTGATAGCGGGCAGTGGATAGGACCGTTTACTGTCCACTACCCACCGACCAATGGCAACTCATTTATTGGCGATAGATGCGCACCCGCCGGTTGGGCTCTTTCCCGTGTGAATAGGATTGCAGGTCGGCCTGGCGCGCCATTTGATGTTGCAGTCTACGAATGTAGGACGAAGTGGGGTCAAGCTCGACCCAGCGTTCGCCGTCCAACACCGTCTGGATCGCCCGCTGTGTCTGTCTGAGGGCTTGTTCCTCTTCTTGTTCGCCGGCGACCGGTTCTGAAAGGTTGAACAAATCGCGCAGAAATTGGGTCAGGCGTTTGCGCGTATCGGAACGGAGCACATACAGCGGAATGCCCATATCTTCGGCTTCGACGAGGGGCTGAGGCCGTTTTCGGAAATGATGCCGCAGCGTGACCACAACTTGCGACTGGTGCAAATCATTTGGAATGCTGATAGGCACTTCCAGCTGGTCTGCGGCTTGGCGCAAGCGGTTGCGGGCGACCCCATAGGAGAAAATCTTCTTCTCTTCAAGTTTCTCTTTCTTGAGACGGCTTGACATCGATGGCATGATTTCACCGGGATGCTCCCAGTCGATCGAGTCGCTTTGGCGGCGCAAACCGCGGGAGCGATCGGGCAGTTTTCTAGATTGCTCTCCCTTCTGGATTTCGATTTTCCCGTCGATGCCGCGGGTGCGAATCTCAGGGGGCAGAGGGTAGCCGCGCAGGAGCGTGTCAACCGCGTCGGATACATCTCTGTGAACCGCCAGACGGTCGCGTGTTTGAATCTCGATGAGCACGTCGAAGGTCGGCGGCGAGCGCCGCTCTAAGACCGTTTTCTGTGTGCCGCGGCGGCGAGCTTCTTCGTCGGACAGCGTTACGGATTCAATACCGCCGACAAGGTCGGAAAGCGTCGGGTTGAGGAGCAAGTTTTCGAGCGTGTTGCCGTGGGCCGTACCGATTAACTGGACGCCGCGCTCGGCGATGGTGCGGGCGGCGATCGCTTCCAACTCGCGGCCGATCTCGTCGATGACGATCACCTCGGGATTGTGATTTTCGACCGCCTCGATCATCACCTCGTGCTGCAGTGACGGCTTGGCTACCTGCATCCGCCGGGCTCGTCCAATCGCAGGGTGGGGCACATCTCCATCCCCGCCGATCTCGTTGGACGTGTCGACGATAACGACGCGCTTCGATTCGGCCAAGATGCGGGCGGCCTCTCGCAGGATGGTCGTCTTGCCCACACCGGGGCGACCCAGCAGGAGCAAGTTCTTCCCGCTTTCGATCAAATCTTTGAGAATGTCGGTGGTGCCATACACGGCCCGGCCAACGCGACAGGTCAGGCCAACAACATCACCATGGCGGTTGCGGATTGCCGAGATACGGTGCAAGGTCCGTTCCAGGCCGGCGCGATTATCGTCATCGAATTCGCTGACCTGCGAACAAACGTAGTCGATCTTTTCTCGATTTACTTCCTCTTCGTTCAAGGTCACTTCCCCATCCAGGAAACGTGCTGTAGGCTGCCTGCCCAAATCGAGAATCACTTCGAGCAAGTTGATGTTGTCATCAACCGCTCTGAGCGACTGGACAATGTCGGGGGGAAGGATGTCGAGCAGAGCGTCTAAATTATCGGTAATTTTTATATTCTTCATAAGGGTTTTGTTATTGGTCGTAAGACTGTGCTGGTCGAAATCAAGCACAGATGAAATCTCAAGAATTAAACTTTGATTTGGATAAGGGCATCGGAGCTTCTGGTTGGCCATTGAAAGTGGCAATTTTGAAGTCTTGTCTTACTTTGTGATGAGTGACGAGATGCTTGACCATCAGGGCTTGTTTGGGGCTGGGTACCCACTTGAGCGCTTTCAAAGCTGGTTCGAGCCCGCCTTGATAGGCTCGCACACACACATAGAGAGGGCGAGCCTGGCGCTCAGGAATGGCATGGAAGAGATTCAGCAACAGGCTTTCTACCTCGTCCGCTTCGGGGTGGAGATGAACTTGGATCCAAATACCGCTGTGTCCATATTTGATTTGCGCATAGCCTAGGGCATTTCTGTCTTGGTAATACACCAGCCCGCGGAGCGGTTTTTTGTCTAGGGGTTCAAGCTGAATCACATTTTTGGGGACCACGTTTTGGTAGAGTCTCTCCACCGGAATGACATCGAGCGGACGCGTCCTTTGCCAGGCATTCTGCTCCGATGTTGACGGAAGGACATGGTTCCATTGCCAGATTCGTTGATACGCGGCGATGGAGAACCCGGCTTTCTTCAAACCGTGGAAGCTGGGCGTGTCGACCTCACAGTCGGCCAGCAAGTGAAAGGCGCTGCACTTCCCGGCCTGCTTGGCCAGTTGCATCAATAATTTGGAAGCCTGAGGGGATTCCAGCGCTTGAGCAGGAGTCAAAAAGTTGAGATAGGCCACCTGCGCAGATGACTTATCGAGATAAAATTGGCTGATCAGGGCCGGGCTTTCTTGGTTTGATGACGCGATCCAGGTGTACAGACCCATCGAGGGAGATAGGCAGGAGAGCAGCACAGCGGGGATCAACCCAGGGGCGCGCGTCGCCTTCAGGACGTTGTTTAGAGAGACGCCTTGTTTTCGATAACGGTACAGGGTGGGAAAATCGCGCCAGCCGAAGGTTCGGATCATCGTTTTAGGTAGACTCAACCATGTTCAAAAAATACTGGTGGAACCGGGTATCTCCGGTCAGTTCGGGATGAAAGACGGTGGCCAACCAGTGGCCTTCCTGTGCGGCAACAATCCGGTCACCCGGAAGGGTCGCCAGGATGCGTCCTTCTCCGCCGACGGATTCGATCAAAGGGGCGCGAATGAAAATAGCGTGAAACGGCGCGCCGCTTGGATCGACCGTTTCCAGGGCGGGGACATCCAAAGGAGCCTCGAAGCTGTCCACCTGGCGGCCGAAGGCATTCCGCTTCACGGTGATGTCCATCAAGCCGAGCAAGGGCTGCTCGCGGCGGGCATCCTTGGAGAGGAAAATCGCCCCCGCACAGGTACCCCAGATCGGCTTCTGGTGGCCAAACGCTTTCAGGGGTTCGAGAATGTCGAAATCAACGGCCAATTTGCCGATGGTGGTGGACTCACCCCCGGGAATGATCAAGCCGTCGATCTCCTCGATGTGATCGGGCAGCCGCACCTCCCGGGCTGCTGCCCCGAGCTGTTCAAGCGTGTGAATGTGTTCTCTAAAATCGCCTTGCAAGGCGAGTATGCCAATTGTGGTCATCGTCTTTCTTCGTACATTATTCTGGTTCAATCACGGTGCCGGCCGGGATGGCGGTGCTTTTTGGAATCACAAAAATGCCATCGCGTACCTTGCCGTATTTGTGTTTCATCTCCGTTCCCGCTGGGAACGGTTTGATCACGACACCTTCGCCGATCCGGGCATTTTTGTCGATCAGCGCGCCGTCGATCTTGCAGTTAGGGCCAATCCCGAGGGGGATGCCATCGCCCCGGTAACGCTGGGGCAGGTCGAAGTAATCGGCACCCATCAGGACGGTGTTGGTAATTTCAGCGCCGTCTTTTATCTGGCTGCGGAGACCAATCACAGCGTGTTCTATTTTCGCCTCCCCGATGGTGCATCCATCGGCCAGGAGTACGTTTTTTAGCGAGGCGCCGTTCACAACCGTGCCGGGCAAGAAGCGCGGCCGCGAGTAAATTGGGCTGTACGGGCTGTTGAACTCAAAGGGAGGGTTGGGGCGGGCCAGCGATAAATTCGTCTCGTAGAACGAGCGAATCGTGCCGATGTCCTCCCAATAATCATCGAAATCGTAGCCAAATACTTTGTGGGTGTGGATCGCTTTGGGGATCACTTCGCCGCCAAAATCATCGTCTTTCGAGTTGACCAGCACGTTGATTAGCGCTTTCGTCTTGAACATGTAGATGCCCATCGAGCCTAAATAGGGCCGTTCGGGATCGTCGCGACTGACGAATTTTGAGAGCACGTCCCGGTCTTTGGGTTTTTCGACGAAGTCGGAGATGGCGTAATCGCTATCTCGTTTGAGAATACCAAAGCGAGACGCCTGGCGGGTCGAGACAGGTTGAACCGCCACGGTGATGTCGGCGTCCTTTTCCCAATGGAAACGAGACATTTTGGCGTAATCCATTCGGTAAAGGTGGTCGCCTGCCAGGATGAGGACATGTTTCGCCCCGCTGGAACGAATCTCGAGCAGTTGTTGCCGGACGGCGTCTGCCGTGCCCTGGTACCAGGTCTGGTTGGTGACAGTTTGTTCCGCAGCCCAAATTTGGACCCAGCCTTGGTGGAAAGGGTCGAAATTATACGTGCCGGTGATGTGCCGGTGCAGGGAGACGGAGTTGAATTGAGTCAACACGGCGATGCGATTGATTCCCGAATTAATGCAGTTGCTGATCGGGATGTCGATCAGGCGGTATTTTCCCGCGATGGGAACAGCGGGTTTTGCCCGCACTTTGGTAAGAGGGTAAAGCCGGGTCCCCCGCCCACCCCCCATGATAACGCCTAGAACTTGATTAAGTGATGACATGGACGCCTTCCCAGGGTGTGCTTGGATTTGATTTTTCTCTCCCAAACGTAAAACTGATACATGTTCCTATTATAGGATGGTTTTGATTTCCTGGGTAAGCGTCTTTGAAATTTCGGTTGATAGTGTAACGAAAATATATCCCGCGCTGACATGCCGGTATATGGCTCCAAAACAAAAACCCCCATCGAGGGGGTTTTTATTATCCTGTGCCGAAGGTGGGAGTCGAACCCACACTCCTCAAGGGAACGCGAGTTTGAGTCGCGCGCGTCTGCCTGTTCCGCCACTTCGGCTTGGATGGTTATTTTAGCGGATGTTGGTATCCGGGTCAAGGTCGAGAATCCGGCCAAGCATCGATCCGAACAACGTTGACCAAGAAGTGACAAATATCCTTTCGCCAGCGTACGTTCTCTGGAAAAGGTTCGAGTATAATTAAGCTCGCTTTCAGGGTGATCGATCAGCGGTCCCCGGTCGGATTTTATTTTTTTAACATATCAGACTAGAGGAAACTAGAGGAAAAGAGATGAGTACTTATCAACTATCTGCTTGGAGTCTGGCGGATTTGTTCCCCAGCTCTGAAGGACCCGAAATCAAGGCCGCGTTCGAAAAAATTGAAGCCAAGGCGGATGATTTTGAGAAATTTCGCCCAAAATTGAGCGCCGATATCGCCTTTGATGATTTTATGGAGGTGGTCAAGGCGTTGGAAGAGTTAACCATTTTGATCCAGCGATTGGGCGTTTACCCGATGCTATGGTTTTCTGCCGATACCCAGAGCCAGGATGCGCAGGCGTTACATGCCCGGGTGCAGCAGTTTATGGCCCAGATTCAAAACCGGGTCTTGTTTTTCAATTTATGGTGGAAGGGGCTCGATGATGCCGATGCCCAACGTTTGATGGCTGATACGGGCGATTACCGCTATTGGTTGGAAGAAATGCGCCACTTCAAGCCGTACACATTGACCGAGCCGGAGGAAAAAATCATTAACATCAAAGATGTTACCGGGTCACAAGCATTGGTCACCCTGTACGATTCGATCACCAACCGCTACGAATTCACCCTGGAAGTGGACGGCGAGAAGAAATCGTTCACTCGCGGTGAGTTGGCGCCCTTCATTCAGGGATCCGATCTCGAGATGCGCGCTGCCGCTTATCAGGAACTCTACCGCGTCTACGGCGACGATGGCCCCATCCTGGGGCAGATGTACCAGACCCTGGTCCGCGACTGGCGGACTGAAAACGTTGAGTTGCGCAATTACGAGTCCCCCATCTCGGCCCGCAACCTGGTCAACGACGTGCCCGATGAGGTTGTGTCCACGTTGTTGGATGTCTGCGAAGCCAATGCCGGCGTCTTCCAGGAGTATTTCCGCCTGAAGGCGAAATGGCTCAAGGTCGACAAGCTCCGCCGCTACGATGTCTATGCCCCCGTGGCCGAGGCGGATAAAACCTACGATTTCAGCGATGCGATTGATCTAATCATGGATTCGTTTACCGGCTTCACGCCCCAAATCGCGGAGTTGGCCGAGAGCGTTTTCGAGGCCGATCACGTCGACAGCGAAGTGCGCAAAGGCAAGCAGAGCGGCGCTTTCTGCGCCTCGGTGGTGCCCGGTCACATTCCCTACGTGAAAGTCAACTACCAGGGCAAGGCCAACGATGTCGCCACGCTGGCGCACGAATTGGGCCACGCCATTCACGCCATGCTGGCCTTCGATCACAATGTCTTCACTTTCCACTCGGCGCTGCCCATGGCCGAGAACGCTTCTACCTTTGCGGAGATGCTGCTGGTTGATCATCTCCTCGAGTTGGAAGAGGATCCCGCCGTCCGCCGCGATATTTTGTTCCGCCAAGTAGATGACGCTTATGCTACGATCATGCGGCAGGCTTTCTTCGCCATGTTCGAGGTCACCGCTCATGACATGATCGCCGAAGGCGCCACCGTCGATAAGCTTTGCCAGGCCTACAACCAAAACCTGGAGCAGCAATTCGGCGATTCCCTGACCCTGAGCGAAGAGTTCAAATGGGAATGGGTTTCGATCCCCCACTTCTTGCATGTGCCCTTCTACGTGTATGCTTACAGCTTCGGCCAATTGCTGGTCTTGTCGCTGTACCAGCAGTACAAAGAAGAAGGCGAGAGCTTCAAGCCGCGCTATCTCGAGATTCTCGAGGCCGGTGGCTCCGCCTCGCCGATGGACATTTGCGCCCGGGCCGGCCTGGATATTTCCAAGGCGGACTTCTGGCAGGGCGGTTTCGATGTGGTCAAGGGCATGGTAGACGAATTAGCCGCTATCCCGGTTGAATAAAAAGAGTCAACGCAGCGGCGCAAAGGAGCAGAGGCGCAGAGAAAATGTTTTTCTCTGCGCCTTCCCGCTAGATTTACACCGTGTTAGCTCCGGGTGAGAGGGGTTTCTAGGATTCGATTAATCTGCGAAGTCGAAACAAAGGAACAAGTGATGAAGTGCTACTTCTGTAGTATCGGTTCTTGTGTGATGTGATTGATAGATGTGTTTGAAATCATCGATTGGATCAGCGATTCTTAAATGATTTGATGGGGGCAAAGCGTCCTTTTTCCGAATTCTTTCCATGGTTTGGTTGATGTCTTTAATGATTGCATCTGGTTTGCCTGCTAACACGTACCCCAGTATCCCTGCGTCAGGCAAGCCAATTGCGTATTTCAACTGGATAAAACGATATATAGCCTCGTTTACGTATTCTGAGTTTAAACCACTATACTCTGGAACAACCCGCTTATCTCCAACTCTTTTTGCTTCCCAGACAAAGTGTTTCTTGTCATAATCTTTCCACGGCATAAATAACGATAAATCTATTTCGCTTGCTTCCTTGGTGGATTGTTCACCCTTTTTCATATCCATAGTTATTTCTGGCCTAAAGGGTTCTACAAGAATAGATGACTCTAAAGCCATTGGGCGTAAATAGTTTGCGAGATTCACGGTGAATGTATTCTCTTCCCAATCTCTTTGAGCTCTTTTATCTTGGCGCATTTTTATATAAGCTCGTATGGTCAATTTCAAGACGAGTTTTACGAAGTCATCCCATTTAATTCTTGTTGAGGGTTTGCCAACGCTAGGTTCCCCCACCTTGTGGATTTGGCTCAAAAGTATACTCCAGCTTAATTTTTCATGATGATAATTCGGCTAGAAAAGCGTCAGCGTCCACACGGGCTTGAGATTGTGTCCAAAAGCGTTGCTCGCTAGGACGCACCAGAGAGATTTGATCCCCATCGTAGATGCGGACATGACGACGTATATACATCGATGGGGTTTGTTGTTCAAGAATGAACTGATCTAATTCGCGTAATTTACTTCGCATTGCATCAGGATGTGTAATAGTTTGTATGGTTTGACCTTCCCCCTCATCGACAATTTCAAAGCTCACAACTGTTAAAGGAGCGCCGTTTTTGTATAAATTGGCATTCAATGTTTGATTCTTAATTTGCATTATTGAAGCAGTTGTTTGCACAAAGGTCTGAGCGTAGTCTTTTAGCATCTTTTCAGATGGTGGCTTTACAGGTTTTGCCCCTTTTGGTTTTCGAGTTTTTCTTTTAGACCAGTTAAAGAATTCAATGCCATAATTAAGTGTGTCTTCAATCAATTGTTGTTCAATAGAATGTAATCCATGTAATTCGTAAACCAATTTGTCAATTTCTGTTTTGTATTTCTCTAGCTTCTGTTTCTTATCTGAGACGATGATGGAAATTTCATCGCCTAATAGTATTTCAATTTTCTTTAAATAGTCTAGAATTCTTTGTAAGCGAATGTCAGTTTTATCGGGAATAATGAATGGCATATTTAGATACTCGCGTTGAATGACAGTTCCTCGTTCAACACCCCAGGAAGTAGAAGTTAGAAAATGATAGTATTCAGCCAACTTAGAATTTATATAAGCAACTAACCACTTCAATAAATAGGATTGTTCATTTTTGCCTGATATACCGGATATTTTATGTTTATAAACAATATCTTTTTTACTAAAAGCTGCTGATCTCTTACTTTGACGTATCAAAACTATTGGAGCCTTAAAAAGATCAGGAAAACCAAGAGTGTAAAATTTTTTGTGTGAGACATGCTTACATATAGAATAGTCCAAGAAATAGGGCCTAAACTTTAATGTCGGTAAATATTTTTTCCCAGTGAGCCAGTTAGCAGGTTTCTTTTTCCCAGGGCCATTAACCTGAAACCCTTGTCCAATTTTCCAGTCCAATTTCTTGGCTTGTTCTTCAAGTGTTGGTAAGGTTTTTAGCTGTTTTATCAACATTGCGTCGCGATGTGTTCCCCATAGGGCGGTTTTCCATAGATGGGGGTTGTCGAGTAACTCTTGATGATCTAAGAATTTAATTTCGGTTGTATCTAAAACAATCGATTTCAGATTTTGGGATAACTGGGAAGGCTTAGGAGTTCCATAGACTATTTTTTGATCTGTACTTGGTTGATTTGAATTATAGAAAACAGCAATAGCAGGACTTATTGCTCCTTCAAAAAGCTCATATACTAACCCCGAAAAGTTAATTATTGCTCGAACACGGAATCTGGAAAAAAAGTCGCTTTGAAATTTTTTGTGTGTTCCACTAGTAACATGAATTGTGCTTTTAGATGGAACTAGTAAAGCAATTTCACCGTCAATTTTGCAAAACTGAGGTGCTCTTAGCATGAAGGCTGGTGCTGCTTGTTTTCCGCCGACAATTTGATCATTTTGTGCTAACCAATCTTCAGCCCTTTTTGTCAAAGAACCTCGACCCCAGGGCATATTCCCTACAATGCGATCAAATTTCTGTTCGTGAAAATATGAATTGCTGATGGCTTCTGAGAAGAAGTCGTTCTTTATCAGATTCTCACCTATAAGTAGAGGGAAGTGGAATGCCTCATCGCGAATTTGGTTATTATCCAGATGATTTAGAATTTCCAAATATAGGCTAAAAGCAGCAATGCGGACTGCTTCGCTGTTGATATCTACTCCAAAGATGTTTTCTTTTAGGATTAGGCTTAACTCATCAGGTGTCACTTCTCCATTTTCTTTCCTTCTGGCCTGAATCAAACGACGGTAGCTTCCCACTAGGAATATTCCAGAACCACAGGCGGGATCAAGCACGGTCATGCCTGGGTGGATTACATCTTCCCCCATGGTTTCTTCTAGCATGAAATCAGCCAATAGTAAAGGGGTGTAGTAAGCGCCAGTTTTGCGCTGATCACCTATAAAAGTATCGTAAATATGGCTGATCAACTCGATAGGTATATATTCAAAATTAAAAGGCCATAAGCTGAGCTGACCTGTCTTTAGTTTTTCTCCACTAAGAAATCTTAGCAGAATATCCAGATGTTTTTCTGAAACAGTTTCTTCGGCTTCCTCGATGGGAAAGAGATCACCATTGAAATGAGCACTGAGTCGTTCAAATAAGAGATAGGTAACCTGACGATTTGGTAAGGCGTCGAGATAGTCATGAGCTTGTCCGTCCGTCATTTGTTCTATCCAATCAGATGTCAGAACGTCTCTATCTTCCAGATAGCGGATGAAAACAGAACGTCCAAGTAGTGTGTAAGCGACATGATTGGAAAGGCCTTCATTTGTGAGCATTTTGCGCAAATCCCCCATGCTTTCTACTAATTGCCGATCTGCTCGGTTGCGATAGTTTATTTTTTGATTTTCGCTTGCATCCCAAAAAGCTCCTGTTTCAAGATAAACTCTTTCGTAGCGATAAGGTTCAACTAATTCTTCTCGAATCCTCTTTCTGGCTTTGAGAGTATTGGTTAATTCTTCTAAACAATGTAAGAGTCGCTCATCCGTATCAAAATTTTCTTCTCCATGGTGAAGAGGTGGTTCGTATCCGTTATAGACTCGAATCTCATGCGGTAAGATGATAAAGAGTAAAGGCGCTCTACTTTGACTCCACACTTTTTTGTGCAGATCTTTTATCGCCTCAAGATCCAAGTCACTGAAGCGGCTGAAATAAGCTAGAGGAGTATTATTGAGTAGTACGGCCCAATTGATTTTTTGGATAGGCCGATTGTTCATCCACGGGATGCCTTCGCTTGGAACAAGCTCGGGTTTTCCGGCGTAGCCGATTTCTTCAAATAGAATCTGTTCTAGCTCGTGGGTGTCCATTTTTAAATAGATTTGCGTGATGTGCTAGATGGAGTAAATAGACAAGTTAGATGGGGATAGATAAATTATAGCACAGTTGTTCGTGAAAGATAGGGGTTTCCACGAAAATTTGCACAGTTGTTTTCTTGAGAGTGGATAGAATTTATTTCGAGAATTGGTATTTCTTGTTACGTCCGACCGCCTTTGTGCTTGCGCTTGATCGACTGAATCGTCTCCTCGCTCAGGTCGGGCAAAGTTTCTGAATCTTTGATCCCCAAAGCCTTGCGTTGGGCTTCGCGCCAGCGTTTTAACCGATCGGTCACTTCTGTTTCGTAGCCTTGATCGGAGGGGCGGTAGAAGTAAGTGCCCAATAATTCACGGGGGAGATATTGCTGCGGCAGGTAGTGGCCCGGGCCATCGTGGCTGTATTTGTAGCCCGCCCCGTGCCCCAGCGCGGCCGCGTCGCGGTTGGCGTCTTTAAGGTGTTTGGGCACCTCGACCAACCCCTCTTTTTCGACTTTCTGGAAGGCTTTGAAGTAGGCCCCTGCCGAGTTTGATTTCGGCGCGGTGGCGAGGTAGAGAGTCGCCTCGACGATCGGGTAGATGCCCTCGGGCATACCGACAAAGTCGAAGGCTTGGGTCGCGGCGTTGGCGACGACCAGACCGAGCGGGTCGGCCAGGCCGATGTCTTCCCCCGCCAGGATCAGCAGCCGCCGGATGATGAAGCGGGGGTCTTCCCCGGCGTAGAGCATCTTGGCCAGCCAGTACAGGGCCGCGTCGGGGTCGGAGCCGCGCACCGACTTGATGAACGCGGAGATGGTGTCATAGTGGGCGTCGCCGTCCTTGTCGTAGAGCACGGCCCGGCGCTGAATTGACTCCTGGGCGACGTCCAGGGTGATCTTGATGACGCCGTCGTCGTTCGGCGGGGTGGTCTCGACGGCCAGCTCCAGGGCGTTGAGGGCGTTGCGGGCGTCGCCGCCGGCCACGTTGATGAGATGTGCCTCGGCCTCGGGGTGCAGATCGACCTCCCGGTCGCCGTAGCCTCTTTCGGGGTCGGCCAGAGCTCGTCCCAGCAGGGTGTGGATGTCCTCATTCCGGAGGGGATGCAGTTGAAAGACGCGCGAGCGCGACACCAGCGCGCCGATGACTTCAAAATAGGGATTCTCGGTTGTGGCGCCGATCAGCGTCAGGGTGCCGTTTTCGACGTGGGGGAGCAAGGCGTCCTGCTGGGCTTTGTTCCAGCGGTGGACCTCATCGACAAACAGCAGGGTTTTCTTCTGGTAGAGTCGGCGTCGTTCCTGGGCCTCTTTGATCACCTCGCGCAGGCGCGGTTTGCCATCCAGCACGGCGGAGAGAGTCTCGAAGTGGGCCTGGGTGTGCTCGGCGATGACCATGGCCAGGGTGGTTTTGCCCGTGCCCGGCGGACCCCACAGGATGATGGAAGCGAACAGGCGGTCGGCCTGAATAGCGCGGCGGAGCAAACGTCCCTCCCCGACGATGTGCTCCTGCCCGACGAACTCGTCCAGGTTGCGCGGGCGCATCCGCGCAGCCAGGGGCGCTTCGTGGCGCATGCGTTGTTTCATGGCGTGGTCGAATAAATCGGTCATGGGGGTATTATACTCGCTTGTGGCGTGAGGGCGTTAAACGTTCGAACGTTTCAACGTTGAAACCTGACACCTCGTACCTGATCCCCATAACTTTTGGGACACGGAACGCCAAAGGCGTGCCTCCGGCAACACGGATTGGACGGATTTTCAAATTTTTTATCCGGGTGCATCCGTATTCCAGATTAAGAACTGCCAGGCCTTTTTATTCTAACCACGCCGGGAGCCGGGAGATGAATTCTCCCGGCTACGGAACATCGCCCCTTGAAAGGGACTAAAAAACATCATAAAGTGGTATAAAAGCCCGATTCATCGGGCGCTGTTTGGTAGCACGGGGATTGATCACCGTGTAGAGTTACTAAGTGTAAAATCTTACACTTTAAATTAGCAACTATATCAAAGTCTAATTCACTATTTCCAATATTTCGAAAGGCTTTTTTTCGTGTTTGCCAAACTCCTCATAAGCTTCTTGTGTCACTGGCCTTAGCTCCTCACGTAGCTGCATTATTTCTTCTGATGAAAGCTCTTCATTCCTAAAAATTTCAATCAATGAAAGCCAAAGTCGATAGTAAGTTGTCCAAGCATAATATGAATAATCATAATCCTCTTCTGCACTCATCATGGCAAATGTTTTATCCTTATTAGCAGATGGTACATCTTTACTAGCGTAACCAGTCTCATTATGAATACGATATTCAGCCCAATCCTCACTCCGTAAGCCCCAGCCATCCAGATCATCCTGAATCAAAATCCTGATTGTGCCTCGATAATTAAATCTAGCAGCGAGATCTTCTAGTAAGATCTCCTTTATCTCCTCTGGCATCTCTTGCCATTGAAAATAAACTTTTTCCTCTTCGTCACCTTGCTCATAAACAATGCCCGTTTCTCGATTCAAAATTTTTACTTCAAAATCAATTCCTTCCACAGATAAAGTGTGTCTCTCTGGTCGCACAAACCAACCTTCTTCCAAGTTGATCTGATCTGCTGTGCGCTCAGGTCCTTCTTGCACCGCTACGACGCCTGCATTTCCAAAAAACCAGACTTGCTCACCATCGGCGTTAAGTGCTGTGATGGCCCCAACTTCTTGGTCGTAATGGAGATCTTCATAACCGTGAATCAAGGCATATTCAACCACCATTGTTGATGGACTGGATTGAGTCTCTGGACTATTTACTCCAGGCAAATTATTGACATATTCTGCACTGGCGGCACTGAGTTCTTGATCAAGTTGCTTAATATTCGCAGCGATCATCTCCGGGTTAGCAGTTGGCTGCTGCCACCTTGGTTCCTCGTTTTCGTCTTCGATCAACGTCCAGAGAACGTCTCCACCCGGCTGATCTAGAATCTCTTCCTGGCCTTGCTCGTTCATGCTGCGCACTGCGCTGTCCGGCAGGTCGGCGCCCTCCGGCGCGGGGAAGGTAGGCGTCGGTGGAATGAGCATTTGAGTTGGTGTTAGTGTATTCGTCGGGGATGGGGTCGGTGTGGCGCTGGGCCGCAGTGTGGGCGTCGCGGCAGACTGGGTGGGCGCACAGGCAGTGAATATCACAATGATTGTCAGAAACATCAGATAACGGTAAATCTTCATCGAAAGCCCTTTCTTGGAATGTTCACGGTTCGGATGGGAAAATTCTATCGCGGTTCCCCCTCCCTGATTGCCGCCAGCGCGTCTCCCGCAGTCCCGATTGTGACTCCCGCGTATTCTTCAGCGCCCACGTTTCCCAGGATGTGCTCTTTGTCATACGACACAAGGTAATCCACGGTGGCCTTCTTCGCTGCTGCGATGATGGGAGCGTCTTTTTCCGCCACATGTTTCGTTGCTACGTCAACTTCCTGTGTAGAGGGAGACACCAATTCGATCTCCAGCAGGCTCAAAAGAAGGTCGTAGACGTCCAGCGCCTTCGGTGCTTTGACCGCCAAATTTCTTCGGGCCTCTTCCAAGGCGTAATCGCTGGTGACTAATGCTATCTCGCCGCGCATGGCTAAACGGACCAACTCGCGAGAGCCGCCACTGGCCGAATACGCCGCGGCGAACAGGGCGCTGGCGTCGAAGAATATCCTACTCGTCATCGGAACCGCGGGCGTATTTTTCCTGATAGAGTTCTTCGCGAATCTCACGCCCCGACTCGATCAGCGCGTCCAGCGTGATCCCTTCTACCTCCAGCGCCTCGCTGATTTCGTCGAGCAGGTTTATGACCAAGGCCTCCCGGGGATCGATCAGAAGCCCTTCTTCCGTTTCCCGAAACACGACCACGTCCCCCTTCTTCAGCCCGTGCTTCCGGCGGAACTCGGCTGGCAGGGTTACCTGGCCGTTTTCCTGGATCGTATAGGTGTTCTTCGCCATTAAAATTTACCTCCAAAAATCATAAACTCATATTATCATAGTCTATGATTTATCGTATCATAGGACAATTTGGAGATCAAGTCCTCTGCAAAACAATTTTCAAAACCAGCACACGTGCCATCACCGCAGTATGGACCAGCACACTCGCCACAATCAGCCGGACAAGAATCACAAGTCTCAACCCCACCTTCAAAACAAATCCCTTGAATTTCTTCTCCGTACTCTTCCGGACAATCCACAGTCGTGCTACCAGCACAATCCTTATCCTTCGCGTTCCATTTCAGCGCAAAGGGAAACTATCTGTGTCCATCCCCTTCATCTGTGGCTCTCCCCATGCCCGACTCACGACTCACAACTCTCCACTCTCAACTCCCCACTGCCAACGCCAAAAAGACATCCTCCAACGTCGGCTCCACTCTGACGAGCTGAATCCCCTCCGCTCCGCTGGCCCCTAACGCACCCTCCAACGCGGCCTCCCCCGTCTCCGCGGTGGTGATGGCGCGTAAATGATCGCCCGCCAGGCCCGCCCGCAGCACGCCGGGACAGGCTTCCAGGGCGTGCAAGGAGGGCAGCAGCGGCTCGGCGTACACGTCCCATGCCTGGCCCGTCAGCACCTCGGTCTTCAAGCGCGCCGGGGTGTCCAGAGCCAGCAGACGGCCCGCACTCATGATTCCCACCCGGCTGCAATATTCGGCCTCGTCCATGTAGTGGGTGGTCACAAAAGCGGTCATCCCCTCGGCGACGAACTCGTAGATCAAGTCCCAGAAATCGCGCCGGGCGGTCGGGTCCACGCCCGAGGTGGGTTCATCCAAGAAGAGCAACTGTGGCCGGTGGACGATCGCCGTCGCCAGGGCCAATCGTTGACGCCAGCCGACGGCCAATTGACCGGCGCGCACGCTCTCCATCCCGGTCAGCCCCAGCCGGGCCAGCGTCGCCTCGATGTGTTCCCGCTCTCGCACCCCGTAGACTCCGGCGTAAAAGACCAGATTTTCCCACACGCTCAGTTCGTTGTAGAGGGCGAACTTTTGCGACATGTAGCCCACCCGCGCCCGGATCGCCTCCGCCTGGGCGATCACGTCGTAGCCCAACACCTCCGCCCGCCCCTCGCTGGGCAAGAGCAAGCCCAGCAGCA
>CAZXXW010000065.1:0-17880 GCA_964644835.1 uncultured Anaerolineales bacterium
GCCGGCAATTCAGTTATCACCATATCATACGCACACGGTCACAGCGACTCCCTCCGGCCAAGAGGCTGAGAGTACAGCTACGGCTCCGCCCGCTCCTACCCCCACGCCATTTCTCTATCAGATTCAATCCGGAGACACACTTTTGGTGATTGCCAACCGTTACAATGTCACCCTTGATGATTTGTTGGCCGCTAACCCGGAAATCGACCCTAATTTTCTGATCGTTGGCGAAGAAATCATCATTCCCACCGGAGGGGAGAGTCTCGCTGCTTTCCCGTCCCCCACGCCGGTGACCGTCAACGTTCTGGAGCGGCCAAGATGTTATCCCGCCCCGGACGGTGTTGTGTGGTGTTTTTCCCGGGTGGTCAACCAGCACGAGCAGGCCGTCGAGAATCTCTCTGTGGGGATTCGTCTCTTCTCCGATGGAGAGTTGATCGCAGAACAAGAAGCGATCCCGCCTTTGAACGTGCTCCCTGCTGGGGAGACGATTCCGTTGGTTGCTCGCTTTGATCCGCCGCTGCCTGCCGAGTTTTCTGTCCAGGTGGAGGTTCAATCTGCCCTTCCGCTGGCTCCCGATAGTGGGCGTTATCTCCCCGTGGAAGTCGATGTCGCCGAAACGTCGATCCGCGCCGATAGCGCCCGGGTGAGCGGTTCGATTCGTCTGGTTGGCGAGGAATCCCCTCCGGCGGATCAAATTTGGCTGGCCGTCTTTGCGTATGACCAACAAGGCTTCCCTGTGGGGTTGCGCAAATGGACGGCGCAACAGCCGCTGGAGCCGGGGGACGAAATTGACTTCGATGTGCTTGTTTACCCCGTCGGGCCTGCCATTGCCGACATCGGCATTATGGCTGAAGCCCGTCCAGGGTCAGAGACCAACACGGAGTGAGGAGGTTCATCCATTGTCAAGTTGTCCCAAACAAGACATAATTGGAATACCTGCTGAAAGCAAATCTTATTACCATGGATCTATCCACCCAAAAGGAGAGTGTCATTTATGGCTACCCAAACATCGGTTGACGAGTTGAAAAAGGCACACACTTTACTCGCTGAACTCGATTATGAGAAGCGGCCTGTCGAACGCGGATATGCCAACCGAACGTTGTACGTCAATCTGTCTGATAACACTATTGAGACCAAGCCTGTCACCGAGCAGATGAAAACGTTGTTCACCGGTGGGCGCGGCTTTGGGCTCTGGTTGCTCTATCAGGCGATTAAAGATGAGACCAAATGGAATGATCCCCAGAACGAGATCGTCATCGCCAATGGCCCCATTTGTGGAATTGTCTCTTACCCCGGCTCGGGGAAGTCGACCGTTGTCACGGTTTCGCCGCTGACCAAGTCGATCATCGACAGCAACGCGGGCGGGTATTTTGCCCCTTATCTCAAGTTCTCCGGCTTTGATGCTCTCGAAATTCAGGGCAAGGCCGAAGAAGATGTCATCATTGTCATCGACGGCGATGAGGGCAAAGTGACTATCGAGACTACCCCGCTCGAAGACCTCGATTCTCACTTGATCGGCCCGCAATTGACCGAGATGTACGCCGTTGGAGAGCGCGACAAACGCGGCGTTTCGGTTGTCTCCACGGGCCAGGCTGCTGAACACAGCCGCTACGCGATGCTGAACTTGAGCTGGTACGACACCCGCCGAAAAGAAGTGCGCGTCAAACAGGCCGGCCGCGGCGGTTCGGGTCGCGTCTTCCGGGATAAGAAGATCAAGGCCATTGTGGTGCGCTATACCGATATGGGCCCAGAGAGTAACAACCCTGCCGACATGGATTTGATCCGTAAGGCGGGCAAACGGATCAATGCCGAGATCGCCAAATTCGATGACGAGCAAAATCAGATGCGCAAGATCGGCACGCCTTATCTTGTCGAGATTATGGATCACTTCAAGCTCTTGCCGACAAAAAACTTTGCCTATGGTTCCCATGAAGATGTCGATCAAATCGACTCCTCGGTGTGGAAAGAGCTATTTACGCAAGGGATTCCCGACTGCTGGTTGGGCTGCACGATGTCTTGCTCCCACGGTGTCGATCATTTCCACCTTCAGACGGGACCCTACGCCGGTGATGCTGTGTTGGTCGATGGTCCCGAGTACGAAACCGCGGCGGGTCTTGGTTCCAACATTGGCAATTTTGACCCCGCCGCTCTCCTGGAGATGAACTTCTATTGCGACACTTACGGGATCGACACGATCAGTTTTGCCAATTCCATCGCCTTTGTGATGGAGGCTTATGAGGCCGGTGAAATCGATAAGAAAGACACCGGCGGTTTGGAGATGACCTGGGGCAACACCGACGCGGCGCTGGAAATTTTGCATCAGATGGCCAAGGGCGAAGGTTTTGGCCACATCGTCGGCCAGGGCGTGCGTTACATGAAGGAATATTTTGTCGAAGAATTTGGCGCCGACCCCGATTTTCTCCAAGATATTGGCATGGAAATTAAGGGCATGGAGATCTCCGAATACATCACCAAAGAGTCCTTGGCCCAGCAGGGCGGCTATGGTATGGCGAACAAGGGCGCCCAACACGACGAGGCCTGGCTGATCTTCATGGATCAGGTTCACAACCAGATTCCCACCTTCGAAGACAAAGCCGAAGCCTTACACTTTTTCCCCTTGTTCCGCACCTGGTTCAGTCTCCATGGCTTGTGCAAGCTCCCCTGGAATGACATCACCCCGGAGAGCAATGCTGAGGCCGAAGAGCCGAACAAATTCCCCGAGCATATCGAGAACTACACCTGGTTGGTGGAGGGGATGACCGGCGAAAAAGTCAGCGAAGATGATTTGATCTTTTCCTCGGAGAAGGTCTACAATTTGCAGCGGATCATGAACTTGCGGCAGGGATTTGGTACCCGCGAGCATGACTATCCCCCCTACCGGGCAATGGGTCCCGTGACCGTGCCGGAATACCGGTCCCGCGCGGAACTCTACGATGGACAACTCGAAGAGCTCGGTTTTGACCCCAAGAGCATGGACACCGAGGAAAAGATTGCCCGCCTGCGCGCCCACCGCGAGTCTGAATACGAGAAGCTGATCGATGCTGTCTACAAACGCCGCGGCTGGGACGAGAACGGCATCCCCAAAGTTGAGAAGCTGGAAGAACTGGGCATTGGCCTGCCCGAAATTGTGGAGGTCGTCGAACGCGCTCGAAGTTGATCTCATTCCGAATGAAATGCGAAAGCGCACCGGCATTTCGCCGGTGCGCTTTTGCTTTTCTCCATATTGAAGTCTTGCTGCTCGGAAGCCAATCCCTGACCTATTTTCTTTGCAGCCAGAAAACCTGATAGGGGGGTAATTCGATATCGGCAGGGATTTCGACGTTTACATCGGTGAATAAATCATGCCATCGGGATGCTGACGGCAGCGCGTCCGATGCCGTCACGCGAAGAGTCACGGGCTGGTCGATAACGTTGGTGAGGGCGAGAATCTGCTCGCTGCGGTCCGGGGCCGTTCGCAGGGCGGCGAAGATCTGTTCACCCAGCGACAAGATTTGCTGTTCCCCCTGGGGATGAAACGCTAGATGTTGCCGTCGGGCAGCGAGAAGTTGCGCGTAGCCATTATAAACTCTGGCGCTGAGGCTTTCCGGATTTGCCAGGGACGCCTCCAATGCCTCACGTTGGAACTTTTCCCGGTTGATCGAGCGGGCCCGGCCTGTCTCTTCAACGCAGGTGTGACAGTTGCGCGAGCCGAACAGGCTGTGGACGTAAATCCCCGGCACGCCTGCCAGGGTCAGCATGATCGCCTGCGAGGCTAAAAATCGTTTCAAATCCAATTGGTGGTCCGGTTTCGCCGGGTCGTTGAGGGCATCGAAGAAAGTGATGTTCAGTTCGTAGACGCTTTTGCTGCCGTCTTGATTGGTCTTGTACGAAACGTGCCCGCCGTGGGCCATCGTGCGGTCGACCAGGGCTTGAACTTCTTCGTCTGTGAGGATACCTTCGGCGGGGCGGACGCCGATACCATCGTGGGAAGCGATGAAGTTGAAGAAGGTTGTATTGCCGAAAGGGGCCTCCAGCGAAGAGGCCCATTCGGTCAATTTGCGGGCATCCCCCCCATGAAAGGTATGCAGCACCAACGGCGCCAGGGGGAACTGATAGACCATTTGAGCCTCATCCCCTCTTGGGGCGGCCTCGCCACCTGTCCCTGAGTCCAGGGCGTCCCCAAAATAGCTGATATTCTCCTCATGGGGCACATTTGTTTCGGTGATCAGAATCACGTCCGGGGCGGCGAAATCTAAAATAGCCCGAAACAGTTTGACGACATGATGCGTTTGGGGGAGGTGGATGCAGGACGTGCCGATTTCTTTCCATAGGTAAGCGATTGCGTCCAGGCGGATGATTTGGGCGCCGTGATCGATGTAGAAGAGCAGCAGGTCGATGATTTCGAGCATCACGTCGGGGTTGGCGAAGTTCAGGTCGATTTGGTCGTTGCTGAAGGTGGTCCAAACGTGGCGCAACCCCTGCTTGGTTTCCACCGGTGTGAGCAGGGGCAACGCTCGCGGCCGGACGACTTGGGAGAGATCGACGTCGGGCCCTACGGTGATGAAATACTCATCGTAGGGCTCTTCCCCTTTGCGAAAACGCTGAAACCAGGCACTCTCTCGGGAGATGTGGTTGATCACCGCGTCGAACATCAAGTCGCAGCACTGGCCGATTTTTTCGATATGTCCCCAGGCACCCAAATCGGGATCAACTTGCCTGTAATCGATCACCGAGAAGCCGTCGTCGGAGGAGTAGGGGAAAAAAGGAAGTAGGTGAATCGTGGAGATGAAATCTTGCAGGTAAGTTTCGACAAAATCCGCCAGGGTTTGTAAAGGTTCTTCCCCCTCGGAGCGGATCTGATCGCCGTAGGTGATCAGAATGACGTCTTTTTGTGTCAAGATATCTTCCGGTGGGCTCTCTTGGTGGGGATGGGTTTGCCGAAATTGTTCTAGCTGGGGTTGGAGTTGCTGCCAGATTTGTTGGGCGTCGTCTTCTCCATAGAGAAGGGCGAGATGGTTGAGAATGCGCTTTTTGGTTTGCATTGGAAAAACTAGAATTGAGCTAAAAGTTGGTCGAGACTTTTTTCAAGCACCTGTAGCGAAAAGTGTTCTTGGGCGATTCGGTAATTGGTCTCAACCTGCTCGGCGATTTGTTTAGGGTTTTTGAGCAGGTCGAGTATGTTTTGGACGACTGCCTGACTGACGAAACCGTCCAGTTCGATAAACTGAACCCCCTTGGGCCTGATGTCGGCGTTATAGACAGGATAGCGGTTAACCACAATGGGCTTCTTGAAATAGATCGCCTCCAGCAGGGCGTTGCCAAACCCCTCGTATAGGCTTGGATAGGTAATTAAATCGGCGTGGGGGTACACGTCCCAGAGGGAATAAATCTTCTTGCCGTTAACTTTTCGGCGAATTGGATCGATCAGGTGGTCGATTAGCCGAAGGTCAACTTCCATCAACCGGGCCTCTCGTGTTAGCCAGTGCCAATAGGAGGTACCTTCATCGACACTGCTGTGGCTGATGTATAAACGTGGCCGGGGTATCCCAAGCCGCTGGACGAGTTCTATCGCCAATTCGATCCCTTTGCGGCGCACAACCCGGGTGGGCTGTAAAATGAACACATCGTCCTTTTCCAATTCGAGATTGGAGCGCAAATTGGCGTTATACTCATCAATGTTTGGCGGTGGTGTGGCGAAGTCATGCACGTTAGGGATCACGGTCGCCTCGATGCCGCGGCGAGCCTTGAGCCGTTTTTGAGCGATCGTGTTAATGGTCACATGCTCGATGTTGGGCAGCCTGGGGGGGAAATACGTGTCCAGGAAATCCAGAATCGCGTTGGCTTGATACCTTTCCCGTTCCCAGTAGAAATCATGATGGTGGGCGATGGCGTCGATCCCCAATTCGGCGATCAGGTTGGATAAGCAGACTCCCAAGGGGAGATTCATCGGGATGGCCAGCGCGTTCTCGATGAGGATCACATCGAGCTTGTTGCTGAGGATGAACTCGCGCAGGGCAGGCTGGAGCTCGTTGGCCGCGGCGTTGATATCGCTCCCCAGCTTTTTGGCATCGCTTTCCTTTCGGGCCGGATTTTCGATTCCAAAGGCGCGTTCGTTGAGAATGTCGATGTCCGGGTGGTTGAAATGCAAACGGGGAATCAGCTTACCGCCGGCGGCATATCCCCCCAACTCTCCGGCGCAATAGAAAAGCTCGTGACCCATGTCACGGAGTACACGAGCCCATTTTTCGACTTCAAGCGAGACACCGTCGGTGCCGCTCAGGCGTGTGGCGATGAAGCCAATCCGCATCTTGAATCCTTTTGAATGATGATGACAAAGGCTGTATTTTAGCCCTTGACACCGCCCGCCGTCAATCCTTCCTCCAGGAAGCGTTCAAGAGCGAGGAAAAGCAAAACAATCGGAATGGTCATAATCGTGGATGCCGCCATGACAACATGAGGGCGTGGGCTGGGATCGTTGAAAATCGTGTTGATCTTGATCGGCATGGTGAACATCTGGTGATCGTTCAAGAACACAAGGGCGTAAAGGAATTCATTCCAGGCGATCATGAAGGTGTAAATGCTCACAGAGACCAGTGCCGGAATGGAGAGTGGCAGGGTTACCCGCCAGATGACACCCAGTCGGCTGCATCCGTCGATCAAGGCAGCTAGCTCGATTTCATCCGGTATCGTTCGGAAATAATTGGTCAGCATATACAGCGCCACCGGCAAGGTTTGGGCCAGATAAGTCAAGACCAGGACGGCCAGGTTATCTTGCACTTGAAAGCCAAGTTGCTCGCCGATTTGAGCCAACATCGCAAAGAGAGGAATGATCAGCAAAACGCCAGGGAAGAGATAGACCATCAAGATGCCGTTGAGAAAAACGTTTTTCCCCGTAAAGCGCAGGCGAGCGATAGCGTAAGAGCCCAGGGTTGACAAAACCACAGCGATGATCGCTGTCGGCACGGATACCTTGATCGTGTTGAGGATGTTCTGCTGAAAGTTTTGAAAGCTTGGATGGCTGGGATCGAACAATTCTCGATATGCGTTGAGGCGCAATGCGCTGGGAATGTAAACCGGTTCACGACCTCCAATTTCAGCCCTGGTTTTGAAAGAAGAACTAACCATCCAGTAGAAGGGAAACAGGATGCTAGTAAGAAAGAAGATCAAGGTGATCGAAAAGAGAAACCGCTGCCAGGTAAGCCAGTCGGCCAAATGCTCCAGGAAAGTTTTTCGTTCTGAGTTCATCGTTAAGCCTCTACATTTCTCATCACAATACCGATATAGAAGATCATGAAAATCACCAGGATGATCAAGAGAATCATGGCTGAGGCAGCGCCGCGGCCGAAATCGAACAAGCGGAAGCTGAATTCATAGGTCAACACCGGCAAAACTTTGGTGCCGAATCCACCGCCGGTGAGCAAAAAGATGTCATCGAACTTGTTGAACGTCCACATCAGCCGCAATAGGAACGTTGCTCCAAGGACATAGCGCAGTTCCGGAAGGGTGATATTGGTGAATTTCTGCCAGGCATTGGCGCCATCGACGATAGCGGCTTCATAGAGAGCTTCGTCGATCGCTTGTAGCCGGGCCAGAATCATCAGCATCGCAAAGGGGAAGTAACGCCAAGCCTGGAAAATGATCACCAGCAAGATGGCTAATCCTCGTGTTGCCAGATATGCTTTGGGTAGTTCCAGCACGCCGAGGCGCATCAAGATATCGTTGACCACGCCAGATGGACGTGGGTCGAGCAGCCAGCGCCAGACGAAGGCGGTGCTCACAATTGGGGCAACGTAGGGGAACAGGAAAATCGCCCGAGCCACGCCTCGGGCGCGGAAGGGTTGATTCAATAATAGGGAAGCGATCAGGCCGATCAGAATAGTCAAAATCGTTGCCGCAAAGGAGTACACAATGCTGGTTACCGCTGCTCCCCAATTCTGCCACCCTTGAAATTTGAAAGCATAGTCTTGAAAAACCTTGCGATAGTTCTCAAAACCTACAAAAGGGGCTTGGAAGACTCTATTGAGGTTGTCCAGCCCGACATCATGAAAACTTACCCAGACACTGAAAATGGCCGGGAAGATCACCAGGCCGAAGACGATCAGCGCAGTTGGCAAGATCAGTGACCAGGCCAAGCGGGCCTCGCGACTTCGCAAAGAGCCCCAGCGTTCTTGAATTGATTCAGACATGATTTCACCTTTCCCTAGGGATAGGGTCAAAAAGTGCGAGGGTGCAGTTTTTGGGCTGCACCCTCGCAACGATACGACGAGCTACTCTTCGGTACGTTCGGCGTAGATCTGCTCAACTTGCTCTTGGAGCCATTCGGCAGCAGATTCGGGTGTCATTGTGCCCTCCAGCGCGATGTTGCTGATCGCCTGCGGAATCAACAAACGACCCTCGATGTCGCCGATTACAGCGCGTTGCGTGGCGTCGTAGTCCGGACGGAACAGCCAGCGCTGCATCGTCTCGAAGCCGTTGGCGATTTGGCCCAGCGTTTCTTCGGAATAATTTTCGAAGTAGGGGCTCAAGGTCGACCAGCCATCCACCGCGCTCTTCAAGACGGGCACCTTGCCGAACGGTGCCAGCGCGAGGACATCTTGGTAGTTTTGACCGGTCATGAAGTACTTGACAACCTCCTGAGCCATCGGATCAGCCCCTTGCATGATACCCAGGGTGACCAGTTGGCCGTAAGAAGCAGATCCGTTAGGTCCTTCCATACTGGAAGCAAAGCCGGTCTTGCCGGGTAGATTTTCGATTGGAATCTCAATGTTGCCGCCTTCTTCCAGCCCGGATCCTTCTACGAGGTCATCCATGATGTAGGTGCTGTAGAAGAGCATTCCCGCTTGATCCAACTGATAGGCTTCGCGCGCCCCTCGCCAGTATTGCGGTCCCGGGGGAGCGCATCGCTGCAGGCTGGTGTAAAAGTCCAGCGCCTCGATCATTTCGGGGGTGTTCATCGTCACGTTGCCTTCGGCGTCGAAAGGCCAAGCGTCATTGGACATGGCCACTTGCTCAAAGACCTGGTGGGGATAGTTCTGCCCGGGATCGGTTCCCAGCGTCAAAGCGTAGAGCAAGTCACCGGTGCCGGGAAGCGTGTCACAAGCAGCGTTGATGTCCTCCCACGCGATGGGGGCATCGAGTCCAGCTTCATCGAACACATCCTTGCGGTACCAGATCGCCTGAATCCAGCCATCGAAAGGGATCGCCGCATAGTTGCCCGTAGCCGGGTTAGTGACCATCTGGAGAGGCCCGGCCCGGAAGTCATCTTCGCCGATGCTTTCGATCGTAGCCATGGCTGCTTCTTCGTCCAGAAGGCCATCGGCTGCAAACGTGGAGACGCGTTCGACGCCCATGCGCACGATGTCGGGCAAGCGGTTGGCAGCCTGGGCTGTTGCAATCCGTTGGGCAATCCCGGCCTCTTCGATGGGCACAATCCGAAGGTCAACTTCGGGATTCTCTTCCATAAAAGACTCGGCGATTGCTTCATAGACCTGAACGCGTTCCTCCTCATTGTCCGTGGTCCAAAATTCGATCACCACCTCAGGTTTTTTGATCACCTCAACCTCTTCGGTGACGACGACTTCTTTTTCGACCTCGACCTCTTCGGTAACGACGACTTCTTTCTCCACCTCTTCGGTGACAACAACCGTTCTGATCACTTCTTGCGGTTGGCAAGCTGTCAGCAGAATTACACCGAAAAGGGCAATGAGCATCACAAACGTAAGTTTCTTCATTTTTTCCTCCAAGTTTCTCTAGATTTTAAGTTTTAACGACGGTCTTTTGGCATTGGGAAATTTTTGTAAGCTATATCACCACCTCCTTTTCATTCATTCTCTGGATGAAAGCGGTCCTGCGGATTCTCGAATCACCAGAGATGGTTTTAACAAAATATGTTCTTGATCCAGGGCTTCTCCCCTAATTAGTTTGATCAACATTTTGCAGACCATTTCACCAATTTGATAGATCGGTTGGTGGACCGTTGTTAAAGGGGGATGACAATGCTCCGCCAGGGGGATGTTGTCAAACCCGGTGATGCTAATCTCTTCTCCAACATTGAACCCCATTTTTTGGGCTGCGCTGATCGCCCCCAGGGCCATTAAATCGTTGCAGGCCGCGATAGCCGTGGGAGGATTGGGACGGTTGAGAATCTCGGTGGCTTTTTTATACCCTCCTCGCTGGGTCAGGTCTCCTGTGACGATTGATTCGTCTTGGAGCGCTACCCCTTTTTCTCGCAATCCTTCTTTGAACCCCTTGAGGCGATAGTTGGCAAACGCAAGTTGTTTCGGTGCAGCGATGAAAGCAATCTCTTTATGGCCGAGGTCGGCCAAGTGATGGGCCAGCAAGCGCATACCGTGCTCGCTGTCCTCGTCGACATACGGATAGTCGCACGAATCTTCTGTGCGGCCAAAAGCCACAAAGGGAAAATTCTCGCTGCATAAATATTGGATGCGCGTATCCTGTCGCCGGGTGCGCACAATCACGAACCCGTCCACGCTTTCACTTTGGACTTTGCTGTGATAAGTTTGGATTTCTTCTTTGCCGGGAGGGCGGGTGGACACTAACAGGTCATAGCCCAGTTTGGCAGCTTGGTTGCCAATACCGGCCAGAAATTCGCTGAAAAAAGGGTCGGAAAAACGGGGGCCAAATGTAGGTAGAATAAAGCCAATTGTATCCGTACTTTGTTTTTGCAGCCGTTGGGCGAGAATGTTGGGCTTGTACCCCAACTCTTTTGCCACCCGCCGGACGTTTTCTTTTGTCTCGGGGCTGACGTCGTCGTAATCGTGCAACGCGCGGGATACAGTTGTGATCGATTTCCCTACTTTTTGGGCAATGTCTTTCAGTGTCACGGGCATAATCGCCTCACTTCTCCTGATGACATAACCAAAACGTTTTGGATGGATTCTTATCGTAAACCAAAACGTTTTGGGAGTCAACAAGGCGGCAAAAAATTTTAAGATTAAAGCAAAAGGCGTAGCGCAAGATTAGTTCTTGCGCTACGCCTTCTTCGTGTGGTCAGCCAAATTGGAGAGGGTATCCGCTATTCGTATTCCAGACACGCTTGAAAGAGCGCTGCGACGGCTTCTTCATCGTCCGTAAAACGATCATGCTGCTCACGCTTGTTTGCAAAATACTTGCCCGTCTTCTCTCCGCCGGTGGGAGCGGTCGCCAACCAAACAGGCGTTGCCGCCCCTTGCTCTGGCGTCTCCGAGCCGCCGAAGCCGAGGTTGTTGCTCAATTTCGAATTGACATCGCCGGGATGGCAAGAATTGACGGTGATATCGTAGGACTCGAATCGTTTGGCAAAAGCGGCGGTGAGCATCCGGTCCGCTTGCTTGGATTGGCGGTAAGCCGTCCCGTTGCGGTAGGGACGGCGCTCAAATTCCAGGTCGTCAATATCCAGGTCGCCGGCCCAATAACTGGCCACATTGACCACCCGCGCCGGAGCCGAACCCTTGAGATGCTCTTTGAAGGCGCGAATCATCCAGAAATAGCCCAACACATTGGTCGCAAATTGCAGCTCGATGCCCTCGGGTGTTTCTTTGCGCCTGCGGGGAGTCACCGCCGCGTTGTTGACCAGGACGTCCAAAGGGCCTTGCCAACGTTCGGCCAAGGCATCAATTTCCCTCCGCCGGGAGAGATCGCACAACACATATCGAACATCGTGATTGCCCGTTTCTTCAATAATCGTTTTGACCGTCTTTTTGGCTTTGGACTCGTTCCGAGCCAGCAGCACGACTTCGTAATTCGATTTTTCAGCGATCCCTTTGGCGATCGCGCTCCCGATCGCGCCGGTTGCTCCCGTGACCAGGGCTACAGAATTCCTTTTGGCTTCAGACATATTGTCTCTCTTTCTTTTTTTGCTTTCTGGCTTTGTTTCGTTATCATCAATTATACTCAACCTGTCCTGGATGTATTCTATAATTGATGCGGTGTTTGCTTCAGATCAATTACTTGTTGAAGATGTTGATAGGATTTTGGTGATGATACCTTCTCTCACAAAAGATAGAACACTCTGTAATTGGCGTTACTGGGCCAATTTGCTTCTCTTTGGTTTTCTTGTGCTTGTTGTAGCTATCGTTGCAATGTATGCTATCGTCAGCTACCACGGGGCCCAATTTTATTTGCGGCCAGATGGCGTCCAAATTCGGTCAAAAGATACACCCGCGAAGTTTGGCATAACGTATCAGGCCGTAACCCTGACCACTGCGGATAAAATTGATCTCGCCGCGTGGTACACGGTGCCGAAAAATGGCGTTCTGATTCTGGTTGCGCATGGCTATGGAGCCGAACGTTTCGCGGAGATACACGCCTTCTTTGCCCGGCACGGGTATGGCGTTCTCTCTTGGGATGCTCGCGCTCATGGTCAAAGCGAAGGGGAAATTTGCACTTGGGGCGTTCGGGAAGTTCTCGATGTTGAGGCGGCTCTAGATTTTGCTCTCAAACAACCAGCGATCAGCCGCATCGGGGCTTACGGCCAGTCCGTGGGCGCGGTGACGTTGATCGAGGCAGCCGCTGCTTACCCTCAAATTGAGGCTGTCGTCGCTGATAGTGCTTTCCCCTCCATCGAAGAAATGCTCATCAGAATAGTCTCTTCCCCCATGTTGCGCCCTGGGATTCGCTTCTTCGTTCAATCGGAAACTGGCCTCACTCCCGATGATCTTCGCCCTATGGACACGATTGGAGCGATCAGTCCGCGGCCCGTGTTCATCATCCAGGGGCAGGCTGATTCCGTTGTTCCACCTGATTCTGCGCAGCGCTTGTATCGGGCTGCCGGAGAGCCTCGCCAACGCTGGATCGAGCCGGGTGTTGGCCATGTCGGCATGTACACCGCTCGCCCGGAGCTTTTCGAGCAGAAGGTGATTGGCTTTTTCGACCGCTACTTGCTTGGGAAGTGATTTAACCCAGAGCCGCCAAGAAGCGCGCAGTGTCGCCCAAAGGGCGTGCACAGCATCCCTGTTGGGAAGACGCAGGGAAAAGTTTTAAAACTCTGCGACTCTGCACCCCCGCGACTCCGCGTTGTGTCTTGTCCGCTATTCCTATTTCACCTTCATCGCAATCCCCGCCACCAACAGCACCACCTCATCGGCGTGACGGGCCAGGATTTGGTTAGCGCGCCCCAAAATATCCCGGTAGGCGCGGCCCAATTCATAGGGCGGAACCAATCCCATGCCCACCTCGTTAGAGACGACTAGCATGGTCACATCTTCTGCCTGGGTGTAGGTTGCCAGCGCTTCGACATCGGCGACCACCTCGGCCTCAATACTGCTATCGAAGGGATCTGCGCGGGGTTTGTCAAAGGGATCATCCTCCGGACCCGCAGCCGCGATCAGATAGTTAGACACCAGGAAGGTGATGCAGTCTACCAAAATGACGTTTTCCCCCTTCCGCTCCTGGCGAAGGGCTTGGGCAACGTTGCGGGGTGCCTCAATCAAACCCCAATCGTCAGGACGGCTGGCTTGGTGTTTCTCGACGCGTAGATCCATCTCCTCGTCTTTGGCTTCTGCTGTGGCGACATAGAGCACGTTCCCCCCATCCTCTTTGGCCAGATTTTCCGCGTACGTCGATTTGCCGCTCCGGGCGCCGCCTAGAAGCAGGATTAGTTTTCCCATACAGACATATTCCTCTCGTTTTTATCGTAGCAAGGACGCTAGCAAATCTATATCTAGTTCTGATTCCACCGTGTCGGCCAGATAAGTCAGGGAGGCCGCGAACGGATCCTCATGGATGGAGTCAGAGTCTCGATCCCATCCGAGGCTGGTCAGCCAGGCCCGGCGCAGAGTCTCGTTTCCGAACAGCCCATGGATGTAGCAGCCCCAAATGCGGCCATCGGGTCTCATCGCCCCGTCGCCGATGCGAACAGCCTCCTCGTTACGGCCGGTGATTTGGAGCCAATTGTCATCCCCCTCCGTGCGCCCCATGTGAATTTCATACCCATGGACGACTTGCCCCTTGATTGCGGATAGCCAATTGCTGGGCTTTCCGGACGGCGTGATCGTCGCTCTGGCCTGATAGGTTGCTTTCTCCCCGGCGAAGGTCGTTCGGATGGGCAGCAGGCCCAACCCCTCAGTCTCTTTTTGGCGGGATTCGATTTGCTTGGGATCGGCGATACGCTCTCCCAGCATCTGGTAGCCGCCGCAGACCCCTACCACCGTGCCGCCATCGCCGGCATGTTGATCAATGGCCTTGGCCAGGCCCGAGGCCCGCAGCCAGCCCAGGTCGCCGACCGTGCTCTTCGTGCCGGGGATGATGATCGCGTCGGGGTTTCCCAATCGGGAGGGGGCGTTGACATAACGGACGCGCACACCTGGCTCGGCCACCAACGGGTCGAAATCGTCAAAGTTGGAGATGCGGGGCAGGTGAATCACGGCGATGTCGACGTCGGCGGTCTTGTCTGGGTGGACAGGTTCGAGGGTTTCGAGGGCGACGGCGTCCTCCTCGGGGATGAACAAATCGTTCAGGTACGGGACCACGCCGACAACGGGCACGTCGCTCCGCTCCTCCAGGATGCGGATTCCATCTTCGAAGAGGGTAGGATCCCCCCGGAATTTATTGACGATGAATCCGGCCATGATCTCTTGCTCCTCCGGGGGGAGCAGCCAGTAGGTTCCCAGCAGTTGGGCAAAAATCCCGCCGCGGTCGATGTCCCCGACCAGCAGGACGGGCGCCTGGGCGTATTGGGCCGTGGCCATGTTGACGATGTCGCCCGCTTTCAGGTTCAGTTCGGCGGGGCTGCCGGCCCCCTCGATGAAGATGAGGTCATATTCGGCCCGCAAGCGATCCAGGGATTCGGTCACATACTTCCAGAGTTGATTTTTTTTGGGGTAATAATCACGCCCACTGAGCGTTTGCCAGGGCTGGCCCAGCACCACAATTTGAGAACGGGAATCGGCCTCCGGCTTGATCAAGATGGGGTTCATCTCGACGCTGGGCTCTAATCCGGAAGCAGCGGCTTGCACGGCCTGGGCGCGGCCGATTTCAGCGCCATCGGGACAGACTGCCGCGTTGTTGGACATGTTTTGAGCTTTGAAAGGGGCAACCTCCATGCCGCGGCGGGCGAAGATGTGACACAGCGCGGTGACCAACAGGCTTTTCCCCGCCGAAGAGCTTGCCCCCTGAATCATTAAGGTTTTTGCAGTCATGTTATTTTGTTTTCAGATGGCAGGTATCGTTGAGTAAATTGAGAATGGGCCCCTCGTTATAGATTGAAATCGAGGAAAGAGAGCAGGGTTTGAGATGAAATTGCCAGAATTGTGACGGGGTCAATCCGAACAAGTGCACGAGCAGCATTTGCAGGGACCCGCCGTGTGCAACCAACAGGACCGTTTCGTCGTCTCCGTGTTTTTGGCAAATGGCAGTATAAGCCGAGGCGACGCGCTGCGCTAATTGATCCGGCGTCTCTCCCCCCGGAGGAGCGAAATTGGCCATGTCCTCGTGCCAGGCCTGGACGGCGTCTGGGGCGCTGGCCTGGATTTCGTTATAGGTCATCCCTTCCCATTTTCCAAAACTGGCTTCGCGCAGGCCGGGCTCGGCGATCAACGGGCAGGAATGGTGTTCCGCGATGGTCTCAGCCGTTTCCCAGGCTCGGCTAAGATTGCTGGCATAGATGGCGTCGATGGCCTCATCGGCGAGGCGTTGAGCCAGATCGGCGGCCTGGCAGCGTCCATTTTCGTTGAGGGGGATATCCGAATGGCCTTGAAAGCGTTGTTTGATATTCCAATCAGTTTCCCCGTGGCGGGTCAAATAAAGTTGGGTCATAGATGTTATTTTTTCGTGTGCTTCGTGAATTTGGTGGATTCTATCGCTTGGAGCAGTCGATTATTTTCCTCTGGTCGACGAGTAGCGATGCGTACGTAGCCGGGCAGCCCGAAGGAGGCGCAATCGCGCACCTGGATGCCGTGCTCCATCAGCGCGCTACGGAAGTGAGCGCCGTTCCCCACCGGCAGCAAAAAGAAATGCGTCCTGGACGGCACGGGGGAGAAGCCGAGTCCTTCCAGGGCATTGACAAGGACCTCCTTGTTTTGGCGCGATTGTTGCCAGCAGTCTTGATAATAGGTTTGATTTTCAAGGACGGCGATTCCCCCGGCCTGGGCCAACGCGTTGACGCTCCAGGGCGGGCGCGCTTTGCTCAAGGCTTGGATCACATTCGCGTGTGCGACCGCGTACCCTAAGCGCAACCCGGCTAGGGCGTAGTCTTTGGTCATTGAGCGCATCACCAGGAGATTGGCCTGTTTTCTGTCTACGACGGAAGCCAACTCCGCGGCAAAAGCGATGTAGGCTTCATCGACGACAAACAATGTATCAGGGTGTTGTTTTGCCCACTCGCGGATGGTGGATGGCGAGAGCGCTTGCCCGGTGGGATTGTTGGGATTACAGATGAAGACCAAATGGCAGTCGTTCTCTTGTAAGCGTTGCTCGATTTCGTCAACCTGAAAGGCGAACTTATTTTCAGGTTGCGCCTGCCAGGTGTGGAGTTCTGCGCCCATCAGCGCCGCGGCCCGGGCATACTCGCCGAAGGTGGGTTCCACAATCAAGACCGGGTCATCAGGCCTGAGGTAGGTCAAGGCGATCAGCCAGATTAGCTCGGCTGTGCCGTTGGTGACCAGGATCGATTCCGGTGAGAGAAGATGATGTTCTGATAGGGAGTGGCGCAGGGCTAGAGCTTCCTGGTCGGGATAGCGATCCAGGGGGACGGATTCTAGCGCCTGTCGCACAGCCGGGGCTGGCCCGTAGGGATTGCTGTTCACGCTGAAGTCGATGATCTCGTCCGGCGATAGGCCAAGACGCTCCAACTCGGCATAATCCGGCGCGCCGTGGTGTACGCAGGGGATGGTTTGAATTTCGGATCGGGGGATTGGAGACACGGATATGGAGTTATAGCGAACGATCGATTTTTTCAGGATGCGAATCGATCCATTGTTGAATAGCTGTTAAGACAGATTCGATTTCCCCCAATCGCTGAGAGCAAATTTCATAAAGCTCTTGTCTGGAAATCTCATGGTAGAAATGCACAAGCCGGTTTCGGTATCCTGCCATTTTGATAAACAACGCGGTTTCCTTCTCGGTTAGCACCCCTTTTTCCCCCAACGCTATGGCAATGTTTTTATACTCGGCAGGCGCAACCCCAAAGCCTTTTGCTAAAATATGGCGTCCTAAATCTAGTAAAGCTTCTAAAGCACGGCGAAGATAAGATTCGCCTGCAGCGGCAATGTGGTTTTCGGCGTTGAAAGCTTCCCAAGTTTGCAGCGGGAGATCGCGAATCGCTTGGATCATGCGTTGAACCCAACGGATGCGGTCGAGCACGACGGTTTCTTTTAGGCGGGATGGTGTCATATCGCTTCTCCTTCAAGTAGCATCTTGCGTCGTTTTCTCTCCCAAGGTGCCAGATCGCCTGCTCGCCGAAGGACAAACAGCTCATATTCGGCTTCCTGGACGGGGTCTGAAGCATACAACAATTCCCCTCTGACAATCTCCAAAGCCAAAAACGGCGGAGATTCAGGCAACACAACAAGATCTACTCTGGAGGCTTTGAAAATTCTTTCAAACGTTAGTCCAAGTTGAACCTTCTCATCAACGCTCAGTTTTTTATCTCGTGACGGCAAAATGCCGATGTCTAAATCCGAATCAGCTAGATTTGCTGGTGTGTCTTCCCCCTGCACGCGCGCGAAAGCTTCCTTCGATCGACTGCCAAAGGCATAGACCGCGATCAAATGGTACCGTTCTGCGATAGACTTCAAATCCTCAAGAATAGACATCTTTCATATTGTTTCCACGTATGTTTTGGGTCCAGTACATAAAATTATAGCATGTGAAGTTACTCTTTTTTCCTGTTGTGGGCGTCCAAAAAGAATAAGGCCGTGGCTATGCCCGTTACCAAGGCCAGGAAGGTTCGTGCTTTGGCAATAT
>CAZXXW010000066.1:0-17770 GCA_964644835.1 uncultured Anaerolineales bacterium
GGGGAAGATCGCCTGCAAGAACTGGCTCAAATGCTCGGCGAGGTCAACACCAGTACCCTTCAATCGGCGCAAGAGATTTTGCGAATCGCCGAAGAACAGACCGGATCATAAGCGCTCACAGGGGGACATTTTTTCAGGTATCAGGTATCAGGTGGCAGGTGGCAGGGTCAGGTTTCTCAGTGGTTGATTTCGGACACGATACTCGGCATCCAATTTCGCAACATGATCTGGTTCCCATCGTCACCCTATCCGGCGTGCTTTGCAACAAACTTTCGCTTTGATCTAAATCGTTGTACAATGTCTCTATGCCTGAGATAATCCAAATCCTGCGTGCTCGCAAAAGACGCCAAGAACACAATGAAGACAACCTTCTGCGCCCAGCACTAGGGGTGGCCTTGCTAATCAGCATGGTGGCTGTCTTTCTTGGCCTGGGGGGAACGCTCCTTTACGCCAGAGTAACCGCTGATCTACCTTCCATCGACAAATTGCCCTTGTTGCTCAATCCAAGCGATGGTATGCTGCTGCAACCAACGCGATTCTACGACCGAAGCGGGGAACACATCATCTTGGCGTTGGAGAACCCCGCTGTCGAAGAACGGAACTATCTCCACCTGGCAAGCCAGGTCGACGAGAGCGAGGCCGCCTTGCCATCGACGCTGATCGAGGGGACCATCTCCGTCGTCGATCCCGACTTTTGGAATCATACCGGATTCATTGATCTCGACCTTTCTAACCCGGAAGAACACGACACCATCGCCCAGCGACTTGTCGCCGATCTGTTGCTTTGGGATGAAGTGCCCAACCGCCGCCGGGCCGTGAGGGAACGGATTCTGGCCGCTCAACTTACCAGCCGTTTCGGGCGCGAAAATGTTTTGGCCTGGTATCTGAACAGCGCCTATTTCGGCAACCAAATTTACGGCGTCGATTCGGCTGCCCAGGTTTATTTCGACAGGTCGGCGGCGGATTTGAGCATCGCCGAAGCTGCCATCCTGATAGGCGTAGTCGAAGCCCCTAGCATCAATCCCCATGACGCGCCCGACGAGGCGCTCAGACGGGGCCGGGCAATCATCGAGGCGCTCGCGGCCCAGGGAAAACTGACAAGGGAAGAAGCAGAAGAAGCCCTTGCTGAGGAGATCACCTTCCAAGAGAAAGTCGCCGCCCCAAAACCGATCGCCGAGGCGTTCACCAATCTTGTTTGGGAACAACTTGAGGCCAATATCCCAGTCCAACGGCTGGAAGCGGGCGGCTTCGAAATCGTCACCACGTTGGATTATGATTTGCAAGTCCAAGCTAACTGCGCGACGGAAGTTCACCTTGCCCGCCTCAAGGGCGAGCAGGTCCCATCGGCGGAGAGGGAAACCTGCCAGGCCGCTCGCCTGCTGCCCAGCTTCAGCCCGGGGCCGGACGTAGCCACGGAGGATATACACGCTAACGTGATCATCTTGGATCCGCATACGGGCGAAATCCTGACCTTGATCAACGAATCCGCGCGCGAGGTGGTCACGGCTCATCCTGCCGGAACAGCGACCTCACCTTTCATCTACCTGACAGCCTTCACCCGCGGATTCCATCCAGCAAGCCTGCTCTGGGATATTCCCGCTTCCGTCCCTGAGCAACTCCACCCGATCACTAATCCCGAGGGGGAATTTCAAGGCCCGATGCGCTTGCGCACCGCCCTGGCGAACGATTATCTGATCCCCGCGCTGACGACCATGCGGCAGGTTGGGGCCGAGAATGTCTGGCGTACGATCGAGAACTTTGGTCTGGAAGTGCCCGCGTCCCAGCCCGAGGAAATCCTCCTGCCCGAATGTCCCAGTTGCCAATTTTTGTTCGAGGACAACCCCATTACCTTGTTGAAGCTGGCACAGGCTTATGGCGCCCTGGCCAACCAGGGATTTTTCGTCGGCGATATCCATAACCAGGGAGAGGAGCTCGAACTTCAGTCCCGCACCATTCGGCGGATCAACCAATCGGACGGAAGAATCTGGCAAGATGAGCGGCCTTACGACAAACAGGCGCTCACCAGTATGCAATTGGCCTACCTATTGACTCATATTCTCAGTGACGAGTCCGCCCGTTGGCAAAGCATGGGGCACCCCAACCCACTGGAGATTGGACGGCCGGTCGCGGCGAAAATTGGGCGGACACGGCAGGGCAACAACGTCTGGACAATTGGCTACGCTCCTCAGCTTGTCGTCGGAATTTGGGCCGGGCGGGAGACGCAGGACTCACTCGAGGGTGGGGAACTGCCATCCGAAACGGCTTCCGCCTTGTGGCACGCCGTCTTCCAGTATGCTACCCGCGATCTTCCTGCTGCAAATTGGGACGCGCCGTTGGGGATCAGCACCATGGCCGTGTGTGATCCCTCTGGTATGCTGCCGACCAAGAGCTGCCCATCTGTGGTCAACGAAGTGTTCCTCAGCGGCCAAGAACCAACCCAGATGGATACGCTCTATCGCAGCTATGAAATCAATCGCGAAACGGGGCGTCTGGCGACGGTCTTTACCCCGCGCGAACTGATCGAAGAAAAGGTTTTTCTGCTCGTTCCGCCAGAAGCAAGCGCCTGGGCGCGAGAAGCAGACATCCTCACGCCGCCCGAATCGTACGATGTCATCGCTGCGCCCGAACCCACAGCCGATGCCCAAATCACCACACCGGAGATGTTCAGCATCCATCAAGGAGAGATCGTCGTCAGGGGCAGCGCCATGGGGGAAGATTTCGTCTCCTACCGACTGCAAGTCGGCCAAGGGCTCAATCCCGAAACGTGGCTGGCTATCACCGAAGATGTCCCTACCCCAATCGAAGACGATGAGCTTGGTACCTGGGACGCGTCGGATGTAGACGGACTATACGCTCTCCAATTGATCGTGTTGCGGGAAGACCAAAAAATTGACACCGACACAATCCAGCTTACGATTGACAATCAAGCCCCCGACGTAACTATCGTCTATCCCCAAGATGAACAAACGCTGTCACGTTCAGCCCATCCAACGATCACCTTCCAAGTGCAGATTCAAGAGAATCTCGAATTGGAGCAGGTCAGCTACTTCATCGACGATGAAGAGATCGGCTCTCAAGATCAAGCTCCTTTTGCTTATTCTTGGCAAGCCTCCCCAGGTGAACACATCTTGCGGGTAGAAGCCGTCGATCGAGCCGGGAATAAAAGTGAGACGGCAATTACGTTTCTGGTCGAATAGATCCTCCAAACGCGGAATAAGTGGGCAGTTTTTGACCTGATGCCAATCTGTCGGGGAATGCCCACCATGACCTTTAGGGCATTGCTTTTGTAGCATTGAGTGTGACATAATAAAACTATTTCAGCTATCTAGTGTTACAAGGAGAAAACATGTCCACATCCAGAAAACCCGCCTTTCGTTCGCCTGTCTTTTTTATCCTTACAGCTATTTTTTTTGTCCTCGCTGTCGGCTTGGCTTGTAACACACCAACGGCAGATGATGACACCAGCAGAACCCAGATAGCTCTGAACATTCAGGCTACCCAGGCTGCCATCGAGCAAACCCAGGCTGCTCAAAACCAAGCTCAAGCACAACAGGTCGAAGAGGCCGAAGAGGCAGAACCGGATTACCAGACTACAACGGACGCTCAGGCCACTCAGATGGCCGCGAACGTGCAGTCTACCGTCAACGCTCAACAGGTAACCCAGGCAGCCCAGGCGACAGCAACATCCCGGCCAACGGATACGCAACAAGCCGCGCCACCCCCTACCACGCAAGCACCCCCTCCAACCCAGCAATCCACGGGGCCAGAAGAGGATTTCGAAACCTGGATGCGCTCGGCCAGCATTTTATTGTTTGAAGACATGGCTGGAGATTTCAATGTCCCCCGGTTGATCAACCAGGCGTTGGAAAGAATGGGGTTGTCCTATGTCGATGTCAAGGATGCGATGGGCAATTATAAAACCCAGATTCTCTCCAACGGTCCGGGGGGGCGAGGCTGGGATTTGATCATCTCCGGCAAAGAGAGAAAAGACAATATTTCTGGTGAGTTCTATGTTTACCTGAATGACTCCCTCAACATGGGTTCTTCGTTGATTATCGAGGAATGGGACATTGATGACATTGCCTCGGGCAAGATCGGCTCGATTTTGAGCCGCTGCGGGGTCGAATTCCACCGCGACTGGATCGACGAACCGCTTGACCGCCAGCTTCTTTACCCCATCAACGGTGACCACCCCATCCATCACGAACCCAACGAGGGTATTTCGCTGACGAATCCAACCAACTACTGGACATGGAACGTTTTCGATTTAGGCGATTTGCTCCAATTGCGGCCCGGTAGCGACGCGATTCCCCTTTGGGGAGCGCGCACCATCTCCAATACCAGCTATCTGACCGCAGTGACCTGCCTGGATGGACGCTTGACCATCCAAACTTACAGCACCCATAGTTATGGCGATAATCGCGTCATCATGATGTGGCAAAACTACATCTACAACGCCCTGAAAGCCCGCTACGACTATCTATCGTCGCAATGATCTTACTCACTTACAAGGAAACAACATGACCACCCACCAAGAGACAATGAAGATGCTGGAAAAAACCAGCAGGACATTCTATTTACCGATTGTCCGCCTGCCCAAAGGATTGCAAGAAGCTGTCGCGTCCGGTTATCTTTGTCTCCGAGCCATCGACGAAATCGAAGACCATCCAAGTTTAGACGCCCAAATCAAGGCCACGTTGTTGCAATCAATCAGCTTGATTTTCCAGGCCCAGACCACGATTGAAACGTTCGCCTTTGCAGAACTGGAAAATCTCTTTGAAAAATACCGCGATGTCCTCCCCGAAGTCAGCCAGCGTATCGGCGAATGGGCTTGTTATGCCCCTCAATTCATTGCGCCAAGAATTTGGGAGGCGACCGCTGCTATGGCTGACCGGATGGCCCACTGGGTTCTGAATGGCTGGAAAGTGATCACCGAGGCGGACCTGAACCGCTATACCTATAGCGTCGCTGGCGCTGTAGGCCTGATGCTCTGCGATTTGTGGGGTTGGTTCGAAAAACATCAGATCCATCGCACCCGCGCGATCCAATTTGGACGCGGCTTGCAGGCTGTCAACATCTTACGCAACCATCAAACAGATCTAAGCCGGGGGGTAAATTTCTTCCCCCAGGGCTGGGATGATGAAAAAATGTTCCACTATGCCCGCACTAACCTGGATAGTTTGGAAGAGTATTCCCAAACTTTACCAACGTCGTTCCTCAGTTTTGTCAAAATCCCCAGGGCCTTGGCATATGCAACGCTGGACGTGCTGATCAGCGGCGGGGAAAAGCTGACCCGCAACCAGGTTTTACAAATCGTCGGAAACATCGATCAAACCATGATGGTAAAATAGCTCTCAAAAAACATTCTTGCATACTCCCCATAGAAAACAAAAAAGCGCAGTCATGAGACTGCGCTTTTTTCTCCAATCAAAATCTGCTCACATATTGTTCTTGACGTAGTCAACAGCTTCGCCAACAGTGGTGATGCTCTGAGCATCTTCGTCAGAAATCTCGCCGCCAAATTCGTCTTCGAATTCCATGATCAATTCGACCAGATCCAGGGAGTCGGCTTCCAGATCTTCGCGGAAACGGGACTCAGGAGTAATCTCTGCCTCAGGAATATCCAGCAACTCAGAAATAATAGATTTAATCTCATTCAGAACTTCGTCACTCATCGGTAAAAACCTCCTCAACTAGAATTAAACGAATAGCTAGATTTTATTGCCCATAAAAGCTATGCAATTTTACAGTCCCACTCCGCTTTCTGTCAAGCTCGGCACCTTTCAACAGTGAGAAGCCCATTGACCGAAAGGTCATTTTCAACGCGTTGACATTCTCGAATCGGACTGGTAAGATGGCCTCGCAATAAAGGAACACAAAACGATGTCAAAAGTTACGCCCACCAGCAATCGAAAAGCAGATCACATTCGCATCAACCTGGAAGAAAATGTGCGCTCCAATCAGAAGACCGGACTGGAAAACTATCATTTCGTCCACCAGGCCCTCCCAGAGTTGAATCTGGATGACATTGATCTCGGCGTTTCAGTTTTCGGGCATCATTTATCAGTTCCGCTGTTGATCTCTTCGATGACCGGGGGCACCGAAGATGCCGCTGCGCTCAATCGAACCTTGGCATCTGCCGCGCAGGAAACCGGCGTTGCCATGGGCGTAGGATCCCAGAGGGCTGCTTTCGAGCATCCCGAGCTGGCTTCAACTTTCAAGGTGCGCGATGTGGCTCCCGATATTCTCTTGTTTGCCAATCTTGGGGCGGTTCAACTCAATTATGGCTACTGCGAGGAACATTGCCGCCGCGCTGTTGAGATGATTGAAGCTGATGGCCTGATTCTTCATCTCAACCCCCTCCAAGAAGCCGTCCAGCCGGAGGGAGAAACTCGATTTGCCAATTTGCTCCCTAAAATTGAATCCGTCTGCCAAGCCTTGCCCGTGCCGGTGATCGTCAAGGAGGTCGGCTGGGGGATTTCCAAACAAACCGCCACCCAACTGGCCCAAGCAGGAGTCGCGGCCATCGACGTGGCCGGTGCGGGCGGGACATCTTGGTCCCAGGTGGAAATGCACCGGGCCAAAAACGAGAAACAGGCTAGATTGGCAGCTTCTTTTCTGGATTGGGGCATCCCTACAGCCGAAACGATCCGCCAGGCACGCCGCGGCGCGCCGGATCTGCTTATCTTCGCCTCAGGCGGGCTTTGCAGCGGACTTGACATCGCCAAATCGATCGCGCTGGGCGCTACACTTGGCGGCATGGCGAGGCCTTTGCTCCAGGCCGCATTTCACTCCCAGCAAAAAACCGTCGAGCAGATCATGGAAATAAAACGCGAATTGCAAGTGACCATGTTTGCTGCCGGCGCAGCCAATTTGAAGCAACTGGGCGACACCCCGCTTATCGAACGTCGACCTTAATCCCCCCGCTCTGCGAGACAATATGACCTTCCAAAAGCTTTCCAACGAATATCTCTCTACCCTTGAAGCAGAATTGCAACGCATTGTTGCGATCAACGACACGCCCCAACTCACCGAGCTACACACGATGATGCGTTATCATCTCGGTTGGGAGGGGGAAAACGCCGGGCCCAAAGCGACCGGCAAGCGGATTCGCCCTTTACTGGTGCTGTTAACCACGGCCGCTGCCGGTGGGCGCTGGAAACGCGCCCTGCCCGCAGCCACGGCGATCGAGTTGGTTCACAATTATTCCCTGCTCCATGACGATATCGAAGATAACAGCGACATCCGGCGCGGGCGCCCCACCGTGTGGAAGCGCTGGGGGATCGCCCAAGCAATCAACACCGGCGATGCCATGTTCACCCTGGCACATCTCGCTTTGCTAGGATTGCGCGAAAAAACGACCGGGGACATCGCCCTGGAGGCAGCCGCCATCTTTCAAACAACCTGTTTACAACTGACCCAGGGTCAACACCTGGATATCGCCTACGAGGAGAGAAACGACCTCACCTTGAAGGATTACTGGCCAATGATAGAGGGAAAAACAGCCGCCCTCTTGGCTGCCTGCACGGAACTCGGCGCGTTGATTGCGGAAACACCTGAGCAAATCCGCCAGGCCTACCGTGATTTTGGACTTTATCTGGGATTGGCCTTTCAAGCCTTGGACGATCTTCTCGGCATCTGGGGCGACTCCGATCGCACGGGCAAATCTACCGCCAGCGACCTCGTAGAAGGGAAGAAAACCTTGCCGGTATTGTACGGGCTGGAAACGTCCATCGAGTTTGCAACACGATGGGCAGCAGGGCCCATTCTCCCTGCCGAAGCGCCCGACATCGCCGGTATGCTGGATGCGGCGGGAGCCCGCTCCTATACGCGAAAAGAAGCTTCCCGTCTGACCGATGAGGCTTTAAACGCACTCGAAAAAGCCAGTCCGTTGGGAGATGCCGGGGAAGCTTTATTCGAACTGGCGCAAAAATTATTGAAACGAAGGGCATGAAACAGGCTGTTCTTGGAGCTAAAATTGCCCAGAGATACACAAAAAGACCGCTGAGTGCTAGAATCGGTGCTCGAAAACCCGATTCGCAATGCAAAATAAAGGCTGGTATAATCACCGCCGTTGCCTAGAAGCAAGAAGTTAAGCTTCACACAAGAATATTATGACTGTTGAAAATACTGCAAATAACAAAAAGTTGTGCCCCACTTGCGGCACTCAATTGAGCGAAAACGCAAACCGCTGCCTGGTCTGCGGTAGTGAACTGTCCGTTAGTGAAAAAGCCCCTGCCGACGCGGACAAGCCACTGCGAGGAAGCCGGATGCCAAAAATCACCCTGAGCTTACCGGCAGCAATCGGTTTGTTGGCGCTGTTTCTGACCATCGGCGCTGTGATGGTGTTCTTCTCCTTACAACGAACACAGGAAGAAATCGCCCTGACGGACACCCCTACGGTCACCCTCACCATGACCCCTTCGATGTCCCCAACACCGATGACGCCAACGCTGACCGCCACACCGCTTCCCTCTCCGACGCCGTTCACCTATGTGGTGCAAACAGGCGATACATGTGGCGCCATCGCCGCCGCCTTCGACGTTTCGGTGCGCAGCATTGTGCAATTGAACAGTTTGCCCGCCGATTGCGCCACCTTGTTCGAAGGCCAGGAGCTTGATATCCCTCACCCGACACCAACGGCGACCCCCTTCCCCTCCGCCACGCTGAGCGGGCGTGAGGCGACCATCGCTGCCTGCGAAAAAGTGCAATACACCGTGCAAGAAAACGACACGTTGAGCAGCATCTCGAACAATTACAACGTCCCCATGGAAGCAATTAAGGAGTACAACGGCCTGGTCAGCAACACTGTCTATTCCGGCTTGCCGTTGGTCATCCCCTTATGTGAGCGGGCAGCAACGCCGGGGCCAACTCTCACCCCAACACCGCCCCCACCATATTCGGCACCCAACTTGCTCTTGCCCGCCGATGGCACCCATTTCACCCTGGAGGACGATGTCGTCACCCTGCAATGGGCCTCAATAGGCACGCTACGAGACAACGAATCCTACAAAGTCACCGTCGAAGACGTCACCGAAGGACAAGGTCGCAAATTGATCGCCTATGTCAAAGACACCAAGTACATTGTGCCCGCCTCCTTCCGCGCCACGGTCAACGAACCACACATTTATCGCTGGTCCGTCACCACGTCCCGCCAAACCGGCACGGACGATAACGGTGACCCCGTCTGGGCATCGGCAGGGGCTACCAGCGCCCAACGCGCCTTCACCTGGACAGGTGAAGCTCTAGAGGCAACACCAACGCCGTAAGTTGCCAACCAAACAAAAATCAAAAGCCGCCGCTCATTGTAATGAACGGCGGCTTTTTGCGTTTGCGACAATATCCCTACGATAAAGCAAAGGGGGAAATCACATCCTGACCGAATTCATCCCGCAAAGCTTCGAGTCCCTCTCGCTGGGATGTCAGAACTTGCCAGAACGCATCAGGCATGTTCTCTTCAGTGCTGTAGAGTTCCTCCATACGATCCAGCTTTTGAAGATATCTCTCGACACGAATGCTGAATTGCTGCTCATATTCTTCTGGTAAATAAGAGCGGTCATCGAAAGCCTGATCGAAGATCGGTTTTAAATCCTCGTATTTGGGTAGATAACCGATCGGAGTAGCGATGGCATCATAATCGCCATGGATGCGACCTTCAGCCCATAAAACCCAGGCTTTCTTGTCCAAAATCTCGTTGAGATAATGGCCATCTTCCCCTTTGAGGAAGTAATTGGTAGCGAACACCTTGGGACAATGCTTCAACCCGCGGCCAAACTTGAGATGATTGCGCAAGTACAACGACAAAGGTACGATGATGAAGTCCATATTCGCCATCGGGTTGGACTTGCGCCGCCCGACAGCACCCAATGTCGCCGAGGTGGTTTCGGATTCAATCGTAGCTCCAACAAACACGCCGTGCTCCCAATTCAAGCTTTCGGCAACGGGAACGCTGGTATCGGAATCTCGCCCCCCATAGAAAATTCCATCGATGGGCACGCCGTCGGGATTGTCGAGGTTCTCATCAGCGTTTTCCAGAGCATCGATCCGCAAGGTATACCGGGCATTAGGATGAGAGAGAAGTATCTCGTCCCCATTCTCGTCTGTCTGGCCTCGGTGCCAGGGCCCGGAATGGTTATATCCCTCGTCGGGGATCTCGACATCCTCACCCATCCCCAACCAATAAGGTTTTCCATCTTTGATGAGCACATTGCTGAAGATCAATTCTTTCGGCTCGGTGAGCGCTTTGAAGATCAAAGGATCATCCTGGGTGTTGACATCCCGGATGATGCCAAAGACACCCCGCTCGATGTTGACACCGCGCATGTAACCCTCTTCTCCGGCCCGCACGTAAGCAATATCATCCCCGACAATTGTCGCACCCGGCAGCATCGCCGTGGAGGTCTTGCCGCAGGCGCTGGGATAGGCACCAGAAAAGTAGGTTTTCCGGTCACCATCGAGGGAATAGAACGCCGAAATGAACATGTGTTCGGTAAGCCAATCCTCGCGATTGGCCCGATGAATGGCCAAGCGCAGCGCCAATTTTTTACAGGCAAGCGAGTTGCCTGCATATTGGTTATTGACCGACAAAACCCGGTTTTCTTGCGGGTCGATATAAATCCGCCGCTGATCGACATTAACCGTGGTGTTACGCTCGCTCAGTTCCCCCGCGCTGTGCCAAAAATAGAAGAAATCGTCCTTGTCTTCCAGGCGCATAAATTCCCGGTACCCGGGGCGATAGAGAATGTCTTCGCAGTGAGCGACATAAAACGAATCGGTGATCTGAAGCGCTCGAATCGAGAAGCGCGAATTGGTCGGGCCCAAACAGAAAAAGCGGACGATCATCGTTTTCCCCCGCATGGCGCCATCCATGAAGCCAAAAATCTCTTTGAGACCGGATTCACGCTCAACGACGTTCAAACCGCGGCTCAGCGTTTTTCCGGGGGGTAAAAGCGTGGCTGTATGGGCTTTGTCCCGGGCCTGGTCGTAATAGCCATCGTAATGAACGGTGTGTCCCTTTGTAGCCAGTTTCTTTTCTTCGCCATAATCAATTGCAAGTTGCCGCACCCTGGCGAGATCCTCCAGCGAATCATCGAAAACCAACACGTCATCCGGCTTCATCAAATCAATCGCTCGGCGAACAACATCCCAAACCTTGAGATTTTCCAAAGCGTCTAATTTCTCTCGATCACAACTTGACAATACTATGCCAGCTTTCATCATTTACTCTGTAACCTTTGTCCAAAATTTTTGTTACAACCAATGATCTCAAAGAAAGCTTTGGAAAATGTCGAAAGATTAGTGTTCTCAAATTTCTTTGATTTCCTGGATTAATTGAAGCAAAGCCTTGGATGCTTTTTGAGGGCCCTTTCGCTCCATCCCTTTTATTCCTAGTTCAGTACGAATTTCTCCTATAAAAACCCCCTGAGCAAACATATCGTTAAAATATTGCTCTGCCAATCCTTCGTGCAGTTCATAATAGGCCGGAGGGCCGAAAATATTGACAAAATAGGTGGACTGTAATCCTGTTGCTGCTGTGGTGCCTTTGGACATTGCGTTACCTTGCCGAAAAACAGTTAACGCATCTTCAGCAGATTCGAATCGTTCAATAATGGGATGCTCTTCATCTACTGCTTCATAATTGTTTGCATATAAGAGAAAATCCACAGATGTACCCTTCAGGACGTCATGGAGTTCCGTCACCGGAATGATAACACGGGCATTCGTCTTCGTGGCATTCATGAAAATCGCCCGATCAATTGTACCAAACGTAGAAGCAGGTGATAAGTCATCCAAGCGGAGAAATGCCCCTACTTCAGTTCCATATCCTAACACCTCGCCCGACTCATCATATCCCAGAGAGCCCATATCATCTGCGATAATGGTAATGTCAGAGATTAAATCGGTGCCTTCAGTTTGGAACGCTTCTAAGGTTTCCGATTTTCCGGCTCCCGTATCGCCGATCAACAGAATCGATGCAGATTCTCCTCCCCGCAGATGGATTTTGATAAAGGAACCATGAAAGGGGAGTTTTTGATTCTTCATCTTAATGATATTGTGTAGCGTGAGAATCATCTTCTTTAAGTACCCAAAATACCCAAACTCATCAGTTCGGGGAACAGTTGCTATCAACAAGCCATCTTCTTCATCATCGAAAAAGCAAGTTTGACATGCACACTCTTCAGAATAGAGATTTTCTTCAACCCCATAGAAATAGATGCCATCTGGTTTCTTTTCTAGTTCTTCATCGGTTGCTATTTGAAACAAATTAGCCATCGATAACCCAAGCGAATAGAAAGTTTCATGTATGTAGGTTAAGATAACCAAGGATCCCACTTTTACAGGAAAACATAGCCATTCATCCGGGCGCAGGTTGAGTTTCGGAAGAGGATTTTCATCCACGCGTTCAAATTGCCCTTTCCGTTTATTCATAGGTGTTTCCAAAACCAACGGGGGATTGATTAAAATCTGTCGAATGACGCCAATTTTTTCTAAGGCTTTGGGGTAAGAATTTGGGAGCGCTAATCGCTTGGGCAAGGCAATCGTGCCGATATTTGCCCCGGCATGGATTTGCCGATAGATATTAGGATGTTTCATCAAATTTTCTTGGATATCTCGATATACCTTCCGGATAAGATCACCAAGAAATTCCACCCGGTTATTAAAGGTGCGATAAGGGCGCTTATCAAGCCTATCTCCAATGGAATCGCATATGATGATTCGATCAAAACTTCGCCAATAATTATATAAAAATTCTACATAATCAAATAATTGTGCTTCATTTCCCAGAAAACACTCGGCTTGAGGTAAAACTTTACAAGTTTCTTCAAGATCGAGCTTAATCAAGTATTGAAGGGTCTGAATTAATATTTGGGGTGAAATCTTCGCGTCAGGCTCATCGCCAAACATGTTCAATAAAATCGAGTGGCGCTTTTTCAAAAAATCAATCGATTTTATTACCATGACCTTAAAAAGATCACTGTGAACCAACTCCTCAGCACTTTCGCAAACTCGATTTCTTATCCGTAAAACCACTGTTCCGTTGACAAATTTATAAGTAATATTGTTCATATCTTCCACAGGGATCATAATAATCTTCATCCTCATCAATAAAGTTCTTGATAGCCAATAGCGGGATCAATCTCCAGACCTTCTTGGGATACTGAATCTTGCCGGCTATTGTACCATCGCCTACTTTTCAGCCCCTATCTATCCAGCGTAAATTTAACATAAAAAGCCTCCGGCCTTTTGGACTTGGTCGGAGGCTAAGGACTGAAATCGAAACAGGGTCAGCGTTGTTGCAGCCCTGTTCCGGCATGGGAGTTAATCCACATCTTCCTGCTCATCGAGGAAATGGATCGCCTGCATGGCCGCGGCTGCGCCCATCCCCGCCGAAGTGATCACCTGCCGGAAGAGAGAATCAGCCGCTTCGCCGCCCGCATACACACCGGGGACGCTGGTTTGCATATATTTATCGATGACCAGATAGCCTTGTTCATCCATCGCTAATTGTCCATCATAGAGCTTGTTATTGGGAATATGGCCGATGAAAATAAAGACACCATCGGTAGAGAATTCAGTTTCTTCACCCGTTTTCTTGTTATAAAGAGTCACTGTGTCGACGTGATCACCGCCTTTGATTTCAGTGACAACGGTATCCCATATAAAATCGATTTTGGGGTTCTTGAAAGCGCGTTTTTGTAACAGGTTTCCGGCGCGCAACTCATCGCGACGGTGAATGATCGTCACCGAGTCGACATAACGGGTCAGGAACAAGCCCTCTTCCAAGGCACTATCGCCGCCCCCGACCACGACGACATCCTTGCCCTGAAAGAAATGGCCGTCACAGGTAGCACAATAGGAAACACCGCGGCCATTGAATTCTTCCTCGCCGGGAATACCCAATTTACGCGGATGCGCTCCCGTAGCAATGATAACCGTCTCGGCATAGACAGTGCCGCTGTAAGCCTCTAAGCGAAACGGGTGCTCGGAAAAATCGACCTCGGTGATTTGATCGAACTCAAATTCAGCTCCAAAACGCTCTGCCTGCCGTTGAAAAGCATCGACCAACTCAGGGCCTTCAATTCCCTCGGGAAAACCAAGGTAATTTTCAACAAGATGCGTGTTAGCAACCTGTCCGCCAATTTGCATACCCGTGAAAACAATAGGTTCCAAATTAGCTCTGGCAGCATACAACGCAGCCGAAAGCCCGGCCGGGCCGGAGCCAATAATCACCATTCTATAAATTGTTTTTTCGTTGTCACTCATCTCCGTTCCTCATCATCTAAAAATTTTGTTCTTTAAAGCACAATTTGATTGGCACAAACCTAATTGTACCAAAACAATATCTCTTTGTTTCAACGTTCAATTTGATGCGTCCAGAGAGAAAAGGTTACATCAACAGGTTAGATACAAAAAGCGGCATCCACAAGGGACGCCGCTCATTGTTGATTAACTTTGATCCAAGCACCAAGAAAAGTCAGTCATTAGCAATCGCTTCTTCGACAGTCCATCCTTCCAAGACAGCACGTCGTGAGAGGCGAATCTTGCCGCTACGCTTATCGATCTTGGTGATCATCACCGTGATTTCATCGCCAACGCTGACGATGTCACTGACATTGCGGACTCGCTGAGAATCAAGCTGGGAGACGTGTACGAGACCATCCGTTCCCGGAACAACCTCGACAAAGGCGCCATAATCTTTCACGCCTGTGACCCGGCCGGTGTAAATGCGACCAACTTCCGGTTCCTCGGTCAAACTGCGGATGCGGTCCCGTGCCAGGCGAGAGCTTTCGGCATTCTCGGTAGCAATGAAAACGGTGCCATCATCTTCGATGTCAATTTGAGCGCCGGTCTCATCTTGAATGGCACGGATCGTTTCACCACCGGGGCCAATCACCGCCCCGATCTTGTCTTCGGGGATCTTCACTGTGACGATGCGGGGAACATGCGCTTTCAAATCCGAGCGGGGTTCCGAAATGGTGCTCATCATCGCGTTCATGATCTCATCGCGAGCAACCTTGGCTTGTGTCAGGGCTTCGGCCATGATCTCAGAAGAAAGCCCGGTGATTTTGATGTCCATCTGCAAAGCGGTGATGCCTTTATCGGTCCCGGCCACTTTGAAATCCATATCGCCGAGGTGATCCTCAAGACCCTGAATGTCCGTCAAGATGGCGTATTGATCACCTTCTTTAACCAAGCCCATAGCAACACCGGCGACGGGAGCCTTGATCGGCACGCCCGTGTCCATCAGCGCCAGCGTGGAGCCGCATACAGAAGCCATCGAGGAAGAGCCATTGGAGGCCAATACCTCGGAGACCAAGCGCAGCGTGTAGGGGAAGTCATCCTCAGGGGGAATCATCGGCAGCAAGGCTCGTTCGGCCAGGGCGCCATGTCCAATTTCACGCCGGGAGGCGCCGCGCAAAAAGCGCACTTCGCCAACTGAAAAGGGCGGGAAATTATAGTGGTGGATGTAACGCTTGGTTTCCGTGGGCGTCAAGTTGTCGATCCGTTGAGCGTCGCGCGGTGTTCCCAGGGTGGCCAGGGTCATCACTTGCGTCTCGCCACGGGTGAACAGGCCGGAGCCATGAGCCCGAGGGCTGACATTGATATCACACCAAACCGGTCTCACGGTGGTGTAATCGCGGCCATCCGGGCGAATGCCCTTTTCCAAGATGCGCTTACGCACAATCTTCTTTTCGGCGGCTCTGAACGCCTCTTTGACCTGATCGGCCAGGGCTTCGTCATCGCCAGCGAACTCGGCGACGACCTGCTCTTTAAGAGCATCGACAGCCTCTTTGGATTCGGCTTTATCGTACGACTTCGCCAAGATTTCGTTCAGAGGCGCTTCAACCCGGGCGTGAACGCGTTCTTCGAGACTCTCGTCAACTTCCGCGGCAGGATAATCCCGCTTTGGTTTTCCGACTTCATCAGCCATTTTTGCGATCAGATCAATCAGCGGCTGAATGGCACGATGGCCAAACTCGATGGCCTCGACCATGACATCATCGGGGATCTCATCGGCGTCCGCCTCGACCATAGAAACGGCCTCACGGGTGCCGGCCAGGACCAAATCCAACTCCGATTCTTCGATCTGTTCAAATGTGGGGTTGACGACAAATTGGCCATCGATGCGTCCAATCCGGACTGCCCCAATAGGGCCGTTCCAGGGAACGTCTGAAATCATCAAGGCAGCAGAAGCAGCGTTCAATGCCAAGATGTCCATCGGGTTTTCGCCATCCGCCGAGAAAGAATACATAATCACCTGAATGCCATTACGTAAATCTTTGGGGAAGAGCGGGCGGAGGGGGCGATCTGTCAGGCGATCGATCAGGACGGCATTTTCGGTGGGGCGCCCTTCACGACGGAAAAACGATCCCGGAATGGTGCCACCTGCATACATGCGCTGCTCATAATCTACGGTCAAGGGGAGGAAATTGACTCCCTCACGAGGCTCATCACTCATCGTAGCAACGCCCATCATCAGTGATTCGCCATATCCAACGGTCACCGCGCCGCCAGCCTGTTGGGCCAGCCGTCCGGTTTTGAAAACCATCGGCTTACCGCCAATGTCTACTTGATATACTTTTTCTTCGGGTTTCATGGTACCTCCTACCATTGGTCTGTTGGTCAGGGATTGGGAGTTGAGCACAAACGAACTGCCATTTTATGTCCAGCTCCCAATACCCAACCTGCAACAGGCCTCAACTAGATATTTTCATGCGACGCAACGGTTGCGTCGTCAATAACAAATTTCGACAAATCAAAACACGAAAGTTTTAGAACCAGCCCCCGTCATGACTGCCTTGTTCCCCGCTTGATTCCGCTTGCAGAGAAAATTTTTCAACGTGTCTCCAAGATGCCCCGAGCAGAGAAAAAATGAGCGGATGACTGACCTGCAAGCCATCCACTCATTCGATTAGCATTACTTGGTGCGAAGTCCCAGTTTTTTGGTCAGGGTCAAAAATCGCTGGTAATCCTTGCGTCGCAGATACTTGAGTAAACGACGACGCTGTCCTACCATTTTGAGAAGACCACGGCGTGAAGATTCGTCATGCGTGTGGGTTCTCAAGTGATCTGTCAGATATTGGATCCGATTAGTCAAGATCGCAATCTGTACTTCGGGCGATCCGGTGTCGTCTTCATGACGAGCATATTCCTGAATCAGTTTTTCTTTTTCCTTTTGTGTTAGTGTCATGACATCTGCTCTCCTTTTCGTTTGATTTTTAGCAGGTCTCCAAGCCAGCAGCCCTCTGATCGAGCCTAGAAAGCCACCGACCGGTCGAGTCAACGAGAGGGATTATACCAGAAAAAGAGAACTCGTAAACCTTGGGTATTGTCATCACCTATGCGCACTTTGGAGCAACAAAGAGAAATCCATCAGCACGGGCAGGTGATCGGAGCCAATTTCGGGCCCTACACGCCGATGATGGACGAGGACGCCCGGAGAAACCAAGGCATGATCGATGGGAATACGCAATAAGGGGTGATCGGCCGGCCAGGTCGGCTGAACGCCAAATCCGCGGCGGGAATCGCTCAAATCCCCGGTCGTGAGCCAATCCCAGAAAAACGGCGACCAGGAGGTGGCATTGAGATCGCCAACGAGGATCACAACCCCATCCAGACGGGAGGCATACCTGGCGATTTCGTCCATGTGATCGTTGCGAAGCTGGTGAAAACGCGCCCTTTTCGGCGGGATCGGGTGGGTGACGATGAACGTCAGAGGGATCTCCCCCACCATGAGTCGAGAGACAATCGAAGGCACGCCGTAGGA
>CAZXXW010000067.1:0-17542 GCA_964644835.1 uncultured Anaerolineales bacterium
CTCCCGGCGGAGCAAGGGAGCAGAGACTTCCGAAGTCTTAAAGCGCAGACCTCCGTCCATCCTGTTGATCCTCTCAACCCCTACGCCACCGTCAAAGGCGAGTCCAGCGCCCCGGCGCGGAGGTCATCCCCGCCAAAAACGGCCCGCACCTCCAGGGTGTAGTCCCCGGCGTCCAGGTCGGCAGGGATCATGAAGATCAACCCGGTGGGCGCGTTTTGCCCCACCACCGTCACCCGGGTTTCGCCCCCCCCGGCAGCCCGGAAAAAAATCCCCTGGGCGAGGTCCTCGGGGTCAAACTTGAGCCGGTGGCCGACCAGTTGGCCCATCCCGCCGGGGGTCAGCACGCTGTTGCGGCTCCCGCTGTTCAAATCGCTGAAGCTCAACAAGCTCGGCTTGGGCAAGATCGGCTCTTGTTTGCTGACGCGGCCTCGCTCCCTGATCGCCCGGCGAAAGCGTTTCCCCGGGCTGACCCTGCCGCGCAGCTCGTGCCGGGCGGGGTCGAAGCTGTCGGACTGGCCGTGAAACACGCCCCGGATGCTGGCTCCGTAGTTGGCCCCGGGCGTGTTCACGTTCATCCCCTCCAACACCATCCTCTCGACGGTGGCGTAATACGCTTCCAGCACGCTGAGAATATCAGCCCGGCCCACCGTGGAGCCTTGCTCGACCATCCGATCGATGACCTCCTCGAGGTCGGCGGTTGCCGTGGGCTGCACCCGGGCCATATAATCATCGGGATCGCTGGTGAGATGGTTCAGGAACAATGCGTAGTTGATCGTCATCGTACATCCACTCCTTGATCTAACTTGACGTCATCCCCGGCCCGCCAGGAGGCCAGAAAGAGCCTGATCGCCCCTGGGCAGGCCGATTCCCTTGAAAGATAGGAAAAACATGTCGGTACATCGGGGCTTGCTGCCGTCGTTGTTAGCCCCCAACCGGGCGGCGAATGATGGTAGGCAGCAAGAGCCTGGGTATTGGCTCTACGCTTGTCATCAAGTCAGCACGATAAAGTATAGGGGGAGGGGGTGCCCTTGTCAAGAAAAGGGCAACCGCGTTGCTTCGAGCAACGCGGTTGCTGACAACATCACCGCAACGGGGGCGGCGGCATGCTTCTCACCCAGCGTTGAGTAGACTTCGGAAGTCTTCGCGAAGCACTCCCGGCGGAGCAAGGGAGCAGAGACTTCCGAAGTCTTAAATCCAGACCTCCGAGGTCTCGGAGACCTCGGAGGTCTAAGAGCAGCGTCAGGGATAAGGCCTTCTTCCCCTGAGGCGTGGGAGATTCTTCGGGCAAAGAACGCCTTCAGAATGACAAACCTGAACGCTTACACATCAGCATCTTCTAGATATGTCAAGAAGATGCTAGTACTGACATGCAAAAATCCTTGATGGGTTTCGATTCACAATATATTGCTCTAGCCGCCGTCCTCGGCGGCGGGGACGCCGCCTGGAGCATGGTTTGCCATTTTCGAAAGGCTCTAAACCTATCACGTATTCTTGCATCGAAATACTAGGAGACTGCTTCGTCGCAGAAAACGAGTTCCTTCGCTGATGCTCAGGACAGGCGCAGTGACATAATGAGAATTGCTGTTACACATCTTTTAAGATTGCCAATCTACGAAAGGGAGTCTATAATAGCCCTCCGAAGCGGGTGAAAAATCGACATCCATCGACCCCCCTCCCGCTGATTCTCTAGCACCGGTAGCCAACAAGTTCTTTTCGTTTTTCTCACCACATGCGAAGCACACCTTTGGTGAGACAACAAGTTCACAAAGTTTTTCTTTCACTTTGTGTGCTTACGGCATGACCACAAAGGGTTTCTTTGTGTACTTTGTGCCTTCGTGGTGAAATGCAAGGTTGCAGGCCTAAGACATCAAGTATCAGTCACTTGAATAGCCCCAAACTATGTCCGCAATTGACGAAATCAAAGCCCGACTCGATATTGTCGATATCGTCTCCGAGACAGTTGACCTGAAACGCTCGGGGAAGAGTTATTCCGGGTTTTGCCCCTTCCATCACAACGTCAACACCCCCGCCTTCGCCGTCTTCCCCGATACGGGCACCTGGCGCTGTTTCGGCGAGTGCAACGAGGGCGGCGATATTTTCAGCTTTGTGATGAAGAAAGAGGGCTGGGATTTCCGCACCGCCCTGGAAGAACTGGCCCAAGAGGCCGGCGTGCAGTTGGAGCCGCTGACCCCGCAGCAGGAGGAAAAGTACGAACAGTACGACCGCCTGCGCGAGCTGCTCGAACTGGCCGTGACCTTCTACCGCCACCAACTGCTCAACACCAAAGCGGGCAAAGAAGCTCTGGATTATTTACATGAACGCGGCCTGGACGACAAGACGATCGAAGCCTTTGGCCTTGGCTACGCTCCCGATTCGTGGGAGGCGGGGGGGAACCATTTCATGGCCAAGGGCTACAGTCAATCGGACTTGATCGAAGCGGGGCTCGCTTCCGAGCGTGATTCCGGCGGCGTGTACGACCGCTTTCGCGGCCGGGTGGTACTGCCGATCCGCGACCAGCGCGGCCGGATGGCCGGGTTTGGCGCCCGCACGCTCGACCCGGAGGGGGTGCCCAAGTACCTCAACTCGCCCCAGACCGCCATCTTCGACAAGGGCAAAATCCTCTTCGGGCTGGATAAAGCCCGCAAGGCGATCCGCTCCCAGGACCAGGTCGTCATCGTGGAGGGTTACATGGGCGTGCTCGCCCCCCACCAACACGGCTACAACAACGTGGTCGCCACGATGGGCACCGCCCTGACCGAGGATCATCTCCGCCTGATCAAACGCTTCAGCCGCCGCATTATTCTGGCGATGGACTCGGATGCCGCCGGGGTCAAGGCGACCCTGCGGGGGCTGGAAGTAGCCCGCCAAACGCTCGACCGCGAGCAGGAAGTCCGCTTCGACGCCCGCGGCCTGCTGCGCCACGAAGGCCGCCTACAAGCCGATATTCGCGTCAGCACGCTGCCGCCGGGGATGGACCCTGACGATGTGATCAACCGCGATCCACAGGAGTGGGAAGCGATTGTGGAAGCGGCCAAGCCAATTGTGGTCCACGTGATGGAGACTCTCGCCGCCGACCGGGACCTGGATGACCCCAAGGCGAAGAACGAAATTGCGGGACAGGTGATGCCGTTGATCAAAGATATTCCCAGCTCGATCGAGCGGGACACCTACCGCCAACGGCTGGCCCGCCTGCTACAGGTAGATGAACGCAGCCTGCTGGTAGCGTCCAAGCCGAAGCGACGCTCCCCACAACGGTACCCCCAACGAGGGCGCGCCGCCCCGCCGCCCCAAAAGAAAAAGGTGGCATCTCACATCGACGCGCTGCTCGCCCGGGAGATGCACCTGCTGGGCGTGCTGCTCCGCCGTCCCGATTTGATCTACCACATCGACCGGCAGATGCAAGAAGACGGCCTCCATCCCCTGGACAAGAGCGATTTTCAACAAACCAAGCACCAGCTCTTGTTCGAATTGATCGAACAATCCCTGCAGCAAGATGAATGCGAGCCACTGCATTTCGTCCTCAACCATCTCTCCGAGGCGATGATCCCCCTGACCGACGCGATCCTGGAGACCACCGAAAAGGTCGATCCTGAACTCCCGGCGGTGCTCGACGATTTGCTGCGGGTCTTGATTTCGCTGCGAACAACGGGTTTGAACCAGCAATTGGATCATCTCCGCTATTTACAAGAAAGCTCTCAAGAAGAGGGCGACATCAAGGCCGAAGCCTATCAAGAAATGATGGCCAATTGCGTGATGATGTTAGGGCGATTACACCGCGCTCATAACCGTTACAGCCATCACACCTTCACCAAGTAGCCGAGGCAATTGTATGAATGCTGCCACATCGCAAGACCGTGAACTCGATTTCCAAAACGATGACATCTTAGTTGACGAGGATACCTCTCTCCTGGAGGATTCCGACGACTTGATCGAAGAAGAGGAAGAATTCGACGACGATGTCGAGGAGCCGGATGAGCAGGAAGAAGAAAGCGATACTAGCCCAACGAGGCAAGCCGCCGATACCCAGGCCAAGAACGATCCCGTGCAGCTCTATTTCGATGATATTGGCAAGATCGATCTGCTCGAAGTCGATCAGGAATTCTGGCTCTCGGCGCGCATGTTGGCTGTCCGGCGGTTGGATGTGATCAGCAGGCAGCATCCCATGGCGCGTCAAGGGGTCTCGCCGGTTGAAAGCACCTACCGGGCCATTTTCGCCGAGATGGTCACCGCCTGGGAGCGCGTCCAAGAGGATATTCAGCGTTGGAACTACAGCAGCCCAGATTTGTTGGCCGTCTTCGAGGAGGCTCGTTTGTTGCGCCAATCCTGGGACCTGGACGAGCCCTCCTACTTGCGTGATTATCTCAACAAAAAATTGTGGGGCAAGAATTCGCTCTGGGATGCGGTCGCCAGCAACGCTTTTACGGTGTTCATCTCGTTCTACGTTTTGCCCGAAGAGACAGCCCACTGGATGCAAGACTTTCTCGAAAAGCGGGGAGAACTTTCGTCAAAACGGACGTTCGCGAGGCACTTGCCTCCTGATGACATCCTCGAAAAAGAGATTCTCCAATTGCGCGAGTGGTCGCGAGAGGCCCATAACATTCTCATTCGGGCCAATCTTCGTTTAGTGATCAGCGTAGCCAAACGCTACACCGGGCGGGGGAATTCCTTCTTGGACCTGATTCAAGAGGGCAATGTCGGGCTGCTGCGGGCGGTGTCGAAATTCGACCCCACACGGGGGTACAAGTTCAGCACGTATGCCACCTGGTGGATACGCCAGTCGGTCAGCCGTTCGATCGCCGACCAGGCCCGCACGATCCGCGTCCCCGTCCACGTCCATGAGACGCTCCACCGCCTAACCCGCACCAAGCGCGAATTGACACAGAAGCTCAACCGTGAGCCGACCATCGAGGAATTGACTCTCAATATCGGTTTCTTGAAACCGGAGGAGGTCAAGGAGATCGAGCAGGCCAGGGAGCAGGAAAAGCCGCTCTCGCCCAGCCTGAACCGGCGGCTGCAGCGCGCCACCCACAAGGTCACCCAGATCATCCAGGCGGCCACGGACCCGCTCTCGCTGGACAGCCCCGTGGGCAACGATGCCGAAAACAACCAGTTGGGCGATTTCATCGAAGATGAAGAGGCGCCTCAGCCGGTCGAAATCACCACCCGCGAGATGCTCCGGGAGCAGGTCAAAAACGCGCTGACGATCCTCTCCGAGCGCGAACGTCAAGTGCTCGAATTGCGCTTCGGCCTGCTGGACGGAAAAGAGCACACCCTCGAAGAGGTCGGCCAGTATTTCAAGGTCACCCGGGAGCGGATTCGCCAAATCGAGGCCAAGGCGCTACGCAAGCTGCGCCATCCCAGCCACAGCCGCCATCTGCGCGATTATCTAACCGACTGAGGCCGTATGGTAGCCCGCATCGGGATCTATTTTTTCTTGCTGGGAATTTTCTTCCTATTTTTATTTTTTGCCGGCGCCGAGAGCGGCATCTTGCAGATTCGCTGGTTTCTGATCGGCATTGTTTTCACGATGGGGGGAATCACGATGTGGTGGAAAAACCGTGAAACCAACGAAAAAGTGAAGCGCTTTCGTTGGTTTCGACGCAATATTTTGAATGAAGACTTAGACGAGGGGGAGTAAGTTCAATGTTCCGTTCAATCAATTCGAGATAAAAGGCATCATCAAAACCCTATGAAACTTAAATCTTTCTTCAAAACGATCTTTATCTCACCTGATGAGCCGCGCTTGCGCGCCGGATGGCGCTTGCTGCTCCAAACCTTGCTCATCTTTGTGCTGGGAACAGGCGTGGGCATCTTGCTGTTTCTGACCCCCTTTTCGCCCATGAAACTCGCCAATAGCATGTTGGCCAATCAACTGATCCAATTGGTCACCTTTACGGGATCGATCTACCTGGCCCGGCGGCTGCTCGACCGGCGCAGCTTCGTCAGTTTGGGCTTGCGCTGGAACCGCGCCGCCATCCGGGACATCTTCGTTGGCATCGGCATCGCCGCGGCGATGATGGCCTTGATCTTCGTGATCCACTGGGGCGTGGGCTGGTTGACGTTCGAGAGCTTTGCCTGGCAGACCCGGCGGGAAAGCTTTGTGCTCGAACACACCCTCTTAGCCCTGTTGATTTTCGTCCTGGTCGGCTGGAACGAAGAGCTGCTCAGCCGCGGCTACCACCTGCAAACCATCGCCAGTGGGCTGAATCGCTTCTGGGGCGTGCTGCTCTCTTCTGCTGTTTTCGCCGTCTTGCACCTGGCCAATCCCAACGCCGCCTGGAATGGTGCGGTCGGGATTTTGCTGGCCGGATTCTTCCTGGCCTACGGCTACCTGCGCACCGAGCAGCTTTGGCTCCCTATCGGGCTGCACATCGGCTGGAACTTTTTCGAAGGCGTCGTCTTCGGATTTCCCGTCAGCGGATTGAACACCTTCTCGTTGATTCGAATCGATGTAGCAGGACCAACGTTCTTAACCGGGGGCGCTTTCGGCCCCGAAGCGGGTCTCGTCTTGTTGCCAGGTCTGCTCCTTGGGACGGTCTTGATTTGGCTGTATACAAGGAGTGGAGAGTAGGGAGTCAAGAGTCAGGAGTCGGGAGTCGAGAGTAGCGAGTCGTGAGGGATGAAGAAGCCGAAGATACGAAGCTTTCACGACCTGATTGTCTGGCAACGGACCGAAATCACACGGATGATGTACGGCTTGCTCCGAAGCCTCCGCTGAACTCACCACTCACAACTCACAATTATGACCTTTCTCGCTTTTCTCCCCATTGTCATCATCCTCGCCCTGATGGTTGGATTCCATTGGGGCGCTTCTCGTGCCGGGGCGGCCGGTTACCTCAGCGCCCTGGTCATCGCCGCCGTCTTCTTTGGTGCCGGGCCCGAATTGCTCGCCGTTGCCCACGGCAAGGCCATCTTCCTGACCATCGACGTGCTGATGATCATCTGGGCTGCGTTCTTGCTCTTCCGCGTCGCCGACGAAGCCAGCGCGATCAAAACGATCGGCGAGGCCCTGCCCCACCTGACCGCCGACCGGGGCATGCAGGCCTTGATCATCGGCTGGGTCTTCGCCTCTTTCTTGCAAGGCGTCGGCGGATTCGGCGTGCCCGTCGCCGTGATCGCCCCTCTGCTCGGTGGCTTGGGCTTCACGCCGCTTTCCGCCGTGGTGATCCCTTCGATCGGCCACTCCTGGGCGGTGACCTTTGGCTCGCTGGGCTCCTCCTTCAACGCGATGATGGCTGCCACCGGGCTGGACTGGCCCCAACTGGCCTCCCCCGCGGCCCTGTTCCTGGCCATCGCCGGGGTCGGCGTCGGGCTGCTGGTCGCCCACGCTGCCGGGGGCTGGCAGGCGCTCAAACGCCTGCTGCTCCCTTCCCTGATTCTCGGCGTGGTGATGGGCGTGGTTCTCTACATCGCGGCGACCTCCGGCTTGTGGAACATCGCCTCCTTTTTGGCCGGGTTGGCCGGGCTGCTGATCGCCTACCCCCTCGCCCGGCGCTACCGCGGCCAAATGGAGGCCAACAGCGAACTTGACCTGCGCTCCCTGGGAATCGCCATCTCCGGGTACGTCGTACTGATCGCCATCACGCTGAGCGTCCAATTGATCCCCGCGGTGAGAAACTTTCTCGACGGCGTGAAAATTGAGATGCAATTTCCCGCTGTGCAAACGGCGGCCGGATATGCAACCCACGCGCAGGGCAGCCGCAGCATCCCCCTGTTCCGGCACGCCGGGGCAATTTTGCTCTACGCCGCGGTGATCGCTTACCTAATCTATCGGCGGGCGGGCTGGTATCAAAACGGCGCGGTCAAAGCGATCGTCGGGGGGACGGTGCGCCGGGTGATGTCCTCGAGCGTGGGAATCGCCGCGATGGTGGCGATGGCCGTGGTGATGCAGCATGCCGGGATGACCGAAACATTGGCACGCGGCCTCTCCGAGGGCGTCGGACGCGCCTTCCCCCTCGTCTCCCCCTGGATTGGAGCCCTGGGCGCCTTCATGACCGGGAGCAACACCAACTCCAACGTGGTCTTCGCCAGGCTGCAAATGCGCACGGCGGAATTGCTCGGCTTCAGCGTCGCCCTGATCCTGGCGGCCCAAACATCGGGCGGCGCGCTGGGCTCAATCATCGCCCCGACGAAAATCGTCGTCGGCGCCAGCACTGGGGGCATGGTCGGCCGGGAGGGTGAAGTGATGCGTAAAATGCTGGTCTATACGGGAATCTTGATCGCCCTGATCAGCTTGCTCGCTGTGATCGGGGTGGGATTAAGTCGATAGAAACTATCAAAGAAGGTTCTTATGACCTCATTCTTATCTTGGCTGCGCGAAAACAAATTCAAAGCGCACTTGACCGCTTTCAGCCTAATGATCCTTTCCTCCGTAGGCATGATCATCTATCTGCGCTCGGACGCGTCCGGCTGGTTTGGCCTGCCCCTCAGCTTGTTCATCGTGGGGAATCTCCTGGCCACGGTGATCACCTGAAGGGGAATCCAATGAAACAGCGCACCTTCCTCATCACGTTGGCGACCATTTTCGTCTTGTTCGGCTTGCTAGGATGCGTCATTTTGAGCATTGCCCTCTGGCAAGTGGCCACCGCTAAGACAGATATCGCCGACGCAATCCAAGCGACGCCCCAACGGTCAACCGAGCAACCCGATTCGGGAGAGGCCGTTGTCGGCGAACTTGCGCCTGACTTCACCCTTGTCGACATCATGGGGGATGAGCAAGTCTCCCTGAGCCAATTCGACGGGCAACCGGTGATGCTCAATTTTTGGGCGACCTGGTGCCCGCCCTGCCGCAAGGAAATGCCCCTGCTCCAAGACGCCTACGAAGAACACCAAGGAGACGGTCTGATCATCTTGACCATCGCGGTGAATGACAAAGCCAAAAACGTGCTCGACTTTAGCGATCAGCACGACCTCACCTTTCCGCTCTTGATCGACATCAAAGATCAGGTTGCCGTCCAATACAAAATTATGGGCATCCCGACGAGTTATTTCATCAACCCGGAAGGTGTAATCGAGTCTGTCCAGGTGGGCGATCTGACAGCTCCGGCATTAGACCGTCATTTGGAAGAAATTCTCGAGGATTGACCAAAACCTGATAGTTTCTGAAGGGGAGAGATGGCATAATTGCCCCGTCTGGGAAAAGAATAGATTAGAAAGAAAGTATGCGCGAAGTAGCGATTGTTGGTATTGGACAAACACCTGTCTCGGAACATTGGGATAGATCCTTGCTCGATTTGGCCGGTGAGGCCGTCTTTGCCGCCCTAGAAGATGCGGACCTGCCCTCCGCGGAGGCGCTCTATGCGGGCAACATGCTCGGTGGCGGGTTGGAGAAACAGAATCACCTCGGCGCTCTGATCGCCGATTGGGTCGGGATGAGGGGCCTGGAGGCGCTGAACATCGAAGCCGCTTGCGGTTCCGGCGGTGCCGCTTTCCGTCTGGGCTTGATGGCCGTCGCCTCGGGAGAGATCGACAGCGCTATCATTGTCGGCGTCGAAAAGATGACCGACTCCCTTCCCGCCGAAACGACCGCCGGGCTGGCCACCGCTGCCGACGCCGACTGGGAGATCATCCACGGGCTGACCTTCGTCGGCCTGAATGCCTTGTTGATGCAGCGCTACATGCACGAATACGGCTGGCAACACGAGGATTTTGCTCCCTTTGCCATCAACGCTCATGCTAATGCCTTGCACAACCCCAACGCTCGCCTGCACATCCCCCTGACAAAAGAAAAATATATCCGCTCGCCAAAAATTGCCACACCGATCAACTTGATGGATTCTTCTGCGATTGGCGACGGCGCCGCCGCGTTGGTAATCATGCTTGCTAGCGATCTGCATAAACGGAATGGGACCAAAGCGATTCGGGTGGCGGGGTCGGGAGCAGCGACAGATACCCTAGCCGTACACGACCGCCGCGAACCATTGTGGCTCTCGGCTGCGTATCAATCGGCTCGCCAAGCCTATCGTCAAGCCGGTGTCAGCCCTGAGGAGATCAACTTCTTCGAAGTCCACGATGCCTTCACGATCATGTCCGCACTCTCTCTGGAGGCATGCGGATTTTCCGAACGCGGCCAAGCGCTCCGGTTGGCCAATGACGGTGATATTTTCCTCGATGGACGGATCCCTATCACCACACGCGGCGGCTTGAAAGCGCGCGGCCACCCGGTTGGGGCGACAGGAGTGTATCAACTTGTTGAGGTGGTGGAACAACTGCGCGGCCTGGCTGGAAAGACCCAACTCGAGGATGTTCACATCGGCATGGCTCAAAACATCGGCGGGAGCGGCGCTTCTGTTTTCACCCACATTCTCAAAGCTTGACCACGCTTTCTGGTCCGCTTGGGTGATGTTTTTTTGGGGATGGGTTTGTTGCTTGTTTGTACTTAAAGAACTTTCAACAATATATACTAGAATATATCTTTGTAGTAATCATAGTAGGGCCTGTGGATATGTGGAAAACCCATCTTAGAGGTTTGATAGGGGTAATATGTGGGGGGAGGGCTGCAACCAGCCCCCACGAGTCCGGGTCGAGATGCGAAGGTTTATCCCCAGCACATCGGTGGATAAGAGGTGGGCAAATCGAGCAAGTTTTGATCCTTTTATAGATAAGGGGGTATCGGCACCGATGAGCCCAATTATGGGGGAGTCTATCAGGCCTGTCAGTCAAAATTAGAACGAGTTTTCAACAAAACAGGCCTGTTTTCCACAGTTTTCCACGAGTTATCCACAGTTTTGGGGATTTTCAACATGGTCCACTCGCGGTACCGAAGTACCGGAAAAGACGATTTTTGGTGGTTTTTGTAATGGGTAAGATGATGTCGAACATTGATTTGACGGAAATTTATTAGGAAGCCAGGAAATCAGGAGAAAAAAGTCCTGCATTCCTGGTTTCCTTAGAAATCGGTGTTCAAGATGTCGTTGACCAATACAATTTTAGGTGTTTAGCAAATCTATCAGCTTCATTCAATCCACGGTCAGAGTTTTGCTCAAATTGCGGGGAAAGTCGGGGTCGTAACCGCGGGCCAGGCTGATGCGATAGGAAAGCAGTTGCAGCGGGATCACGCTGAGCAGTGCGTTGATCTGGGGGCGTAACGCCGCGGGTGCGTCGATCTGGGGGAGGACGATCACCTCATCGGCGTTGGCCTGCAGCCGGGGATCATCTTCGCCGATGGCGATGGCGTAGCCGCCGCGGCAGGTCACTTCGTTGATGCCGCTGACGATCAGGGGAACGTCGTCGGGACCGGCCACGAAGATGACCGGATAGCCCTCCGTCACGGCGGCAAGGGGGCCGTGTTTGAACTCGGTCGAGAGCATCCCTTCGCAGTGGGCGTAGGTGATTTCTTTCAATTTCAGGGCTCCCTCCAGGGCGATGGGGTAGGTTAACCCGTAGCCCAAACAATAAAGGTCATCCCAGGGGGTCAGGTATTCGGCTGCGAGTGAGATTTGATCCTCCACCGCGTCCAGGGTTTCATCGATCCATCGGGGGAGATTCTCCAGCAAAGCGGTATCATGTTCGCCCATCCGCATGGCCAAAAAAAGAAACGCGATCACCTGATTGGAGAAGGTTTTGGTCGCGGGGACGCTGATCTCGTAGCCGCAGGTCAGGGGCAGGTGAAACTCGCTACGGCGGATCAGGGTTGAGCCGACCACGTTGACCAGGCTGAGGATGCCCATGCCGCGCTGCTGGGCGATGTTGACCGCGTCGAGCACGTCTTTGGTCTCGCCGCTCTGGCTGACGAAGATGCCGACATCGTCCGGTCCGACGGTTGGGCTGAATTGGGGAGTGAATTGGGGCGCCAGCACGGGGATGGACGTCCGCCGGGCCAGTTGGCCGAAATAAACCGAGCCGAGCAGACTGGCGTGGAAGCTGGTGCCGCAGGCGATGGTGAAGAGTTGCTCGGCTTGACGCAGCCGTTCGACCATCGCGTCGATGTCCGCGGAGTTATCCAGCAGGTGGATCAGATCACCGGCGACCTTGCCTTGCTCGTGAATCTCTTTGAGCATGAAATGATCGTAGCCGCCCTTTTGAACCGATTCCATCGTATCTTCGACCAGCTCCGGTTCTCGCTTGATCGTCTTGCCGCTCTCCACGTCCAGAATCTGGTAGCCGTCGGCCCAGAAGACGATCATTTCGCCGTCTTCGAGCCTGACAATCCGGCGGGTGACCGGCAGGATCGAGGGCAAGTCGGAAGCGATGCACGTGCTTTCATTCGTAATCCCGGCGACCAGGCCGGAGCCTTTTTTGATCGCGTAAAGCCTGTCTTCTCCGACTTTGCCGATCACGAAAGCGTAATCCCCTTCGATGTCTTTGGTGGCCAGGCGAATCGCTTCGACCATCGTGTGGCCGCGATCGACGTAGCGCTCGACGGCGTGCACGCAGCTTTCGCCGTCGTTTTCGGAGCGCACGGTCATACCTTCCTCGCTGAATTGCCGGCGCAGTTCCACGTTGTTGACCACGTTGCCGTTGTGCGCCCCAACGAGATCGCCATCGGAATCGAGGTGAGGTTGGGCGTTGATTTGTGACGGGGCGCCAAACGTGGCCCAGCGCAGTTGCAAGATAGCCCGGTCTCCGGCCATGTCGACGAAATGGTGTTTTTCGGCGACTTCATCGACTTTACCGGCATCTTTGCGCAGATCGACCTCTCCCTTTTGGGGGATCGTCGCAGCGCCAACCGTATCGTAGCCACGGTAGGAGAGGCGTTTCCCCGCTTCGATCAGGGTCGGCCCGAGTTGTTGTTTTTCACGAGTTACAATGCCAAAAATACCGCACATATTTTTTCTCCGTCATTGAGTTAGTTGTTTAGATGTAGTTCAAGTTTGTAGGAAAAGTAGTAGTCACGTTAGAGCGAACGTCGGTCGAGTTCCCGAAGTGAAACGAAGGGAGTATCGAGACCAGTCCCCCAAGGGGATGCTACACTTCGTTTCGCGATGAGCGGGGCTCAAAAAGCGATGATGCCGTGCTGAAGTCGCTTGGTCTCGATACATTTTCGCTCGCTGTGCGTGCTTCGCAAAACTACAGGCGAATGCTCTGCACGTCTCCGGCGACACTCGACCAGCGCTGATGTAGAAAAGGTGGGGCGCACTTGTGTGCATCGTACTTCTTTCCAAGATAAGCTGGTGACGTGTGCCCAACTTGACTTTTTGAGAAGATACAGATTTGGCTAAATTTTAGCCTGTTTTGTGCTGCCATTCTACCACGGAGTGGGAAAAGCATCCTCATGGAGAAAATGGACGAGAATCACATTCCTGATATAATCTCACCTACCATGAGAAAGAAAAAACGATTAATTACCTTACTGGTACTTCCCCTGTTGATCTTGTTGATTATTGGTATCTATCAAATTCCGGCGATTAATCAACGTTTGGCCTGGCGCGTGGACGCCTGGCGCGCCGAGATCAAATATGCGCTCAATCCGCCCGAAGAGGAAGTCTTCATCCCCGGAGAGGAACACGCTACCTCCACCCCGGCGGATACAGCCACTCCCGAGCCGACCGTGCAACCCGCCACGCCAACGAAAGCGGGTCCTACCGAGACGTTGATGCCCACGGCGACGGCGACGATGACGACAACTCCCTTGCCGGAAAGCGTCAAACTGACCGGGATCACCCACGAATATCAGGCCTGGAACAATTGCGGCCCCTCCAACCTCTCAATGGCGCTCTCTTATTGGGACTGGCCGGGTGATCAATACGTCACGGAGGATTATTTAAAGCCCAATCGGCGGGATAAGAATGTGATGCCCTACGAGATGGTTGCCTTCGTCAATGAGCAGACGGACTTGAAAGCCCTGTGGCGTGTCGGCGGCGATCTGGAACTGCTCAAACGATTTGTGGCCGCGGGATTCCCCGTCCTGGTCGAGAAAGGCTTTGAAGCTGATCGCTTCGATGGCTGGATGGGTCATTATCAAGTTGTCAATGGCTATGATGATGCCCGCCAGCGCTTCTTGACGCAGGATTCCTACATCATGGCGAATTTCCCGGTGTCGTATGAAGACATGCAAACCTACTGGCAGCATTTCAATTACACCTACATCATCATCTACCCCCCGGAGCGTGAAGCCGACGTGATGGAGCTGCTAGGCCCCTATCAGGATGAAACCTACGCCTATCGAGCCGCGGCGGAGAGGGCCTCCAACGAAATTTTCAGCCTGACAGGCCGCTCCAAGGCGTTTGCCTGGTTCAATCGCGGCACCAACCTGGTCTATCTGGATGATTATGCCGGCGCGGCGGAGGCTTACGATCAATATTTCCAGATGTATGCCTCGCTGGATGGGGATGAGGTCAACGTTCCCTGGCGGGCGGTTTGGTATCAGACCGGACCCTATTGGGCCTACTATTACACCGGTCGCTATTACGATGTCATTAACCTGGCCACAACAACGATCGAAACGGCCAGCGAACCGGCCATCGAGGAGAGTTGGTATTGGCGCGGCCTGGCCCGAGAAGCCCAGGGGGATATTGATGGTGCGGTGTCCGATTTGCAAAAAGCCGTCGAGCTTAATCCCAATTTCGATGTTGGTTGGTTCCATCTGGAGCGGATCCAAGGCGGGTAAAAACAACCTGTAAAATCAATCAGCTTATGGTAAGATTTTTGCGATGGATTCTGACCCATTGTTGATCGTTTTGCATGGGATTTACCGGGCAATGATGCTTTCTTGGCGCCATTGCCGCCCTGTCATCAACTTCGGGACAATGTCCCGCTGACGTACTGGAGGAAAAAATGAAAGATATTTGTGTTGTGGGGGTTGGATACGTTGGATTGATCACCGCAGCCGGATTCGCCGATCTGGGCAATCGCGTCGTTGCGCTGGATATCGATGAGAAGAAAATCGAAGGGCTGAAGCAAAATGTGATGCCCATCTATGAGCCCGGTTTGGAAGAACTGGTCGAGCGCAATGTCAAGGCCGGGCGGCTCTCATTCACCACTTCCTACGCCGAGGCGTTGGAGTGTGCCCAGTTTGTCTTCATCGCCGTGGGAACCCCCTCAGGGGTAGACGGCGAAGCCGATTTGCAATACGTCGAAGCGGCGGCCCGTTCGATCGCCGAAAATATGCAGGATGAACTCATCATCGTCAACAAGTCGACTGTGCCCGTTGGCACCGGCGACTGGGTAGCCAAAATTGTCAAACGGTATCAGAAGGAAGAAATTCCCTTCGCTGTGGTTTCCTGCCCGGAGTTCTTGCGTGAGGGGTCGGCGATTTTCGACTTCATGAATCCGCACCGGACTGTCTTGGGGTCTTTGAACACCGAGGCGGACAAGGTTGCCCAATTGCACCTTCCTCTGCGCGCTCCGATCATGATCACCGACTTGCGCACCGCCGAGATGATCAAATATGCCTCCAACGCGTTCCTGGCAACCAAGATTTCTTTCATTAATGAGATGGCGAACATCTGTGAGGCGTTAGGTGCCGATGTCGCCGAGGTTGCCACCGGGATGGGGTATGATGAACGGATTGGTCCCCATTTCCTCTTTGCTGGACTGGGATATGGCGGCTCCTGTTTTCCCAAAGACGTCAAAGCGTTGGCGCACATGGCCGAGGAGAAAGGCAAACACCCCCAAATTCTCCAAGCTGTGATGGACATCAATGACCACCGCCGCCCCATGGCTGTCGCCCGTTTGAAAGAGATGCTCGCTGGGGGCTTGATGGGAAAAACCATTGGCATGTTGGGGTTGGCCTTCAAACCCAACACCGACGACATGCGCGACGCTCCCTCCATTGATATTGCCAACAAACTGATCGCCGAGGGCGCCAGTGTGCGCGCCTATGACCCCGCCGCGATGGAAAACGCGGCAAAAATCTTGCCCGCCGTCGACATGATGCCCGATCCCTATGCCCTGGCGGAAGGTTGCGACGCTTTGATTGTGAACACAGAATGGAATGAATTCAAACAATTGAACCGCCGTCGTTTGTACAAATTGATGAAACAAGCGGTGCTCTTTGATGGCCGCAATATCTATGACCCGGAAGAGATGTCCAAGTTAGGATTCAAGTACCGCGGTGTCGGACGCGGCTATGACGGTGCCCGAACCATCGTGGAAGAATAAGCCTATGCTCGTTTGAAGACCAAAGGAGGTTGGTATGCACACCCAGTACATCTGGTACGGACATGGGACCTCAGGTTTGGAAGTTGGGGAAACTAAAATCCTGGTTGATCCCTTTTTCAGCGACAATCCTGCTGCCAGCACAACAGCCGATCAGGTTGAAGCGGATTTCATCCTTGTCAGCCATGGTCATGGAGATCACATTGGCGATACCGTCTCGATTGCCAAGCGTACGAACGCCATGGTGATTGCCAACTTTGAGGTCGCCAATTGGTTGGGCGACCAAGGCGCGGAGACACACCCCCAACATATCGGGGGAGGGTTTCACTATCTCTTTGGCTATGTCAAACTGACCCAGGCAGTACATGGTTCCAGTTTGCCGGATGGCTCCTATGGCGGTATGCCCGGGGGCTTTTTGATCACGACTAAGGAGGGCAAGAAAATCTATTTCGCCTGCGATACGGGCTTGTTCGCCGGGATGAAATTGATCGGCGAAGAGGGCATCGATTTGGCCGTGCTGCCCATTGGCGATAACTTCACCATGGGGCCCGATGATGCCCTGCGCGCCGTCAAGATGATCGCTCCCAAGCATGTCGTTCCCGTCCATTACAACACTTGGCCGGTGATCCAGCAGGAGCCCCACGCCTGGGCAGCCCAGGTCGAATTGGAAACGGAGGCCCAGGTTCACGTGCTCGACCCCGGTGAATGGCTAACTTTATAAGGCTGGTTTTGATCACAAGTTCAATGTTTAATGTGGAGAAGCATTATGTCACATCACTCCCTTACTCCTCGCCAACTTATTATAAAAAGAATCGCTCTACTCATTGGGGTTGGGCTAATTGGATTTGCCATTTCTGCATACTGGTTAGGGATTGATCATAACCCCAGTTGGGGACTTAGACGGTTTGGTATTCTCTTTGTTGGAATATACTTGCTTGTATGGGGAATTTGGGAAGATATTTATCCCAGTTTACATTCGATTGCTAAAGACGGCAGGAAATTGATCCAAAAAAACGTCCCTGTGCGACGTTTTTATGAAAGTGTCGGGATTATCCTCCGAAGGATGGTTGGGAGATCAGGGTATAAGAAAATACGTTACTGGAAAAAACGCATTCTGAGTTCAGGTATTTTATCCTGGGTCAAGGAGCATCAGGTGAGTTTGGCGATGATCCTTGTTGCTATTTTGAGTCTATCTATCAATCTTTGGATTTTTAGTGGCGGTAGAATGACTTCATGGCTCTCGAACGGGAAGTACTATTGGCATTTGGCTAATGCTTTCCGCCATGAGCAAGTTCATTTATTGGTAGAACCGAGCCAGGAACTATTGAATGCTTCTAATCCCTATGACATTCGTGAGCGGGGAGAAATCCCCATTTTATGGGATGCTTCATTCTACGATGGAAAATATTATCTATATTGGGGACCTGTTCCGGCCTTATTTGCATTTTTTGTCTATAGCATTTTTTCGAAAATTTTGTACGATAATATTTTAGTGTTTATTTTT
>CAZXXW010000068.1:0-17477 GCA_964644835.1 uncultured Anaerolineales bacterium
CAAATTGATCGGGCTGATCAAAGCGAAAATCGAACTGGATGGCGTAATTTTCCCAATTGGTACCCCGAATTTCGGCAGCATTGAAATCGCCGCCGGACGGCGGGACAGAACGCATCACCGTGCGGCCATCGACGTTTTCCGCCTGCCAGGGGACAAGGTACTCCGAAGCAGTGAACTGCCAACGCGGGGAGATTGCGCCCTCGAAATCGTCCTGGAACAAGATACCGCCTAACGTACCTTCTGTCACCATGGGGGTGGGATCGACATCTTCGCGCTCGATGCTGGGCAGTTGATAGGGAGAGCCTTCGCACCAGGGCGGGATCGGCCAGGGTCCCGGCGGGGGGCAAATATCGAAGATGCCCATCAAGATGACGCCCAACAAGATCACGCCGATGAGGCCACCCACAGCGATGGCAGCGGTTTTGAGCACCTTACCGATACCTGCGCCCCGTTCTCCCTCCGGCTTGGCTGCCGGCTTGGAAGAGGTAACCGCCTCCAAGGAAGGTAGAGGCTCCTCCCTCCCGGCCTGGATCATGTTCAAGACGCGTTCCAGCGCGGTGACCATCTCCTCAGCGGACTGGTAACGATCCTCCGGGGCTTTGGCCGTCGCCTTGAGAATGACGCGCTCCAGCGCCTCGGGGATGTCAGGATTGATCTCCCGCGGCATGGGCAGCGGCGCGGTCATGTGTTTGATCACAATGGCCATGGGTGTATCCGCCCGGAAAGGCACATCCCCGGTGAGCATCTCGTAGAGCATGATGCCCATGGAGTAAATGTCGGTGCGGTGATCGACGTTGATACCCTGACCCTGCTCTGGGGACATATACATGGGGGTGCCCACGCCGACACCGGTGCCGGTCAACTTACCGGAGGCCTCGGCCATTTTGGCCAATCCGAAATCGGCCAGAACGGGCCAACCATCTTCGGTGATGAGCACATTGCTCGGCTTGATATCGCGGTGGACGATGCCGCGTTTGTGAGCGTAAGCCAGGGCGCGCACGATCGGTAGTGCCAGCCGGATGGTCTCTTCGGGATCGTAGACATGGCCGCGGCCTTGCTTGAGCGTCCCCCCTTCGACGAACTGCATGGCGATGTAGGTGATGTCATCCTCTTCGCCGTAGCTATAAATCGGCATGATGTTGGGATGATTCAACTGGGCCACAGCTTTGGCCTCGCGACGGAAGCGCTGCATGAAGTTGGGGTCGCGGGCAAAGAATTGGGGTAACACTTTGATAGCCACATAGCGATCGAGATTAGGCTCGTAGGCCTTGTAAACCGTGGCCATGCCCCCTTGCCCCAGCCGCTCGACCAATTGATACGAGCCCAGCGTGTGCCCTACGAGGACGTCTTCCATCCCCAGGATTGTATCGCCGGCACCGGCTTTCATGCCGCTGTGAACTTCCTCGACGCCAGTAAGGAATTCGGTCGCGCTTTGAATCCGTTGCGCCGGATCGGGCTGCAAACATTTTGCTACTAACTGATCTAACTCAGGCGGCAGGCCGGGGCGCTGGTTGCCGGGCCAGGGGTTCTGGGGATCAGCGGGGGGTTCACCGGTCAAAGCCTGATATAAGATCACGCCGAGGGCGTAAAAATCGGTGCAAGGGTTCGAGGTTTCCCCGGCGCGCAGTTCCGGGGCGTGATAAGGATCGGCCTCCACACGTTCTGAGGCCAATAATTGACCCAGATTTATCCCCTGGGCAAGCCCCGTATCGAAAAGACGCACATCCCCCTGTGCCGAAAGCAAGACGCTCTCGGGATGGAGCCAACCGTGAACGAGATCCGCTTGATGCAAGGCTCTGAGGCTTTCTCCAATCTGCTCAGCGAGATCCAAGACAAGGTCAACCGGCAAACCTTCGCCATCGCCGATCAATTCGGCAAGAGTCTCACCATCGATATACTCCTGAACCACAACGGCCTGGCCGTCATGCTCACCAACGTCCAGCCATGCAACGACTTGAGGGGCATCGAGTTGTTCCAGGGTCTGGGCAAACGGCTCAAAACGAGCCGAAAATTCTCGGCTGGCAATCGACTCTGACTTGAGAAGCGTGATGACGACATCTCTTTCTTTTTTCGTATCCACCCCGCGATAAACAACCGTTGGCGGCCGCTCTTTCAGCGTTGCCTCCATTCGATAGGTATCCAGTAGTATCTCGTTTATCATACATTTACCTCATTTTGGGCCCAACATTACCCAACAGGTCAAGCCTCTTGAAATTCTTCAAGGCTCATTGATCCACCAATTCGAAGATGCCGTAAGGCGTACTGGCATAGACAATACCAGGGTTCTTTTCGTCAACTTGCAAAGAGTATATCGTTAACGCACCCAACAAGCCATCGTTAACTTGACCCCACGTCTCACCGCCGTTATAGGAAATATAGAAACCACCATTGGTGCCCGCATAGACAATTTCGGGATTGACGGGATGGTAAAGGACAGTATTGACGAAGCGGCTATCTAACTGATCGACGATTTCAGGATTACCACAATCTTCATCACTGTTGTGCAACAAACCCTTGTTTTCTGTAATGGCAAAATACTCGCCCGCGTCGATTGGATTCGTTGCCAGCGATGTATAGGACACCGGGTTCCAATAACCAAGGTCATTCAAACCATCATAACAATTGGTCCATGTTTCGCCGCGATCGGACGTTTTATACAAGTCTGCGGTGATTCCGTAAAGCAAATCGGGATCAGCAGCATCTACTGCTAGTCTGACAATCGTATGGCCGGTTTGGGTATCGGACTCCAATTGCCAGGTCTGGCCATCGTCTTCGCTAAAGTAAAGGCTGCCATCTTGCAAGATGGCGTACATCCATTGCACCCCGCGGATTTCGATGATCCCGGCACCTTGATACCCCTCGGGAGATTGCAAATCCGTTGCTTGATAAGTCGCACCAGCATTCCGCGAGAATTGCAACTGTCCGTTCTGATCGACGAAACGGTATAAACTTTGGGCATCGGTGCCCAAATACAAGCCACAGCCTCGTTGGGACGTTAATTCAAAATCATCACCGCCGATAGAGCCCTGAAACAACTCGAAATCCTCGGTTAGATCGCCACAATAGCCACTGCCCTTTTCGATATAAATCGTGCGCGAGAAGGGATTGAGCACGATTTGAGCAGGCTCATTGCCGATACCATTGCTGACATCTTCCCAGGTACGCCCGCCATCCACAGATTTATACACGCCTTGACCACCGACAAACATCACATTTGGATTTTTAGGAGAGACAGAGATAAATGTATCAAAAGAAGGGACAGCTTTTTCAATATCGACACAGTAACGCTTTCCAAATTGATCGATAACAGAGCAATCCTGATTTCCTGAAAACAATCTCCAAGTCTCGCCCTTATCTTCAGAGACGAATATTTCCATTGGGTTGATTCGGAAAATTACCCTATCACCGTAGGCCACAATTTCTCCATCGCCACCACCATCATCAACGGAATAGACCTGATTCCAAGTCTGACCTTGATCCTGAGAACGGAAAATTTTCCAACTATCCGGTGGATCCTCGCACAACATTCCTGCCTTAAACAACGAGGTGCCATCTGCGCTAAATTGAATTGCACCATTCAGACAGCCAGAACTTTCTGGCTGCTTCGTCCAACTCTCCCCGGCATCGGCAGACTGAAAGATCGCATTGCCATTGGCGAAAAACAAATGGTCCGGGTCCGTAGGATCAATGGCTACATGACTGGTAAATTGCCACATACCCTTGTCCAATTCCCCCCTGTTGATCTCTTGCCAAGTCTGACCACCGTTTTCGGTCTTAAACAGGCCGGCAAATATAATCCCAGCATACAAGACATCCGGATCATCGGGATTGATCACCAAAGAAGCTACCGTACCTCCTCCCAATCCTTCTTGCACCGGCTGCCATGAGACGCCACCGTTGATGGACTTATAGATACCCGAATTTTTCGTGCTCGCATAGAGAACGTCGTGATCTTCAGGATTGATCACAAGTTGGGTGACCGTATCTCGATCGAGAAACTGGCCCATGTCGATGCGCGACCAGCGCAGGGGAATCTGGGTAAACGTTGGTGTAGGCGGGGATGTCGGCTCAGACGTTGGCTCATCGTTGGGCGCAGTGGTAGCTGCTTCTGTCGAGGTTGGCGCGGCTGTTGGCAGGGATGTATCTGTAGCAGATTGAGCGGCAGCAGCTTTTTGTGACGACGTAGGGGTTGCTTGGGAGCTGGCCCAAAGGCCCGGCCCAAAGATGAAACCTAAAACAATCAGCGCAAGCACACCAACACCTGCTGCCCAGTGAACGGGCTTGAAGGCAAAGGACTGACTTTTCCGCTCTTTTTGAACGGGAGCTACATCTTCGGCAATCTCTATCTCTCCGACCCGAATAGCCTGCAAAATCCGCTCGAGCGCTACCAGCAACGCTTCCGCGGACTGATAGCGATCGTCCGGGTTCTTGGCCGTCGCCTTGAGGATCACCCGTTCCAGCGGCTCCGGGATGGCGGGATTGACTTCCCGCGGCATCGGCAACGGTGCGGTGATGTGCTTGATCACCACCGCCATGGGTGTGTCGGCCCGGAAGGGCACATCGCCGGTGAGCATCTCGTAGAGCATGATGCCCAGTGAATAAATGTCGCTGCGTTGATCGACACCTACACCCTGGCCTTGCTCCGGCGACATATACGCCGGGGTGCCCACCCCCACGCCCGTCGCCGTGATCTGGCTAGGGCCTTGAGCCATCTTGGCAAGGCCGAAGTCGGCCAGAAGGGGCCATTCGCCCTTGGCCATCAACACGTTGCTGGGTTTGATATCACGATGAACAATGCCTTGCTCGTGAGCATAGGCCAGCGCCCGTAAAACCGGCAAGACCAGGCGGATCGCTTCTTCCGGGGCACAAGCTTCGTCGCGAGCATGTTTGAGGGTGCCGCCCTCGACAAATTGCATCGCGATGTAGGTGATCCCATCCTGCTCGCCAAAACTGTGAATCGGGACGATGTTGGGATGATTCAGTTGAGCGATCGCCTTGGCCTCGCGACGAAAGCGCTCCATGAACTGGGGATCCCGGGCCAAGAACTGAGGCAAAACCTTGATGGCCACATAGCGGTCCAGGCTGGGCTCGTAGGCTTTGTACACGGTGGCCATACCGCCTTGGCCCAAGCGCTCGACCAATTGATACGGCCCCAGAGTATGCCCCACCAGGGCATCTTCAACCCCCAGAATGGTATCCTTGGCACCCATCTGGATGCCGCGGTGAATTTCTTCGATGCTATGCAACAGTTCGGCTGCGCTCTGTACCCGCTTGGATGGGTCAGCGTTGAGACATTTGGCCACCAGCGCGTCCAGCTCAGGCGGCAAGCCGGGACGCCGGTTCCCAGGCCAGATATCCTCAGGCCCTGAGGGCGTTTCTCCGGTCAGGCTTTGATACAGAATCGCGCCCAAAGCATAGAAATCGACGCAAGGGTTCAAGGGTTCCCCAGCAATCAGCTCAGGGGCATGATAAGGACGGGGCTCCATTTGGCCCGAGGCCAACAAATCATTCAGATTCAGCCCGTGCGCTAATCCGACATCGAGGAGCAGAATAGAACCTTCCGCCGAAAGCAAAACACGCTCGGGATTCAGGCCGCCATGAACGAGATCAGCCTGATGCAATGTTTGCAAGGATTCACCAAGCTGGCGGGCGATATCCAAGACAAGGTCAAGGGATAAGCCCTCACTCTTGGCCAGCATCTCAGCGAGCGTTTCCCCCTGAGCATCTTCCTGCACCAGCACAACTTGGCCATCTCGCTTGCCGTAATCCAACAGAGGGGCAATGCCCGATGCGTCTACCCCTTGCAGGGGTTCAACAATGGCATCAAAGCGAGTCAGAAATTGCTCTGAAGAAACCACTTCCGGGTTCAGCAAAGTCATCAGAACCTGTTTTTCAGTCCTCCTCTCAACGCCGCTAAAGATCTCAAACAAGGGGGATTCTTTTTGTTTTTTCAGTTTCTGATATTTTCCAAACAGTAGTTCTTCTGCCATCATTGATGAGTCTCCTCAGTAAAAATTTTTGGTTGGGTGTTCTGGCTGTTGATCACACGATCAGTGAGCAGCCATTGAACAACCCGATCATTTTGTTTCTAATTTGAAGATTCCATACGGTGTTGCGGCATAGACATTCTCAGCATTCCTGGGGTCTATTACGAGAGAATAGATAACCGTCGCGCCCAAAAGGCCATCATTGACCGGGCCCCAATGCATGCCGCCATCGTAGGAGATATAGGCTCCATCATCGGTGCCAGCATAGAGGATGTCGGGATTCTCCGGGTCGATTTCAATCGCGTTCACGCGCAGGTTTTCTAACCCTTCGTTACGTCTCTCCCAATTTTTACAATGATCGTCACTAAACCAGACACCCTCGGAGGTCTCTCCTACAAAAACGCGGTCAGGATTGGTTGGGTCGATGGCGAAATCGGAAAACCAGCCATTACCACATGCCTCCCAATTCTTACCTCCATCGTTCGACCAACGAGCCCCGCCAACACCAGAATCCATGTACATGATCTTGGGATCGGAGCTATAGTAGATATAGCCACTGCCAATAGTTTCTGTCCAAAGCTCCCAAGTTTTTCCGGCGTCTGTGGATAAATACATACGATCAGTTCCACCGGAGTCAGCTTCGGCATTAACCATGGCAAAAAGCCAATCTGGTTTTGAAGGATGGGCTGAAATATCGACTATTCCATACATATTGTCTACGGAGGCGAACCGCAGGGTCGTCCACGTTTCTCCATTGTCACGAGAGCGGTAGATGTAGTGGCCTTGCTCAGAAGAACTATAGTCATACAAGATGCCATCGGTAGGAGCAATTTCTATGTTACACCCTGTTGCTGTGAGCTTTTGCCAACTTCCGCCAAAATCTGAGGAACGGAAGAGATTACAAGACATACCGCCCTCAAAATAATCTTCCACGTAAAAGGTGGATGGGTCTTGGGGCGCAACATGAAGATCAAGCTGCACATTTCCCAAGCCGTTGTTGATCGGCTCCCAGGAGGCCCCTTCGTTTTGAGAGGTATAGACGCCTTCTAAGGTGCCCACGAAGAGTTGATCTTCTTTGGTAGATAAGACCAAATCTTGAACAGACATCTCCCACCAGGGCCCCCACGTCTGGCCTCCGTTCTTGGAGGTTTGATCACAATAAATCGTGTTTTTATCACGGGGATCAACGACGAGAGAACGACAGTACACATCCCCTAGATAGGACCACGTAGCTCCCTGATTCTCACTCGTATGTAAGCCCTGATCGTCAACCGCATACAACGTGGGGGTCTCACCAACCGCGGCAACCAATTTCCAACTCAACCCTTCCCGAAGCTGGATGATATCTTCTCCCGGACCTTCCGAGAGGTAGACACCGCCGGGAGTCTCAAACATGCCATCGCCCTGACTACCCTCAAAGAGGCTAGGAATGGCCGCATATACCCGGTCGCCATTGTTGGGGTCGACGGAAATATCTTCGAAGAACCAACCAAACAGATTCTCACGTCTGGACCAGGATTCCCCACCATCCAGCGTTTCATAAAAGAGTCCTGAAATCGTATGATAGAGATGCTGGCTGTCTTGGGGATCCATGGCAAGATGAGAAAGCCCAAAGCCATATGGTTGATCCTGATCAATACCGTTGTTCATCGCATGCCAAGTTTGGCCCCCATCGTTTGTTCGATAGACCCCGGCATGTTCTACAGAGGCATACAAAACTTGCGTGTTTTCCGGTACGATCTCTAATCCCGTCACGATTACCCCGCCAAGCCCACGATGAGCCGGCCGCCAAGAGACACCGCCATCAATCGATTTGTAAATCCCTGCTCCATGGGTGCCCGCATACAGGACACCCGGGTCTTGGGGATCCACTACCACAGCGTTGACTCGGGCGCGGGCAAAAGCACCGCCGCTGTCAAGCCTGGCCCAGGATGCCGGAATCGCTGTCGGGGTTGGCGTGGGCGTTGATGTAGGTTCTGTTGTGCTGGTGGGCGTACTCGTGAGAGGCTCTGTTGGCGAGGAGGTAAGCGTTGGCGTCGATGTGTTGTCTACCACCGCAACAGCCTCTTGCGAGGGCGTAGGCGTGGCCTGGGGAGATGTCCACATCCCGGAGCCAAAAACGACGCCCGAAACGAGTAGCAGGAGCAACCCAATAACGCCCAGCCAATAGACAGGTTTCCATTGGAAGGAAGGACGCTCTGTCCTCTCTCGAACAGGCTCCTGGACCTCAACAACCTCCAGCTCCCCGGCCTCCAGAGCCTGCAAGATAGCTTCCAAGGCTTGCATAAACGCTTGGGCACTCTGGTAGCGATTCGCTGGGTTCTTGGCCGTCGCCTTGAGGATCACCCGTTCCAACGGCTCCGGAATGGCGGGATTCACCTCCCTCGGCATCGGCAGCGGCGCGGTGATGTGCTTGATCACCACGGCCATGGGCGTATCCGCCCGGAAGGGCACGTCGCCGGTGAGCATCTCATAGAGCACGATGCCCAGCGAGTAAATGTCCGTGCGCTGATCGACCCCGGTACCCTGGCCCTGCTCCGGCGACATATAGGCTGGCGTGCCCACCCCCACGCCCGTCGCCGTAATCTGGGTGGAGCCTTTGACCATTTTGGCCAGACCGAAGTCGGCCAGCAAGGGCCAATCACCATCGGCCATCAGCACGTTGCTGGGTTTGATATCCCGGTGGATGATCCCTTCTTGGTGAGCATAGTCCAAGGCCTCAAGGACGGGCAAGAGCAAACGGATCGCTTCTTCTGGCGCGCAGGCCCCGTCCCGGGCATGCTTGAGTGTCTCTCCCTCGACGTACCGCATGGCGATATAGGGAAGTCCATCCTGCTCGCCAAAGCTGTGAATTGGGACGATGTTTGGATGGCTTAATTGGGCCACCGCCTTGGCCTCCCGCCGGAAGCGGTCCATGAACTGAGGATCACGAGCCATGAACTGAGGCAAAATCTTGACGGCCACATGGCGGTCCAGGCTAGGTTCGTAGGCCTTGTACACCGTGGCCATGCCGCCCTGGCCCAAACGCTCAACCAATTGATAGGGCCCCATGGTATGCCCGACCAAGGACGCTTCCATCCCCAAGACCGTGTCTTGGGCACCGGCCTGGATGCCGCGGTGAACGTCTTCAAGACCGTTGAGTAACTCAGCGGCGCTTTGAATCCGCTGGGAGGGATCGGGGTGCAAGCATTTGGCCACCAGCGCGTCCAATTCGGGGGGCAGGCCTGGCTTCCGGTTCCCCGGCCAGACATCTTCTCGGCTTGAGGGGGTGTCACCGATCAGGGCTTGGTAGAGAATCACACCCAGAGCGTAGAAATCCGCACGAGGGCTTAAAGATTCGCCATCAAGCAATTCGGGAGCGTGATAAGGACGAGACTCCAAGCGACCCGAGGCTAGTAATTCGCCCAGATTCAGTCCTTGAGCCAAGCAAGCATCAAGAAGACGAATATTCCCTTCTGAGGAAAGCAAGACGCAATCAGGTTTCAAACCACCATGAACGAGATCAGCCCGATGCAGCGCCTGTAAGGCTTCGCCGATCTGCTGGGCGATATCCAGGACAAGATCGACGGGCAACCCTTCGCTCTCGGCCAACATAGCCGCGAGGGACTCCCCTTCGACGTATTCCTGCACCACCAAGATTTGACCATCCTGCTCACCCCAATCTAGCAACGTTACAATACCGGATGCGCCCAGATCCTGGAGCGTTTCGGCAGGAGGATCAAAGCGAGCCAGAAATTGCCCTGAAGGAGCAATTTCCTTTTTGATTAACGAGATGAAAACATCCCGGTCAGCTTTGCTCACACCGCGATATCTGAACTTGACAACATCTTCCATCAGCATGTCACCTAAACGATATTGGTTCAAAATCGTCTCCATGATTCCTTTCGATCTACAGTGATGAAACCAGCCAATAACACGCTAACTCAGGGAGCGACATCCGCTGCGCAACGGAAACCGGTGTAGTTGTCAGATGTAATCGGATTCGCTGAATAACGCTTAGTCGTCCGTGTCCATCCATTTCCATGCTTCCAGCCTCCACCCCGGAGTACTCGATAACTCCCCGATGAAGGTCCTTTAGGATTATCCAAAACAGAAATGGCGTAATAATTTTCCCCATAAAGATCTTGAACCCACTCTCGAACATTGCCGCCCATATCCATAGCACCATAAGGACTAGCGCCCAAGGGCAAACTACCGACAGGAATGGGACCCATCGCTCCACAATCTATACGTCCAGCCCATTCATATTTACAGCCTTCCGCTCCCGAGGTTGGCATAGAATTTCCCCAAGGGCGTTTCCTTCCATCTGTACCGCGGGCAGCTTTTTCCCATTCCGCCTCGCTGGGTAAGCGGCGCCCGGCCCAATCGCAATAAGCCCGGGCCCCATACCAGGTCACTTCTAGAACGGGATGATCAGCATAGTCATCCTTAGGCTGCCATTGGTCTCCACCTTGGACAATTAATGCTTCCTCGCTATCAGCATCCAGCCAATATGATCCTCCCTCAATTTGATTGCCCCGATCATTGAGAAAGGCAGCGTACATGGCATTGGTCACCTCAGTTTGATCAATCCAAAAGGCATCTAAATAGACAGTATGCTGAGGTTTTTCATCTTCAAGACCTTCATTTTCTGAAGCGCCCATCAAAAATTCCCCAGCGGGCACATAAAGCATGGTCATGCCGTCTGCTGATGACATTTTCTCGGAGCCAGCCCCCAAGGTAGGAGCAGGCGTCGATGTGGGCAATTGCGTAGCAGTAAGCGCGGGCGTTGAGGATGGCAACGCTGTTGAGGTGGGAGCGGAGGTAGACGACGGCAACGGTGTCGCTGTCGAAGCAATCTGGGTGACTCTCGGCGTATCCGTTGCTCCCAAACCGAGAGCAACGCCTAAACTGGATGCTCGGCCCGAAAACAGCCCCAGTCCCGAAACAACCAGAATCAGAACAGCCAAGAACCCAAGATACAGCGGCTTGAGCTTGAATTTTGATTCTGAAGGGGGTGTTGTTTCTGCCGAGTCAGGGATGGCAGGCGCAGGTTGCTGGGCCTGAGACAGGTTCTCCATGGCTTCTTTCAAAGCCGCGGCCATCGCTGCGGCCGTCTGATAGCGGTTTTCAGGGTTCTTCGCCGTCGCTTTGAGGATGATCTGCTCGAGCTCCTCGGGAATCTCCGGATTGACCTCCCGGGGCATCGGCATCGCCGCGGTCATGTGTTTGACCACCACAGCCATGGGGGTATCCGCCTTGAAGGGTACATCCCCGGTAAGCAACTCATACAAGACAATGCCCAAGGAATAGATATCGGTACGGCGATCCACTTCCAAACCCTGGCCTTGCTCCGGGGACATATACATCGGCGTCCCAACACCCACCCCCGTGCCGGTCAGTTTCACCGAGGCTTCGGCCATGCGGGCCAAACCAAAGTCGGCCAGCAGCGGCCAACCATCCTCATTGAGCAGAATGTTACCGGGCTTGATGTCGCGATGGACGATCCCGCGCTCGTGGGCGTAATCTAGAGCCCGGATAACCGGCAGCAGCAGGCGCAGAGCCTCTTCCGGTTCTAGTTGTTTATCGTGCTCATGCTTCAGTGTGCCTCCCTCGACATATTGCATGGCGATATAGGCAAATTCACCCTGCTCCCCATAATTGTGAATCGGCACGATGTTGGGATGGCTCAATTGCGCCACTGCCTTGGCCTCGCGCTGGAAGCGGCGCATAAAATTAGGATCGCGGGCAAAGAATTGGGGCAGCACCTTAATGGCCACATATCGCCCCAGCTTGGATTCATAGGCCTTGTAGACGGTGGCCATGCCGCCCTGGCCTAAGCGTTCTACCAGCCGATAGCCTCCCAGGGTTTGGCCAACTAACGAGTCTTCCATCCCAATGAGCGTATTCTGGGCCCCTTTCTCCAAACCACGGCGGACTTCTTCAACGCCATCCAAGAATTCATAAGCGCTCTGGATCCGCCGGGAGGGATGACGATTGAGGCACTTGGCCACCAACTCATCCAGTTCGGGGGGCAGGCCGGGGCGCTGATTGCCAGGCCAGACATCTTCTCGGCTTGAGGGCGTTTCTCCTGTCAGACCTTCATAAAGAATCACACCCAAAGCATAGAAATCGACACAAGGGCTCAACGGCTCCCCAGCAATCAACTCAGGGGCATGATAAGGACGGGGCTCCAATTGGCCCGAGGCCAACAAATCGTTCAGATTCAGCCCGTGCGCTAATCCGACATCGAGAAGCAAAACAGAACCCTCTGCCGAAAGCAAAACACGCTCGGGATTCAGCCCGCCATGAACGAGATCAGCCTGATGCAAGGCTTGCAAGGAGTCACCAAGCTGTCGGGCAATATCTAAGACAAGGTCAAGGGATAAGCCCTCACTATTGACCAGCATCTCGGCGAGCGTTTCCCCTTTGACATCTTCTCGCACCAGCACAACCTGGCCATCTCGCTTGCCGTAGTCCAAGAAGGTAACAACACCGGCTGCATCTAACTCCTGGAGTGTTTCGGCAACGGTGTCGAAGCGAACCAGAAATTGCTCTGAAGAAACCACGTCCGGATTCAACAACGTGATAAGAACCCGTTTTTCAGACCCTACCTCAATACCACCAAAAACTTTAAGTAAAGGTGTTTCTTTTTGTTTTTCTCTTCTGCGATATTTATCAAGTAGCGGTTCTTCTATCATTGCTGCTCCAATTCAAAGATGCCCAAGGGAGTCGCCGCGTAAACGTTGCTCTCTTCATCCACCACAATGGAATATATTACTAATCCGCCTAGCAGGCCGTCGTTGATCGGTGACCAGGTCTCACCACCATCGAAGGAGACATAGGCCCCACTGTCTGTAGCGGCATACATAAGGTCTGAATTCTGAGGGTCAACGGCCAATATTGCAAAGAGCCTGCCCTGGTCATCTGTTCTTATGTACTGTTCAGAGTCATATTGACGGCCGATACCGGCACCTTTCTTTTCCCAGGTTTCTCCACCGTCTGTGCTGTAGTATTCTTGATTTGGATCACCCTCAGAAGACATTACCTGCACATAAAGTTTACCGCTCACGTTGGGGTCAGCCCTTACATCAAAAATGGCTATTACATTAGATGGCAGATAGGAGGACTTGTCCCATGTATCCCCTCCGTCATGGGAAATCATAATAACCCCTTTCACCCCCCGGTTTGTGTCATAACCCAAGATTCGATATAAAACTTGCCCAGTGGCATCAATCGTCAAGCCCGTACCCTGATCCTCTATTAACTCCCAGTTGACGCCGCCATCTGAGGTGCGGTAAAGACTAGAATCCGGACCACCAGCCACCCTATTGTCGAGGTAGAACGTTGAATCTCTGAGCGGATCTGCCAGCAATTTGAGATGAGAAGCGCCCAAACCATTGCTGCGTTCCTCCCAGGCATACCCACCATCAATGGACAGATACAATCCATTCACTCCTGCCAAGATCATACTAGGATCATGAGGAGATATAGCTATCGCACCGCTACTTTCTAGTGATACAACTTTTCCAATATCTTGCCAACTCTGGCCTCCATTATTTGTTTTTTGTATCTTTCCATAAGCCATCAAGCAATACGCTTCTGAACCATTCTCAGGATGGAAAACCATCTGGCCACACCCCCAAGTGGATGTCTCCTGCCAAGTTTCCCCACCATCGGATGAGTAGTAGGATTCTGATTTGCTTCCTGAACTCGTATAAAGGTAATTTCCTGTAATATTGTCAATCCACAAATTCTCCAAATACACTCCCAGAACTTCCACCTCTGTAGGTGTCCAGGTTTCACCACCATCGGTTGATTTGAACACACCACTACATCCAAAATCATGGGGCGCTCCGGACAGCGCAAAAAGTGTTTGGGAATCGATAGGAGAGAATCGTACTTGCTGAGGAGCGCCACAATCACCAATGACCAATTGGTTCGAAAGCATGTCCCATGATTCCGCACCATCATCTGTTTCATAGATATTACCACCATCCGTATAGAAAAGATGTTGGCTGTCCCTCGGATCCATCACAAGGTCAGCTTCATGCGAAGCAGAACCGCTGATACCTCGATTGGCATGCTGCCAACTCTGTCCACCGTCCACGGTTTTATAGACACCCATCAAAGTACCCGCATAAAGGATCTGCGAATCGTCGTGGTCAATGGCCAAAGAATCAATTTTTGCTTGTCCTAACCCATTCTGAATTGGCAGCCAGGAAACACCGCCATTGATGGATTTGTAGATACCAGCACCTTCTGTCCCCGCATACCACACACCCGAGTCGGTAGGATCAATAACAATTGCTGTCACCAAATCTCGAGTGATGAATTGAGCTGAATTCAAACGCTTCCAAGCTAAAGGAATGGGAGTTGGCGTGGGCGTTGACGAAGGCTCTATGGTGCTGGTGGGCGTACTCGTGAGAGGCTCTGTTGGCGAGGAGGTAAGCGTTGGCGTCGATGTGTTGTCTACCACCGCAACAGCCTCTTGCGAGGGCGTAGGCGTGGCCTGGGGAGATGTCCACATCCCGGAGCCAAAAACGACGCCCGAAACGAGTAGCAGGAGCAACCCAATAACGCCCAGCCAATAGACAGGTTTCCATTGGAAGGAAGGACGCTCTGTCCTCTCTCGAACAGGCTCCTGGACCTCAACAACCTCCAGCTCCCCGGCCTCCAGAGCCTGCAAGATAGCTTCCAAGGCTTGCATAAACGCTTGGGCACTCTGGTAGCGATTCGCTGGGTTCTTGGCCGTCGCCTTGAGGATCACCCGTTCCAACGGCTCCGGAATGGCGGGATTCACCTCCCTCGGCATCGGCAGCGGCGCGGTGATGTGCTTGATCACCACGGCCATGGGCGTATCCGCCCGGAAGGGCACGTCGCCGGTGAGCATCTCATAGAGCACGATGCCCAGCGAGTAAATGTCCGTGCGCTGATCGACCCCGGTACCCTGGCCCTGCTCCGGCGACATATAGGCTGGCGTGCCCACCCCCACGCCCGTCGCCGTAATCTGGGTGGAGCCTTTGACCATTTTGGCCAGACCGAAGTCGGCCAGCAAGGGCCAATCACCATCGGCCATCAGCACGTTGCTGGGTTTGATATCCCGGTGGATGATCCCTTCTTGGTGAGCATAGTCCAAGGCCTCAAGGACGGGCAAGAGCAAACGGATCGCTTCTTCTGGCGCGCAGGCCCCGTCCCGGGCATGCTTGAGTGTCTCTCCCTCGACGTACCGCATGGCGATATAGGGAAGTCCATCCTGCTCGCCAAAGCTGTGAATTGGGACGATGTTTGGATGGCTTAATTGGGCCACCGCCTTGGCCTCCCGCCGGAAGCGGTCCATGAACTGAGGATCACGAGCCATGAACTGAGGCAAAATCTTGACGGCCACATGGCGGTCCAGGCTAGGTTCGTAGGCCTTGTACACCGTGGCCATGCCGCCCTGGCCCAAACGCTCAACCAATTGATAGGGCCCCATGGTATGCCCGACCAAGGACGCTTCCATCCCCAAGACCGTGTCTTGGGCACCGGCCTGGATGCCGCGGTGAACGTCTTCAAGACCGTTGAGTAACTCAGCGGCGCTTTGAATCCGCTGGGAGGGATCGGGGTGCAAGCATTTGGCCACCAGCGCGTCCAATTCGGGAGGCAAGCCGGGACGCCGGTTCCCCGGCCAGATATCCTCAGGCCCTGAGGGCGTTTCTCCGGTCAGGGCGTGGTAGAGCATCACACCCAGAGCGTGACAGTCAGCCTGAGGCGTCCAATCCCCTCCGGCCTGCACCTCAGGGGGCTGGTAGTGCTCAGGGAGTGTGTCGTTCTCGACATCCAATACGTGGACATGGCCTTCTTGATCTACTAGGATACTAGCTGGGCTAAGGGCTACATGCACATGGCCCTGACTGTGTAACGATTGAAGATAGTCACCCACCTGCTCAGCGACATCTAAGACCAATGCCACCGGTAAACCATTGCTATCAGCGATGATGTCAGCAAATGTTTCTCCCCGATCAACTTCCGAACTCATGCTTGCTCCTCTTCTAATTTAAACTCCAACTCCGTATCTCCTGCAGTAATCAAATCGCCATCTTCCAACACCTTTGGCTGGCGAATCATCTGGCCATTGACGAAGGTGTGGTTAGCAGAACCAAGATCAACCAATAAATAGTCGCCTTCTACATATTTGATCGTAGCATGCTGGCGAGACATGCAGGGGTCACGCAAAATGATCTCACATTTTTCACGCCCGATAGTTTGATTTTCGCGCAGGGGATACGTTCTCCCCGAAAAACGGCCTGTTTTCACTGTCAAGCTGGCAGGGAAACGTTTGGCTTCCGGTACTTCCAGATCGATGTGCGTAGCACCGTGAAGATCAATCTCAACATCTGGCATTGTTTGAGCATACTTAAACAGGCTGGCGCCGCAAGCATGGCAACGGTCCAGGCCTTCGGGATTTTCAAAACCGCACTTTTCACATTTCAACACAGAATATCACTCCAAAAATATAGGGGGCGCCATCATAGGATGTCTTTGCGCTTTTGGAAGATTAGGATCAGAACAAACATGATCCCCGATTGAATACCAAGAACCGTCCAGCGCTGCTCAACGGCGCCTTCGAACGCGCGGCCAAATTTTTCCAGGACGTTTTTGATCACATTTTCCGCCGCGCTGACGGCCTTCTGACGGTTGCGCTGCCAATCGGCAAGATCGTTCCCATATTCATCCAAGGCAGAGGAATAGGTTTCGGCCTGATCCTGGCGCAACTCCATGTAATCTTCCATGGACATCTTTTGTTCGTCCGAATAATCTGAAAACTGATCCTGAACGGTGTCGAAATAATTCGACATCTGATCAGAACGGGTATCATAATAAGAACTCATCTGTTCCGAACGCTCGTCAAAATAAGCCTCGTTGTTTTCCATACTTTCATCCCGGTATTCCTCCAACTCGTAGAGCAAGATAGGGGTGGGCATCGGGGTGGGTGAAGGCAGCGGTGTAGGAGATGCCAAGGGAGTAGGAGAAGGAAGCTGGGTCGGGGTTGGCAAGGTCGTCGGCGTGGGCAGTTGAGTCGGCTCCACAGGTTTGGCCGGTTCCTGCTGGGCCAAAGCCCGTTGGGATACATCGTCGTAAAAATCGGGAGAGAGCAAACCCGGCACGCCCGGACACTCCTGGAACAAGTTTGTGCCCATGCAAGGGCAAGCGGGATCGTTTTTCTCCTCAGTGGTCAGGGCGCTGCGTTCTTCCGCTGGCAATTGCCAACATTCATCCGTGGTCAAGGTATCTCCCATGCCCTGGGAGACCACAAAAGCTTCCAGGGTCCAGCGTGAAAAGACGGCGTGGCTGATCTCCCGCCCAAAGGGAATCTTCTCCAAGGGGATCAACAAGCCCCCAAAGATGAGCTGAGGTACCACCACAGCGATCAAGGCGATCAGAGCGGCGTTCTGATTAGGAACAGCCGAGGAGATGACCAACCCAACCAAATATCCGGTGAGCACGCCCAAAAAAATCGTGATAAAGAAT
>CAZXXW010000069.1:0-14635 GCA_964644835.1 uncultured Anaerolineales bacterium
ACTCCCTTGCCAGCGGCACGCCTTCGGCGAGAGTGACATGGCTGAACGCTTACGAACCGGAAATAAAAACAGGCAAATGCTGGTCAGCATTTGCCTGTACATTACCATCAATTGCAAGGTTCCGCAAGCGTTAGACGGAAATTTCTTTCGCTGCCTCGGGCAATTCGTAACCAAGCTTGCGCAAACTCTTTTTTAGGTCACTGAGCGACTTGCGGCCAAATCCCTTGATGTCGAGCATGGCCGATTCGCCGCGTTCCAATTTTTCCAAAACGTCTTTGATTTCGGTGATGCCGGCTTCTTCGAGGACATTCTCGGTGCGGGTTCCCAACTCCAAATCGGCGATGGGGCGGTCCGCAGAAACTTTCTTTTCTTTCTTAGCCTTCTTTTGCTCGAGGTACTCCTCTCGCGCTTTGATTTTCTTCATGAAGCGCTCAACCTGACCCTCGGTGTCAACGATGCGCTGCTCACCGGTAAAGAAAGGATGGCACTCAGAACAAATATCGGTATGAATTTCCTCTTTGGTCGAGCCGGTTTTCCAGGTATTGCCACAGACACAAATTACCGTAGCTTCCGGATAATACGTAGGATGAATATCTTTCTTCATAAAACGATCACCAATCAATTGGTACGACGTTAACACGCTTGCGGCCACCGCGCAGAGTCTCGTATTCTACGTGACCCTCAGCGGTTGCGAAAATGGTGTAGTCCTTGCCCAGGCCGACATTGAGGCCGGGTTTAATTTTTGTGCCGCGTTGTCGAACCAAAATGTTGCCGGAAAGCACGTATTCACCACCAAATTTCTTTACGCCCAAGCGTTTTGCTTTACTATCTCGTCCATTGCGGGTTGACCCGCCACCTGTTTTGTGAGCCATAAGCCTTCTCCCTACTACTTGACGATTTCGTCAATCTGAATCCGCGTGTACTGCTGACGATGTCCACGAGTACGGCGATAGCGTTTACGCGGTGTGTACTTGTAAACGATGATTTTCTTATCTTTGAAGTGTTCTTCGACCGTGGCCGTCACTTTGGCCCCGTCGATGGTTGGGGTGCCCACTTCGACCTGGCCGTCATCAGAGATCAACAGCACGTTGTCGAACTCGAATTGGGCTCCCACTTCCAGGGACATGCGATCGACATCGACCGCCGCGCCTGGGACGGCTTTGTATTGCTTGCCGCCCTTTTCAACGATTGCATATTTCATACATTCCTCCAAGCTTCACTTCACGCCGTCTGCTCTGCGCAGTTGTCGCCAACCCGCCGAGATACGGGGAAGTTGGGGTAAACTTTATTATACATGTAGTTGCCCCAGGGTTATCCCGCTGGGGCTGCAGTATTATACAGGGGTTAGGCGGGGATGTCAACGCAAATTTTTGAGCGAGAACTCGCTTGTTCCGTTGCCCCACAAGAAAGAAGCCGCCGAGTATGTCCTGGCGGCTATGTGCTGCTATGATGAGAAGGAATGATTACGGATCAAAAAACCGTTTTGCCGAGACAGTCGCTGCCATCTCCCAAACGGGCCTGACCAGATAGGTCGCCACCGTGTGGATCGGAAAATCCCTTGTGGCCACATTCTCCTTGACCTGAGCGCGAATCCCGGAGGTTGGAATATTGGTTATGATACTTGGCATGGAGGTAATTCATCGTTTGCTGGTAGTAACTCTCCAGATCGCAGTCCTGGATAATGATCACTTTCGACATAAGGTATCCTCTTTCAACACAAACTCGTTGGAAATGAGAACCAACGGGATTTTTATCTTATCAAATAAAGTCGCTCGTGTGCTTACAGAAACCTTACAGAAAGCTCATTGGTAGAGCGCTTGGATTTACTTCAACCCATCCATAATTATACCTATACGCAAAATACTCTGTCAAGTCTTGATATTCGTCATTGAACAGATAGGTTAGCAAAATGTATAATACAGACATAACCCCTCAACAAATAATCAGATTTTCACCGCAGAGACGATGAAACTGCTCATCCAAATTCCCTGTTTCAACGAAGCCGAGACTCTCCCCCTGACCCTGGCTGCCCTCCCGGAGCAGATCGCAGGCATCGACAGCATCGAAACGCTGGTGATCGATGACGGCAGCACGGATGGCACCGCCCAAGTAGCAGTAGATGCGGGCGTTGATCATATCGTCAGCTTGGCGCATCACCGCGGTTTGGCGGGAGCCTTCGCTGCCGGGCTGGAAGCGGGACTCCGCTATGGGGCAAACATCATCGTCAACACCGATGGGGACAACCAATACCGCGGCGAGGACATCCCCAAGCTGGTCGCGCCGATCCTCGCAGGCGAGGCGGAGATTGTGATTGGCGATCGCGATGTCAAGAATCTGGAGGCGTTTTCGCCGCTCAAGCGTTGGCTGCAAACATTTGGCAGTTGGGCCGTTTCCCGGGCGGCGGGGGTCGAGGTGCCCGACGCGACCAGCGGCTTCCGGGCGTTGACCGGCCAGGCCGCGCTGCGCACCATCGTGTTGAGTCGTTATTCCTTCACCATCGAGACCCTGATTCAAGCCGGGGCACGGAACGTCCCCATCGCTCACGTGCCCATCGAGACCAATCCACCCACCCGCCCATCTCGCTTGATGCAAAGCACCGCCCATTATCTAGGCGCGTCGATCCCGACACTCCTGCGCGCCTACACCCGCTATCGGCCATTGAAATTCTTCTCAGCGATCGGCATTTCGCTGATTCTATTGGGGCTGATCCCGGGGGTCCGTTTCTTGTATTTCTTCTTCACCGAGGGGGGCATCGGCCATGTCCAATCGCTGATCCTCACCGCCATCTTGGTCATCGTCGGGTTTCAAATTCTGCTGGTCGGCCTGGTCGCCGATTTGATCAGCGCCAACCGCACAGTTTTAGAAGAAATTCTGTACAAACTTCGAGTTCTGGAAATAAAGGAGATAAACGATAGATAAAGAACATCAAGATTTAATCAGTAATTTGTCAGTAAAAAGGGTAGCACCCGTCTCAAAAATTCAATTGTCGTTTATAATATATGCAGAATATATCACAGGCTGATCACGTTGAAGCCTGGTCAAAGAATAGTGTTCGTATTCTAATCGCATCACTCAATTAGGAGGTTTTGATGTACAAGAAACTTTTCACCCCTGGCCCTACGCATGTGCGGGACAAAATTCTGGAGGCGCAAGCAGCCCCGATGCTGCACCACCGCTCAAGTGAATACTCGCAACTGCAAGAAGAGGCAACGAAAAAGTTGAAGAAGTTGCTCTACACAGAGCAGCGCGTTTATCTTTATACCAGCTCATCGACAGGCGTGATGGAAGGTTCAATCCGCCAGGCATCCAACAAGAAGATGCTCAACACAATTTGCGGCGCTTTCTCCAAGCGCTGGCACCAAATCACGGAAGCCAACGGCGTTCCCTGTGACACCATCGAAGTGGAATGGGGCCAAGCGATCACACCCGAGATGGTCGATCAAGCCCTGGCCAGCGGCGAGTACGACGCCCTGACCGTCGTGTTCAACGAGACCTCGACCGGCTTGCTCAACCCCGTCGATGAAATCGCGGCGTTGGTGCGCGAAAAATATCCCGATGTGCTCGTCCTGGTCGATGCGGTCAGCGGCATGGCCGGCGCCAAGCTCGAATTCGATGCCTGGGGTCTGGATGTCTGCCTGGCCGGCGTGCAGAAATGCTTCGCCTTGCCCCCTGGACTGACCGTTTGTGCCGTCAGCGACCGCGCCCGCGAGCGCGCCGAAGAAGTTGCCAACCCCGGCTACTACTTCTCCTATCAACAAATGGACCGGAAGTACGAAAAACACCAGACTCCGGCCACACCGGCGGTCAGCCTAATTCAGGCGCTCAACGCTCAATTGGATGACATTCTCATCGTCGAAGGTCTCGAGAATCACTGGACGCGCCACCTGGAAATGGCGAAACACGTTCAGGATTGGGCTCGCGAACATTTCGATCTCTTCGCCGACGAAAACTATCTCTCCCCCACGCTGACCAACGTCAAGAACACCCGCGGTATCAACGTCGCCGAAGTCAACGAAGCCCTCGGCCGACGCGGCGCGAGAATCTCTAACGGTTACGGCAGCCTGAAGGAACAATGCTTCCGCATCGCTCACATGGGCGACCTGACCCTTGATGACGTCAAATGGGTTACCGCACAAATTGAAGAAATTGCCGGCCTGTAATCATTTGCAGGCTTTTTCTTTTATTCGAACGCCAACCAAAATGAGGTGAAAGATGAAAGTATTGATTTGCGACCCTACTGATCCCGAAGCACTGAATACCATTGCGAAAGCCGGTATCGCAGTCGTCGACCGGCCAACGATCACGCCCGAAGAACTGGAAGAAGCGATCCCCGAATTCGACTGCATGGTCGTGCGCAGCCGCACCAAGGTACGCCAGAACGTCATCGACAAGGCAGAAAATTTGAAAGCGATCGTGCGCGCCGGCGTAGGCCTCGACAACATCGACGTCGAGTATGCCCTCTCCAAAGATATCGAGGTGCTTAACACCCCCAGCGCCTCCACGCAGGCAGTAGCAGAATTGACAATTGGCTATCTGCTCGCCCTGGCACGCCGTATCCCTCAGATGACCGCTTCGATGAAAGCGGGCGAATGGGCGAAAAAGTCCTTCGTTGGCACCGAAATCGCCGGGAAGACATTGGGCTTGATCGGCGCTGGCCGGATTGGCTCAACCGTTGGGCGGATGGCCGATGCACTTGGCATGGAAGTGATTTCCAGCGATCCCTATATCGACGAATGTGAGGGCGTTGAAATGACCTCCTTTGACGATATCTTAGTGCGCTCAGACTATATCAGTCTTCATGTGCCTCATAACAAGTCCACCCATAACATCATCGATGCTGAAGCGATCGAAAAAATGAAAGATGGTGTTTACATCATCAATTGTGGACGCGGCGGCACCCTCGATGAGGATGCCCTTTACAAAGCCATCAAGGCAGGTAAAGTGGCCGGAGCAGCGCTGGATGTTTACGCCGATGAACCTGTCAAGGGGCATAAACTCTTTACCCTTGACGAGGTGATCGGCTCGCCCCATGTCGGCGCCGGCACCGCCGAAGCAAAAAAGCGGGTTGGCGAAGTCGCCGCCCAAAAAGTAATCGGTGCGCTGACCTAGACTGGAGGAGATATGGCAACCATAAAACCGTTCCGCGGAATCCGTTACAACCAAAATCAAATCGACAAGATCGACAACGTCATCAGCCAGCCTTACGACCGTGTTCGCTACGGCCTGCAAGACAAGTATTACAAGCTCAGCGATTACAATGTCACCCGGATCATCAAGGGTAAAGCGTTCGATGATGACAACAAATCCAACAATGTTTACACTCGCGCCAAAGCCTTCTTGAACGAATGGCTCAAAGAGAGCGTCCTGGTGCGAGAAGAAGAACCGGCCCTGTACGTCTACCACCAGGAATTCCCCCTACCCGATGGCGAGTTGGTCACCCGCAAGGCGCTGATCAACGCTTTTGAGTTGGCCGAGTTCGACGAGGGCATCGTTTTGCCTCATGAACGCACTCACGCGGGGCCAAAGGTGGATCGTCTCAACCTGACCCGGGCGACCGAAACTTACTTCGGCAACATCTTCATGCTCTACCCCGATCCGAAGAACAAGGTTGACGCTATTTTGGCCGAGGCGATCAATCGCACGCCGGACATCGAGGCCCGGGAGCTTCACGAGAAGGATGTACTCCACAAAGTGTGGGTCGTCACCAATCAAGAGATCATCAACGCGGTCACCGAAGAGATGGCCCCGAAGCGCAACCTGATCATCGCCGACGGCCACCACCGCTACGAGACCGCTTTGAACTATCGCGCCGAACAGCGAGAGAAATATCCCGACGCGCCCGCAAATGCCGGATTCAACTACCGGATGGTCGCGATGGTCAGCATGAGCAACCCAGGACTGACGATCTTGCCCACTCACCGCCTGATCTTCGACTACGAACAGAAGACCAGCGCCGAGGTGACCGAACGACTCGAAGAATACTTCAGCGTCGAGAAAGTCGCCGATCGCGCCATGTTGGAAGCAAAGATGGACCAGGCCGAGGGTCAAGTTGGGGCCATGGGTGTTGTCACCCACGAAGGCGTGCACTTCCTCAAGCTGGAAGATGACGCTATCATGGCCGCTCTTGCGCCTGACCGCGTTGATGCCTGGCGCGAACTGGACGTCAGCATTCTCCACAACCTGATCCTGGAACACGTCATGGAAATCAACCCGGAGAAGATCGACAACAAAGAAAACATCGAATACCTGCGCGAGCCAGACATGGGCTACGATCGGGTCAGCGAGGAGGAGACCGCTTACCTGTTCATCCTCAACCCCACCCGCATCGAGCAGGTCAAGGCCTGCACGAGAGCTGGCGAAAAGATGCCCCAAAAATCGACCGATTTCTATCCCAAGGTGATCACCGGCCTGGCGATGCTGCCAATTGGCCCGGACGAGCGTCTTTAGCCGTTTGATCGAGATTATCTAACCAACAACTAAACCGGACAAAAAAGCTCCCGCGGACCCCCATATCCCGGGAGCTTTTCAACATCAGCATTCATACCTATGCGCATCACCGTCTTGACCAGTTCCTACCCCCGCTTTCCCGGGGATGGCACTGCGCCCTTTGTGCAATCGATTTGCGAGCAGTTGGCCCGCCAAGGTCACGAGGTCGAGGTCGTCACCCCGGATGACCCGGAGGTGCTGCCAATGTCAACGATGGGGGTCAAATTGCACCGCTTTGGCTACATCTGGCCGCGCCGCTTGCAGATCATGGGGCATGCCCGCTCACTCAATGCCGGGGGCAGGCTGCAGCACGGCGTGTATTTTTTGTTACCCCTCTTTCTGCTGGTGTCTTTGATCCGAACAATGCGCGTAGCACGGCGCCAAAAAGCCGAGATCATCCATGTCCATTGGGTCTTGCCCAACGGCCCGGTCGCCGCGCTGGCCGCGAAGCTGCTCCGGATTCCGCTGGTGGTCAGCTTGCACGGTTCCGATATCTACGTGGCCCGGCGCAGGCGGCTCTTTGGCGCGGTGGCGGGGTGGGTGTTCCGCCAGGCCGCGGCGGTGACGGCTTGCAGCAGTGAGCTTCGAGACGCGGCGATCGCGCTAGGAACGCCTGAACGACGTACTCACTTGCTCCCCTGGGGGGCAGACCCTGACATTTTCCAGCCCCCAGCCAAAGAGAAAGAGCAAGAGACCTTCACGATTGCAGCCCTGGGGCGGATGGTGCCTAAAAAAGGGTTTGAACATCTTCTGGAGGCCTGGGCGCAGATCGCGGAGCAATTCCCTCAGGCAAGACTGTGCATCGGCGGGGATGGCCCCTTGCTGGAGACTCTCCGAAACGAGGCCAGACACCTGGGCATTGACGGGCAAACAGACCTGCCGGGCAGAATCTCCTGGAATCGGGTCCCGCACTTCCTGGCCGCCGCCGATGTGTTCGTCCTGCCATCGAGGCGCGATCGGGCGGGGAACATCGACGGGCTGCCCACCGTGCTGCTCGAAGCGATGAGTTGCGGCCTACCCGTCGTAGCCAGCGATCTGGGGGGCATTCCCCTGGTGATTGAAGATGAGATCAACGGCTATCTCGTCCCCCCTGGCGATATCGATGCCCTGGGCCAACATCTGAACACGTTGCTGAACAACAAACAAGAAAGGGAACGACTGGGCCAGGCGGCGCGGGCATTGGTGGTGGAATCGTTCAATTGGAACAACATAGCTCGGCAACTGACGAAAATCTTTGCGAATGTGCTTCAAGCCTCAAAGCCAAGCCGGGAACGGAAAGCCGCCAAAATTCGAGCCATTTTAGGGGAATTTTTGGACAAAGCGTTAAACAAACTAACTTGCCTGGATGTGGGCTGCGCCGATGGGGCTATCTTGGGGTACCTCGCCGAATCCTTTGGCTTCAACATCGGTATCGACCGAGAGTGGGATTTGGTTCTCCGAGCTGCATCGAAGCGGTCATCCCCCAAAACTCATTTCTTGCATTCGAATGGGCGAGCTCTTCCTTTTCCAGACAATCATGTTGACATCATTCTATGCACACAAGTCTACGAACATACTCAAGAGCCGACCCGTTTGGTAGCAGAAATCCAGCGAGTGCTGAAACCCGGCGGGTTCGTCTTTTTCAGCGGGCCGAACCGTTTCAGACTGATCGAAGGACATTATCATCTCCCGCTCTTGTCCTTGCTGCCGCGTTGGCTCGCCAATCTCTACCTACGTTTGTTTCGAAAGATTCCCAAGTATGATATCAATCCTCTTTTCTACTGGCAATTGCGCCGCTTGTGGGCTGGCTTCGAGCTTCACGATTTCACGCCCCTGATGATTCAGCAGCCGCAACGGTACGGCGTGGAAGACAAACTTGCCCCCATGCCCTGGGTGCAAACTTTGCCTGGTTGGCTGCTTGAGATGCTCAAACCGCTGTACCCGAATTACAATTGGATTTTGGTGAAGCCAACGGCAATCCCTCCCGAAGCGTATACACGTGAGTATTTTCTGAACGTCTGTGAAGGGCACGATGAATTCGCCCGTGGACGCGGCGAACTGCCCCGGCGCTTGGCGCGCCTGCTCGAACTGGCTTCTCCCCAACCGGATGAGCGCGTCCTGGATGTCGGCTGCGGACGCGGCGAACTGGCCCTGCATTGCAGCCGGCAGGGCGCGATCACCTGGGGCTGCGACTACGCTCCCGCAGCGCTGCACCTGGCCAAGGGCATGGAGATTTCCCCTGAGCTAGGGCTTGGCTTCCAGCAGAGCGACGTCCAAGCCCTGCCCCTGGCCTCGAATAGCTTCGACCTGGTCATCATGGCTGATCTGGTCGAACATCTCACCCCGCGGGCGTTGAACGCCACCCTTGACGAAGCCCAGCGGGTGCTCAAGCCCGGGGGCAGGTTGGTCATTCACACGATGCCCAATTTATGGTATTACCGCTGGGGTTACCCGCTGTTCCGTTCCTACCAACGCATGCGAGGAATCGATTTGCCCAAAGACCCGCGCCAGCGTTGGGGTTTCGAGCATCTGCATGTCAACGAGCAAACCCCGGCCAGCCTAAAACAAGCATTGAAAGCGAGTGGATTTCAAGCGAAGGTCTGGCTGGAACTCGGCGGACAGGATGATCTCAGCCCGGTCGCAAAAACGGTCATCCGCGGCTTGGCGCGTCTGCCCATCTTGCGGCAAACGCTCTGCAACGACATTTATGCCATCGGGAGAAATCCGCTTGAAAATCGCACTTGAAGCCCTGGGAATCAATGACTACGGCGGCGGTCGCACGGCCAGCCTGAATCTTTTCAAACACCTCACCGAGATCGCTCCCCAGCACGAGTATCTCGCCCTCCTCACGCAGGCAGAGCCGTCTCTGGCCATGGAGCAATGGATCATGCCAATCAAGAACCGCTTTCTGGCGCGTATCTGGGCACAGGCATTCCTGCCGATCAAGCTACGCCACTATGATTTAGTTCACTTTGTCAAAAATCTGGCCGTGTTCAAGATGCCCATTCCCACAGTGGTAACCGTCTATGACATGACCACGCTGCTCTACCCCAACCTTTTCCCCAAGGTCGACGTCTGGTATTGGCAGCACGTCCAGGCCCGCAGTGTAGAGCAAGCTGATGCGATCATCGCGATCTCAAACACGACCAAGGGCGATATAGAACGCTGTTATTCGATGGACAGCAGCAAAATAGAGGTGGTCTATCCATCGGTTTCGGCGCGTTTTCGCCCCGCGGGGAGCGGTGCCATTGCTCATATCGGCGAGAAATACGGTTTGCCGCGGGATTACATTCTCCATGTTGGCCGGCTGGACCGGAAGAATAACATCGCCGCACTGGTGGAGGGATTCGCCCGTTTCCGAGAGCAGGCTGAGCCCGGCTACCGGGGAAAGCTGGTCATCGTTGGTGGCAGGTATGCCAAAACCCCCAGCGCCGACCCGGATGCCCTCATCGAGCAAGCCGGCCTGCAAAACGAGGTCATCCGCACCGGCCGCGTCCCGGATGATGATCTGTCAGCGTTGTACAGCGGTGCCCAGGCGGCTGTGTTGACATCCTGGCATGAGGGGTTCGGCCTTGTCGCCGTGGAAGCAATGGCCTGCGGGACGCCCTTGATCGCCCATCGAAGCGGCGCGATCCCCGAGGTGGTTGGAGAGGCGGCCCTATTGTTTGACTCCCCCGACCCGGAGACAATCGCCGCGGCGCTGGAAGAGGTCATCGGCGAGCCGGCGCTACGCGCCAGGCTGCAACAACAGGGCCAACAACGAGCAAGACTCTTTCAAACCAAGGAGGACGCCCGGGCGGTTCTGAAAATCTATCAAGAGGTGACCAGAGCAAGAACGTGCTCATCAAAATAAAAATTTAAAAACATCCCTATTTTTGAAAAGTGGGCAAACAGCGTTATAATAAGGAAGGTTTAGGCAATCATCTGGAGGCTTTTATGAAAAAATCAATTCTCGCGCTCATTTTTCTGTTGGCATGTTTTGGTCTTATCTCCCCGGTTAGAGCTCAAGGGCCACCGGGAGATTGGATCAGCGAAATCGCCTGTCAAAACCTGGATACAGAGACCCCGGCCAACGTGTCTCTGACCTTCTACCCTCAGGGACGAAGCGAGGCGGCGACAAGTTACGACGACGTGATCCCGGCGGGCGGCAGCAAAGTTTACTCGTCCGCCGATTTGGGACTACCAAATGATTTTCTCGGCTCGGTGGTGGTCGATTCGTCACAATCGGTGGTTTGCGCGGTGAACACGATAAAACAGGGTGACGGCAGCATCGATTCCCCCTACCGAATCGCATCCAGTTCCGGGGTCGATGAGAGGGGCTCCGCCGGGACGATGTACGCGCCTCAGGTGATGAAAGAATATACCGGCTGGAATTCATACTTCTCGGTCCAAAACACAAGCGATGCAGCGGTCAGCGTAGAAGTGACCTACAAAAACCGTGCCGGGGAAGATGTCGCCGAGGCCACCGAAACGGCTACGATTCCCGCTTATAGCAACGCGATATTCGATCAGGCCACGAATGACGGGCTCCCCTCCGAGTTTATCGGCTCGGCCAAAGTCAGCGTCACCGAGCCCGCCGAGGGGAAGATAGCCATGGTAGTCCATTTTTACAACAATGGCAGCGACTCCGAGACGTCCCAATTCCACAGCTACAACGGATTCGGAAGCGGTGTGGGCCAACTGTATATCCCCCGGGTGGTGCGCCTTTTCTATGGTTACAACAGCGGTGTGACCGTCCAAAATGTCGGCGAGGCCGAAACCGGCATAACGATCAGGTTCTATTTTGGCGGTGAAGAATATATTTACAATGCCGATCCGATCGCTCCCAGCGCGGCGGAGGTACTCTACCTGCCAGACGTGGCCGTCTTGGAACCGGTTGACGACTTGATCGTCAATCACCGCTTTGGCAACGCCTTTGTCCAGGCCGACGACCCCGAGGGTGAAATCGTCGCCATCATCAACGAGGACAATCGGGGCAACACAGATCATAATGACGGCAACCAGATTCCCCCAGAGCGTGTCGGGCAAGGCTCGACCTACAGCGCCATCCCTGTCGGTGCCGAAAGCAAGGAACTCTATTTTCCTCAAGTGCCCGCCAAAGCCGATGATGTCTTCTCCGGCGGATTCTACATTTCCAACGTGACCGACCAAGAGGGCGTCTGTGACATCACCTTTTACCAGGTGCCTGAAGCAACCCTCAACGATGTCATGATTGCCGCCAACGGCTCCCTGTCCTATTATGCGCCCAACATCGCCAATCTGCCCGACGGGTTCAACGCTGGTGTCCGGGCCAACTGCACGGTGGAGGTGATCGGCATCCACAACTTCGCCACCGAGCCGGACAGCGGAAAAGTGGGCGATAGTTTCACCCAAAACAACGCCTTCACCCCTTAAAGTGCAGCAAGAATCAGACAGCCCTGAGAGACGTTCACATCTCAGGGCTGTTTGTGATTAAGGAAGAGAATTCGCGAATTATTCAGGTCAAAAGCGTTATCCGCGGAAAAAGTTGGAGATGAAAAACCACAGATTGGCCGGGCGTTCCGCCAGGCGGCGGACGAAATAAGGATACCACTCGGTGCCATAAGGCACATACACCCGGACGGGATAGCCATCGGCAACAAGCTGCTCTTGGAGATTACGCCGAATGCCGTACAACATCTGAAATTCTAGCGCATCTTTAGGCAAGCCAACTTTCCGGGCATACGACTTAGCAAACTTAATTCTAGCCTCATCATGGGTGGCAATCGCCGGGATGGGTGGGAAGCAGCCACAATCGCTCAGCTTTGGCGACCCAGCTTCAAGGGCGCCATCAATGAGCATCTTGGTGAGCAGATCGAAGTTATCATCAACATCCGCTTTCCGGGGAAAAGCAACCTGAGTCGGTTCGCTATACGCGCCCTTGCAAAGCCTCACCCGGGCTTGCTTTTCCATCAATTGGCGAATATCTTCTTTGCTACGATAGAGATAAGCCTGAATGACGATCCCAACGTTGTCAGCAAAGCCTTCTGCGCGCATCTTGCGGAACAACCGCAGGGTCACTTCGGTGACGGGAGAATCCTCCATGTCGATCCGGACGAAATTATCAAGTTTCTGCGCTCGTTCAAGAATGCGGCGCAGATTCTGCTCGCAAAGCTCTTCATCCAAGAGCAAGCCAAACTGGCTTAGTTTGATCGAAACCCCAGACTTGACCCCCTTCTGATCGATGGCATCGAGAATCGCCAAAACCTCCTCAGTAGCTTGGTGAGCATCATCGGGATTGGTGACATTCTCGCCAAGGTGATCGAGGGTCGCGCAAATTCCCTTTTGGTTCAATTCTTCGATCGTCCGGATGGCGTCCTCGGCGGTTTCACCGGCCACAAATCGTCCCGCCACCCGCCAGGCGATCTTCCAACCTGTTACAATCCGACGCGCCCATTCAGCCTTCGAGAGATAAATCAAAACCGATCGAAACATACCTTTGCCTCCTTGAATCGAAGTAGGAAATCAACCGTAGTCTATATCACAACAAGCCAACCTCCCAGTGTATAAGGTAACCAGATTCGGAGCTTTTTTGCACCATCGAAAGGTGTTAATCTCTTTTTAATAGTCAGGCCAAACTCATCTATGATATACTCACACCGATGAAAACTAGAACTTCCTTTTCTGCACTGCGCTGGGTTTCAGTTTTCCTGATTCTCTTTGCCGTGGTGCTATCAAGCATCCAAATTGCTTCATACAGCCGCTTGCGGTCCACTTTTCCGGTTGGGATGAGGATTGCAGATGTTCCGGTGGGAGGATTATCCCGCCAGGAGGCATCCCAACGGATTTTAGAGGCCTACTCCGTTCCGATCGAGTTGCGCTACAACCAGAACGCCATTCATTTGGAACCGGCGGTGGTCGGCTTCGAGTTGGACATGGAAAGCATGTTGGCAGCCGCAGACCTGGAACGAACCAGGACGCCGTTTTGGACCGGATTCTGGAATTACCTGTGGGGGCGCAGACCAAATCCCAGCGACATCCCCCTGCGAGCGACGTATTCTGAGGAGCGCTTACGCACCTATCTCCAAGCTGAGGTCGCCTCGCGTTACGACCAACCGGCCACCCCCCCCGTCCCCCAGGCCGGGACGGTCAATTTTCAGCCCGGCACGCTGGGCACCGAGCTAAACATCGAGCGCGCTATCATCCCGATCGAAACCGCCCTGCGTAACACAGACAAACGGGTCGTTAACCTGCCCCTGGAACAAACCTTGCCCCCTCACCCCTCCTGGGAGAATCTGGAAGTCCTGGTCAAACAAACCATCGACATAAGCGAATTCGACGGCTTGGTCGGATTTTATCTGCTCAATCTTCAAAATGGAGACGAAATCCATTTTGCTTACCAGCAGGGCGTCGAGTATCCTGTGCAGCCAGATGTAGCCTTCACGACGGCCAGCATCATCAAGATTCCTATTCTGGTATCGACCTATCGTCGTATTGACGGCGAACCCGACATCGAAACCGAAAACTTGATCGAAAATATGATCATCGAATCGGGCAACGAGGCGGCAGATTGGCTGCTTCAACGCGTGATTCACGAATACCGTTCTCCCTTGATCATCACCGAGGATATGCAATCCCTGGGCCTGGAGAACACGTTTCTGGCCGGGCACTTCTATCTCGGGGCGCCGGTTCTGCAAAAGTTCGAGACGCCTGCCAACACACGCGAGGACATCAATACCCAGCCCGATGTCTACAACCAAACCACGCCATCGGATATTGGCATGCTGCTGGAAGATATCTATCAATGCGCCGAAATGGGGGGAGGCGCCTTACCGGCCGTGTTCGCCGGGGAGATAACCCAGACAGAATGTAGGGAAATCGTCACCTATCTGACCAAAAACAAAATGCCCTCCTTGCTGGAAGCCGGGATTCCGGAAGGCACGCAAATCGCTCACAAACATGGCTGGGTAACCAATAACGGGATCATTAACCTGATCGGCGACGCCGGTCTCATCTACACCCCCGGTGGTGACTACGTCATCGTCATCTTTTTGTACCATCCCGAACAACTGCTCTGGGAACCTTCCGCTGGACTGGTCCGAGACATCTCTCGATCGGTTTACAACTACTTCAACCTGCCCACCCCCTGAAAAGTCACCCGCGTATTCTCAAATCTCACGATCAATAATATAGTCACTTAGTTTTCGCAAAG
>CAZXXW010000069.1:14645-17470 GCA_964644835.1 uncultured Anaerolineales bacterium
CATGGCACCCATCATAAAGAGCAGGCCAGAGACTGCGAACCCCACCCGCACCGCGCGCCGGATCGAGCGCCGCTGCATCCAGCGCAGCATCAGGGGCGTGGTGAAAAGCATCCCGTTCGAGGCCGTCGGGAAGCGTATCCAACGATTCCAGGCTGCGGGACATGAATTGATGCGCCTCGTCCAAAGATTGGTCAACAGCGCCACTGGCGCGGATGTTCTCAATCAGACGCATGATTCGCTCCTCATCGGAGCGACTACCATTTAATACAGCTTTGACTTCCTTGTCTCGGGGATTGGCCTCGAGATAATAAATCGTTGGAAGGGTAATCAACCCCTGGCGCAGGTCGCTGGCGACCGGTTTACCAACGGTGGCCTGCTCACCGGTGAAATCGAGGACATCATCGACAATTTGAAAAGCCATGCCCAAATCATGGCCGAAGGCACCGGCAGATTGAATCATTTCTTCATCGACATCACTGAGAATAGCAGCAACGCTCGATGCTGTCTCAAAAAGGGAGGCCGTCTTGGCATAAATGCGACGATAATATTCATCGCGAGCGGTCAAGGTTCGGCGCGAAAACATCTGATCGATTTCACCATTCACAATCGTGGACAGGGCATCAGCAAACAAGCCCATCGCCCGGATAGAACCGGCTTTCGACGCAAGGTTGGCAGCGCGCGAAAAAACATAGTCGCCGATCAAAACAGTCGTCGCGGGCGACCACTGGTTGTTGAGGGTCGAAGCGCCCCGGCGGAACAACGCGCCGTCGATAAGATCATCATGAATCAAGGTGGCCGTGTGCAACAGTTCGACAGCCGCGGCCATGGTCGTCAAGTCTTCCGAGTCAGCATCCAACAAGTTACCCACTAACAGTAAAACGGAGGGGCGGATTCGTTTTCCACCCGATGCCAATAAATGCTCGATTGCTGAGGCAACATAGGGGAGAGCATCCGCGACCTCAGCCCGCATGATTTCTTCAACGTGATCCAATTGCTCCCGAACTAATTGATTAAACGTTAACGTAACCAAAGTACACTCTCATCTATCTCTAGCTTTGCTTCCAATCTCCATATGGAAAGGGAAGAATTTTTCAAATCTAGCTCAAAATCCGAATAAACGCTTCGCATTTTGTGTTGTTTCGTCCGCAACCAATTTCGGAGACACGCGGCGCGTCTCGGCAATTTTCTCGGCCACATAAGCAACGTAGGCGGGTTCGTTGCGCTGGCCGCGGTGGGGTTGCGGGGTCAAAAAGGGGCCATCGGTCTCGATCAACAAGTGCTCCAAGGGCACGTTCGCAACGACTTGGCGCAAACCATCGGCATTGGGATAAGTGACCGGACCGGTGATACCAATAAAAAATCCAAGCGCTACTAACTTCAAAGCTTCATCGAGATTCCCGGAGAACGAATGGACGACACCAGGACGGTCTTCCAGCAGCTCCGAACGCATCTCTTCGAGGATGGCAAGCATATCGACGATGCAGGCGCGGTCTGCTGGGCTGGCGTTGCGGACATGCAAAATCACAGGGAGACACGCCTCACCCGCCAGGGAAAGCTGATCCCGGAAAACGCGCCGCTGAATACTCTTGGGGGCCCTGTTCCGGTAGTAATCCAGGCCCATCTCACCCACAGCGACGACTTTATCATGTTCCAACAGGCCACCGAGAGCGTCCGGCGTGCCGGGCTCCCAGGTCAGGGCGCTGTTGGGGTGAACACCCACGGCGGCATAGACACAGGGATGCGCCTCGGCCAGATCGACCGCGGCGCGGCTGGAAGCGAGATCGATCCCTGGGACGAGAATCCACCCCACGTCCGCCGCGCCTGCGCGAGTGAGCACCGCTTGTCGATCTCCATCGTAGGAGTCGAAGTACAAGTGGCAATGGGTATCAATCAACATGTTTAGGTGCAAAGTGCAAAGTGCGAAGTGCGGGGGACGGCGCGCATCGTCACGCAATCCCGGCAATTTTCAATCCGTCTTGCAGGATGGCCTGGACTTTGTCCTTGTGGGTGGTCTCGCAATAAACCCGAATGATCGGCTCGGTGCCGGAAAAACGAATCAGCAGCCAGCCACCATCCTCAAGCTGGAACTGGTAGCCGTCGATGGTGACCAAGCCGGTCACTTTCAAACCGCCGATGGTCTCAGGATCGGCCGAGAGAATCCGGTCGATCTTCTCCTGGCGGTCGCCTTTGAAGGGAGTATCGATGCGGTCATAGTAATGGGCGCCCACCCTGTCAAAGAGAATGTTGATCAACTCGGAGGGCTTGGCGTCTAATTTGACCATCATATCGAGGATGAACAGACCGGCCAGGATGCCGTCACGCTCGGGCACATGGCCGCGGAAGGCATACCCGCCCGATTCTTCCCCGCCGATGAGGGCGTCGGTTTCGAGCATCTTTGGAGCGACGTACTTGAAGCCAACACCGGTTTCATAAACGGGAACATCATAGAGTTGGCCCAGTTTATTGAGCATCCGGGTGGTGGAGACGGTCTTGACGATCGGGCCACGCTTGTCGCGCACCTCGAGCATGTAATAAGCGAGGAGTCCATAGACTCGCAGTTGATCGATGAACTCGCCGTTCTCGTCGCCGACACCGACCCGATCGGCGTCGCCATCGTTGATCAGCAAGACATCGGCATTCTGATCGACGGTAGCCTGCAAACCGACATCGACGTTGGGGGGGATCGGCTCGGGCCGCTTCATCTCCGGGAAGAGGGGATTGCGCTCGGCGTGAATTTCGATCACCTCGGTGGTGCCACCCTCGAGCAAACGCGGGAACCAGCCTGCCCCGTTGCCCCACATTGGATCGATCATCACCTTCAGGCC
>CAZXXW010000070.1:0-17396 GCA_964644835.1 uncultured Anaerolineales bacterium
CGTTTCCCTATTGGATATCTTCAAAGTTTTTTTACCCACTTTGTTGGCTAAACTCTTGTTTACCGATCAACCGATTTATATGCTCCTTGCTGCCATTGGCGGCTTGGTTGGACATGTTTGGCCTCTTTATTACCGCTTTCATGGAGGGTCGGGTTTTTCGGCCATTATGGGCGGTTTGCTTGTGATTGATTGGTTAGCCGTGATTGTATCTCCAATTGCGGGATTATTGTTAGGCATGCTTGTCTTTAAAAACCTGGTCGTCGCCTCCCTCTCTTGGCTCTGGCTGTTGATTCCCTGGTTTTGGTGGCGCTCTGGTGGGGATGCTGATTACATAATCTATGCCTTCATCTTGAATCTCCTTTTTATCCTGGCGATGATTCCCGAAATCAAAATGGCCCGGAAATACGAAAAAGAGGGCAAGCGCTTGGAGTATGGTTTGGGCTCTATGAAGTCTCACCCGATGGGGCGCAGTATGCTCAAGATTGCAAAATTTTTTCATGTAGAAATCAAATGAGAACAAGCTTATGATTGGGAGTACCGATGGGATATTTGATTGATCTCGAAAAAAGAAGAATTCCCCCCTCTATTGGCAACAAGGCGCTCAATCTGCATCGATTATCTAGAATGGGGATCCGCGTTCCCAAGACATATGTCGTTTCTTGGGATGCCTACCGGCGTTATCTACAGGACGATGAACATCTGGTTTCTCAATTACGCTTGGAGTTACAGAATCACTTGAAGCCTGATACCGTTTATGCCGTTCGATCATCTGCCAATATTGAAGATAGCGTCGTTCATTCCTTCGCCGGTCAGTTTAAATCGGTATTGAATATACAAGGCATCGACGCTGCCTTTCAGGCTATCTGGTCCATTTGGGGGACAGCCCGGTCAGAGCAGGTTGAGGCCTATCTGCAAAAGCACGGCATCTCTTCAAGCCATCTTCTGATGGCAGTGATCATCCAGGAAATGGTCCCGCCTGTCTTTGCCGGTGTCGCCTTAAGCCGCAACCCTGTTACCGGCGCGGACGAGATCGTCGTGGAAGCGGTGAAAGGCTCCGGGGATGCGCTTGTCCAGTCGGGCGTGACTCCCTGGCGCTGGATCAATAAATGGGGGCATTGGATCTTGCAGCCTGATTCAAATCATTTTCCTCAACAGGTGCTTGAACAGGTTGTTGACGAGACCCGCCTGATGACCACAAGGTTCAAAGCACATCTTGATGTTGAGTGGGTTTATGATGGTCGCCAGCTCTTCTGGCTACAAGCCCGTGAGATCACGACTCTCAATCATTCCAACGTATACTCAAATCACATCTCCAAAGAGATGATTCCCGGCATGATCAAACCGCTGATTGCTTCCATAAATATTCCCCTGGTTTGCTCTATGTGGGTGCGCTTATTGACTGAGATGGTTGGAAAGATTGGTGTCCAACCTGAAGAATTAGCCAAATCATTTTATTACCGGGTTTACTTCAATATGGGCACCTTGGGACAGATCTTTGAGCATGTCGGCTTCCCGGCGGATTCAGTTGAAACCCTGATGGGAATTTTCCCCGATGATGTCAAGAAGCCAGCCATGAAACCCACGGTGAAAACGTTTCTGCGTTTACCGCGGATGATCGGTTTTCTTTTTGGAAAATGGTTTTTCGCCACTCGTGCCCGAAAAGCACTCCCAGAAATTGAACGTGATTTTCAAGCATTCGATTATCAAAATGCCGGTCGTCTTGATGCAAAAGAATTGCTAGAGACAATCGACCGCTTGTATACCGTCGTTCAAGAATCCGCCTACTATAACATCGTCACGCCGCTGTTGACGATGATGTACAACCGAGTTCTCACCGGACATCTTGCCGAACTGGACGTTGAATTCTCCCAATTTGACTTGACCGCAGGGATCACAGAACTTGCCGAGTACGACCCTACAGTTCATTTGCGCAAACTACACGATCAGTTTATTTTGCTGGATCAAGAGATCCAGGATCAAATTCGCATCTCTTCTTACGATCAGTTTGTCCAGCTTCCGGGCATCGCAGCATTCCAAAGGCAAGTTGCCGACTTTCTGGATCGTTTTGGCTATCTCAGTGACAATGGAAATGATTTCTCTGTTGTTCCCTGGCGCGAAACACCAGACCTGGTCTTGGACTTAATTGTCAACTTTGTACCCACGTCCAATGCGAAAAGCACGAAAATCGGGTTAGAAGATTTGGCGCTGCGTGGGTTGAATCGTCTGAAGTTTATCTTTTTTTACAATCGTGCTCGTCAATTCCATTTGCTGCGTGAACGAATTGGAGCGGCCTACAACTATGGTTATGGGCTTTTCCGCTATTATTATCTTACGCTTGGTTCCCATTTTGTTCGTCATGATTGGATTGATGATCCTGCCGATATTTTTTATCTGCGAGACGATCAAATTCGAGAATTGGTCACTGCCACCCAACCAAGTTGGGATCCCCGTCAAGAGATTGACCAACATAAAACGGATATAGAGCGGTTCCGGGCCATCACGCTGCCGACCGTCATCTATGGGGAGAAGCCTCCGCCGATTGAAGATTCTTTCGATAAGAAATTGGTTGGTATCCCCACCTCGATCGGCACCTACAGCGGCAACGTGAAGGTTGTGCGCGGCATCCGTGATTTCAAAAAGGTGCAACAGGGTGACGTGCTTGTTATCCCATACTCCGATGTGGGCTGGACGCCACTTTTTGCTCGGGCTGGTGCTGTCGTTGCCGAATCGGGAGGGATGTTATCGCATAGCTCGATTGTCGCTCGTGAATACAATATCCCTGCCATCGTCTCAGTGACGGGTGCAACCAACTTGCCCGACAATGCGCTGGTTACCGTTTGCGGCCATAGTGGCAGCGTATTCATTCATCAAGATAGCAAACAGGAGTGATGACAAGATGCATGTATTGGAAGCGAGAGATTTAAGCAAACAATATCAACTCGGAGAACACCTGGTCAACGCGCTCAGAGGGGTGGATGTTCAGGTAACGGAAGGCGAATTTTTGGCCATCATGGGTCCCTCCGGGAGTGGCAAATCCACCTTATTACATTTGCTTGGGGGATTGGATGTCCCCACAGGGGGAGCCGTTGTTTTAACGGGCGAATCCTTGGCCGATCTTTCCGAACGACAGGCAACGCTGGCGCGCCGCCATCATGTTGGTTTTGTCTTTCAGTTTTTCAACCTGCTGCCAACGCTGACCGCTGAAGAGAATATCCTCCTTCCGGTGATCATCGATGGCAAGGATCCGCGTAAATACGAAGGCCGCCTCACCGACATCTTTGACCTTGTCGGCTTGTCTGAGCGACGTTCTCACAAGCCAGACCAGCTTTCTGGCGGTGAGCAGCAACGTGTAGCCATCGCTCGCGCTCTCATCACCCAGCCGGCGATTTTGTTGGCCGATGAACCAACCGGAAACCTGGATTCAAAAACCGGCAAAGCGATTATGAGCTTGCTCCGCCGTTCTTGTGATGAACTTGGCCAAACTGTGATTGTCGTTTCGCATGACTCCAGGGCCACAGCCTATGCCGATCGAATAATCTTCTTGCGTGATGGCGATATTGTCCATCAAATCCATTTCGAAAAGGAGATGCCGTTAAATCGAAGATTACGAAGCATTATGAGCACAATGGAAAGGTTAGAAACCTAACATGCGTTTGACCCGCCTGCTTACATTACGTTCCATTCGCACCCGTTCGACGCGCTTTTTGCTCAGTGCTTTTGGTATCGTGCTGGGCGTCGCCGGATTGTTGTCTATCCAGGCCACCAATCAAACTGCCATGAATTCCATCTTGGAATTGTTCGAGAGCACTTCTGGCAGAGCTAAATTGACCATTACGTCTTCTGACGTGGATGAAAGTGGATTTTCTGATCAGGTTGTGGAAAGTATAACTAGAATGCCTGGCGTGAAGGTTGCCAATCCACTGGTGATTGCTCAAACCGATCTGGCTGGCAGCCGGCAGTCTGGCGGGATTGAGATGAGCTTCTTTGGTACCGGCGCGGGCGGCAACTTGATCCATGGTATCCGGCCATCTTTGGAGACGCAAACGCGCGATTACAAGCTGACAGACGGGGAATTCCTGTCAGAGAATTTGGGTGGTCGCGAGATCGTTCTTGTTGAGAATATAGCCGATGATGAAAATATCAGGGTTGGTGACCGGATCGGTTTGTTGACGCCAAACGGCACCGAGAAGCTCCGAGTGGTTGGTTTGATTGCCCGCGAAGGCCCCGGCCAGAATAACAATGGTTCTTTCGGCGTGATCCCCTTTGATACAGTGCAGCAAATCTTTGAGCGCGGCGATGAAATCGACCAGATTGATATTGTCCCTACTAAGCCTAACCCCAGCACCGAAGAGCTTGCCGCACTACTAGACCAACTCCAAACCAGACTGGGCGAAGATTATGCTGTAACCTACCCTTCGGGCCAGGGGGAGCGGATGACCCAGATGCTCCAAAATTATCAAATTGGCCTTAATTTCATGAGCGGGATCGCTTTATTTGTGGGCGCTTTTTTGATCTACAACGCTTTTGCTATGACCGTGGTAGAGCGGACGCGTGAGTTTGGCCTCTTGCGCACCATCGGCATGACCCGCCAGCAGGTGATGGCTCAGGTATTTATTGAGGCTACGCTGTTGGGCTTGATCGGTTCTGGTCTGGGCATTGGCCTCGGGATTTTGTTTGCCCGCGGCCTAACGCGGTTTATGGAAGTCTTTCTGGGTCAGGATTTAGGCTATGTCCAGATTGCAACCAAAGACATGCTGTTCAGCATGTTGGTGGGGATGGGGGTCACGTTCATGGCGGCCGGCATGCCGGCCTGGCAAGCAGGCCGAATCTCCCCGATGGAAGCCTTACGGGTGCGGGGGAAATCTAAAGAAGGCTGGCTGATTCGGCATGGTTGGATCCTGGGTATGATTCTCTTGGTAGCGTCGGGAATCATTCTCTGGATCAATCCTTTCCCCTACGACGTTCAATTCCGGTTAGGCAGCATCACCGTCTTTGGTTTATTTACCGGGGCAACGTTGATGATTCCCGTATCTGTGGGTATCTGGGAGCGGATAGCGCGCCCTTTTTTGAAAACGATTTATGGTTCAAGTGGGGCCTTGGGGAGCCGCAACGTCCAACGCTCGAAACTGCGCACCACCTTGACTGTTGCCGCTCTGATGGTCGGTGTTGCTATGATCATTATCGTCCGCGGCATGACCGAATCGTTTTCTTTCGATTTACAAACTTGGATCAAGGCCTATCTCGGTGGAGATATTTACATCACCTCTTCGATGAGCTTGCGAAGTGATATCGAAAAACGGATTCGGGTTGTCGATGGCGTTGCTGCGGTCGCCCCCTTGCGCTATTTTGAGGTAGAATGGGAGACACCCGCTGGGGATCGGGAAAACTTACAATTCATGGCCGTTGATGTAGAACAATACGCTCGAGCCACCAGTTTTGTGTTCAGCGGAGAGCAAGTTGATCCTGATCGAGCGATGCAGCAGCTTCAAAACGGCCATGCGGTTTTTATCTCCAGCGTCTTGGCCGAAAAATACGGTCTCTCTCCCGGTCAATCGATTCGCTTGAAAACACGCCGCGGGCTGACTGACTTTCAAATTGCGGGTGTCGTCGTCGATTTTTACAACCAAGGGCTGGTCGTCCAGGGTGATTGGGGTACCATGTGGCAGCATTTCCGGATTAAAGACGCCAGTACTTTGCTTGTCAAAATTCAATCAGATGCCACCGTATCCCAGGTGAAATCGAATATCGAATCCTGGTACGGCGACCGCTACCATCTGACCTTGGAGACGAACTCCTCCGTTCGTAGTCAGGCCCTGAGCTTGATGGATCAAGCCTTTCGCATGTTCGATGTTGTTGCCTTGATTTCTGTACTGGTCGGGTCCTTGGGGGTGATCAACACGCTGACCATGAGTGTCATTGAGCGTACGCAAGAAATTGGCATGCTGCGAGCGATTGGCACCTCACGGGGTCAAATCATCCGCATGGTGTTGGCAGAATCAGGCTTGATGGGAGTGATTGGCGGTATGCTTGGGATTGGAACAGGCTTCATCTTGGCCCGCATTCTCTTCATTGGCATGACGACCATGTCCGGCTACCGGCTGACCTTCATTATGCCGCCTGAAGGAATTGCGGTCAGTCTGGTGATGGCTCTGATCGTGTCCCAGTTAGCGGCTATCTCCCCCGCTCGCCGTGCTGCCCGCACGCAAATTCTAAAGGCGATTCATTATGAGTGAGGTGTTTATCTTGACACGCTTGCGATGGATCCAAACCAATACGATGTTCCCGATCTAATTTATGAGGCTGATATCCCCGAAGACGTTCCTGTCATTAATCTTGGCACCTGGAACGACGACCCCATTGTCATAAAGGCTATCAAAGAGAAAATCGATCCCTTTATGGATTAACGCTAAGGGTTCTCGACCCTGGGCACAAACCAGAATCCCTGAGCACTATCATGATTGAGGGTGTTGCCCACCGTCTTAAGGATGAACTTTATTTTTTGTCCAACCAAACTTGATAGATCGAGATCGATTCTGGAGATATCTCCATCGTATTGTTCCTGCCAAACTTCTACGCCTGCAAGTTCTTTGCCCAGATTGCGGACGTCTCCATTTTCATCCTCATATAGAATCTGGAAGGCCAGACTGCACTTGGGCATATCTTGCAGGCACCCCACCCAGACGCGGAAGTGGTCGCCTGGCTGAACCTCATAGGCGGGATACGTTCCCTGAGTCCAGCCGTATTTCTGTTCGTAGGGGTGTACCCATAAGGTCAATTCGTTTTCATTTCGGAATTCCAACTTGGGGTGGCTCAACAGGGCTACAAAGCCGTTGCTCGACGGCACATCAGAGGGGCAGTCTAATTCGATGATCTTTTCTTCAAGTTCGCCATCTTTATTCTCGACAGTGTAATAGCTCTCCCAAGCAGCATCGCAATAATTCAGAGCGAGATCGTAAGCATAATCGACATCGGGCTTAGCTACATTGATGTCAAGGGTGACGAAGCCTCTGCCTCCTTCGCCCAGCCCGAACCAATATCCCTGGCTGTCGTGGAAGATGTAATGACTTTGGTAATGGCCTTCTTTTTCGGGAGCGGTGAATTCAACACCGATATTGACCGCCTCACCGGGGAGCACCTCCTCGGGCATAGGGACACTCTCCTCACCGGCAAAGTCACCGGTCGAATAGACCAGGCTGTAGCCCCTTGTCCAGGTGCAGAAACCTGTGTTCTGGATTCGCCACACTTTGGTGAATTTCGCCCCTGGGGGGATTACCGCACCCGTTCCCAAATTAACATCATCAACAAAATTAGCTTTGTTGCATCCCTCGGCCACGGTTGATCCTGACCCACTGCCCGACTTGGAGGATGCAAAGCGGGAGGTCGCCGTGGGTATCGGCGTGATTGATGGCGTCGCCGTCGGCGTGGGGGAATTGAAGGGCTCACCGGTCCGGGTGATGCTGGCGATCAGGGCTTCGGCCTGCTCCTGTGCTTCTGCAGGAATCTCGATGGGGGTGCCGTCGACATTGTCGATGCTCGAATCTAGCGAAATGTGAAAATCTAGGTCTTCGGTGCTGCCCCCGTAGAAAACATACACGTCTTTCCCCTCGGAGACGATCACCTGTTTGGGAATCTCTTTGTCCAGCAAGGAGACCGTGTCTCGCACCGCCAACTCCCCGGAGGGAAGGGGGCTACCCATGACCGTATCTTCCCATTTGAACTTGTACTGAACCAGAAGTTTGAGATCGCCTTTGGTCAGTTGCAGGGTTTTGGCTGCAAATCCATTGGCTGTTTTGCGCCCCGGCGGAATGGCGAACAGATTCCATTTGTTGGGATATTCCAGGGCGATTCGGTAGGTTGGATCTGTAAATGGAACCAATGCCGACTTCGGCGTTGGCGTCGCCGTTCTCCCCCTGGCAAAGGTCTTTGTCGCTGTGGGGATCGCTTTATCCCCGAACATGGAGCCGGCGGTGGGAGTGAGTGTCTCCGTGAGTGTGCTCGTGCTTGTCGGCTGGGGACTTGCTTCTGCTGCTCCCAAAAAGGGAAGCGGCAAACGACAATTGGCCAGCAGAAGGGGCAGGCCGATAACCAAAACGATCATGATGATGCCAAAACGTGACTTTTTAGCCATGAGATTTTTTGAGGTACAGGGTTTCAATCGTTGAAGTATCCCTATTGTACCTTATCTTGGCTGTCGACAAGCTTTCAAATCAGATCGTTGAGGTCTCGTCTGGCCCTTTGAGACCCGTGAAGCGATCAGGCTTCTACCGTGATGGTGACATCTTTGGGCAGGGCCAACCCCGCGGCCACCTCGACCGCCTTGACGATCCCCACCGGGACCGGGCAGGCCGCATGGGTGCAATATTCTGTCCCCTTTTGTAGAATTTCGGGCATCCCCCGGCGGAAGGAGATCTCGTTGAAGGCCTCAACTTCGTCCAACTCTTGAGCCAATTTTTGGATGTGGGGGCAACTGCTCTCGATCTCGATTTTGACGTTATAGTCCTCGAGCTTTGTCGTCGTGACGCGGGTTTCTTCCCCACAAACCCCTGAGTCAATCGTTACGTTGGCCATGCTTTCTCCTTTTTCTGATCCGTTGTGCTCGTCAGCCTTTTCTGAGGAATGCAAGAAGGCTTGAAATTCTCCTCCTGCATTCCTGACTTCCTCATATTGTAACTATCGGATTGCTGCTCGTTTGTCAATGTTATTAGATGCAAGATTTGCGCAGAGGTTACATCCGATAGCTGGCCAGATGTCTTCCCGTTTATCTCTAAGACAAAAAACAGCGTGGCGTTTTATGCTAACACCACGCTGTTCTATTCTCGATGGAACCGGCAGGAAGGGCTAAGCCGCTCTCTGTGACTTTTCGATAATGTACTTCCGCACCTTTAGGACCATCTCCGGATCGGTTTCATAGGGCAGGCACCCCGTTCCCAGGCAGACCTTCTTGCGCCCCTCGGCAAGCGCCCAGACCCGGTCGACTTCTCGCTTTGCCGCCTCCATGTTCGTCGATGTGATCGTGCGCGGGTCCATGTTGATCCGCACCATCACCTCGGGATAGGCCTCCATCTTCTTCATGAAGGCCACTTGATCGGTCTCCACCGGGCAGACCAGGTAGCGGGTGCCGGTGTCGAGCATCGAATCCAGAATCGGGTTCGTGTTCCCACCGATCACACAGGGAACCGGGTGGCCGACCACCTTGCTGGTCTCATCCATGATCTTTTTCAGCGCGGGCAACTCTACATCTCTGAATTGTTGCGGAGAGATCAGCGGCGGCGCAGCCGCGGATTCAAAGAAAGCAATATCCAAACCATTCGCCACGATTTCTTCGGTGAAGGCTACCTGTCCTTCGACTAAATGGCTGAGCGCCTCGGTCACCTTTTCAGGATCGTCCAAGGTGGACAGGAGCAGGTTTTCGAATCCGATCAGATTGGTCGTGATCGAAAAGGGTCCTCCCAGCGGCAAGCGGACATCGGCTTCAGGGCAGGCTTCGGCGACTTGTTTCGCCGCGGCGATGGCCATGGAGATGCGCCCATCTGTCTTTGGGTTGAAGGGTGTTAGCGTCAATATATCATCGACGGACGAATATGGGTGGTCGACGATCGCGGGGATGCCATTCCCGCCTGGCCTTGCCACCTTCGCCCCGTAGGCTTCCGCTTCCAAGTTGTAAATGTCGATCCCGACGACAACAGGCTCATGTTCGTAGAGTTCAAAGGCCTTGATGTTGCCCTTGGCGAGCAAATCCTGATCCCGAGAAACCTCCCAGATATTCCGGTCGATAACTCGGGCGGCGTGTTCGTAAATCGAGGGGGAGAATTGCATGTTTTTTCCTTTCAGAGCCGGAGATGAGCTTAGTTTAGCCTCCCCGGGCATAACGTTTGAGATTAACTGCTCTTTGCCGATTGCCTCTGCAAATCGGCGATGCGGTCGAACGATGATTCCAAGGTTGTATAAAGATCACGGTAAAAGGGATAAAGTTGATCGTAGATCGCCGCGTCTCGCTGGTTTGGCTTGCAAGTCTGGTCTAGCTTGACCAGGTCACCCAAGTCTTCAAGTTGGTCGACCGCTCCGGCGGCCAGAAGCGGCCAAAAAGCGGCTCCCAGGCTGGATGTCTCGCCCCAGGCAGGCACGGTCAACGCCCGTTTCAAGGCGCTGCTGATCATCTCCATCCAAAAATCGGATTTGGTGAATCCGCCCGAAGCGCGCACCTCGTCGATCTCGGCGCCTTGCTCGACGAGGATTTCATCCAGGCTGCGGACGGAAAAGCCGACTCCCTCGAGTAGGGCTCTGGCCATGTGGCGGGCATCATGCTCCAGCGTCAAGCCGACGAAACTGCCCCTGGCGTTCAGATTCCAGTAGGGACTCCGTTCCCCGGCCAGAAACGGCAGACACAGCAATCCATCGGCGCCGGGCTGGACTTCCTCGGCTTTCTTGATCAAATCACCAAAGGAAACCTGACCATCGTCAGGGATGATTGCATTGACGGCATCGCGCCACCACGAGAGCGCCAATCCGGCGTTGTTGATCGCCCCGCCGACCAGCCAATGATTTTCGTCGATAGCGTAACACCAACTACGCGCTTTGGGATCGAGAATCGGCTCGGGAGCGATGAAGCGGTACGCCCCGCTGCTGCCAACGTTGAGCGTGGCCTGATGCGGCTGCACCGCCCCGGCGCCCAGGTTGGAGTTGGTCGCATCCGAGGAACCGAGCACCACCGGCGTGTCCGCCGGGATGCCCATCTGAGCAGCCAGGGAGGGCGCCAGACCTTGATGGGCTTCGGTAGGCGGACGCAAACCGGAAAGTTGTTCCGGATCGATTCCGGCAAGCTCCAGGGCAGATGAGTGCCAGTTCAAGGTGTGCGTGTTGAGCAAGCCGCTTCCCGCCGCCAGGCTGGGATCGATCCAATCCTGTCCCGTCATTTGGGTAAAAATATACTCTTTGGCCGATACGAAGCGGGCTGTTTGTTCAAAAATATCCCGGCGTTTTTCCCGCAGCCAGATGATCTTGTAGAGCGGATACATCCCGTGGATGGGGCAGCCGGTTTGGGCGTACAGATCGGCGGTTTCGGGCCGGCCGCGTAACTTTTGGGCTTGTTTCACAGCGCGGCCATCGGCCCAGGTCATCACGCCGGTGAGCGGTTCCCCGGCATCATCCAGCGCCATCAGGCTATGCAGCGCGCCCCCCAGGCTTAGGCCTGCGCAGGGAGCGGACAGATCGCTCGCATCAGCGGTAGCAGCCCGAACGGCCCGAATCATTCCTTCCAGAATGGAGTTGGGGTCTTGTTCCTGCCAGGTCGACTTGGTGTCGCTGGCGACGTACTCGCTGGCGCCGAATCCCAGCACGTCGGCGTAGTCATCGATAATCACCGTCTTGCAACTGCTGGTGCCCAAATCGACACCGAGATACCAATATTTCGAGCTTGATTTTTGCTTTTTACTCATGATTTCGTATAGACTTCAGGGTTGACAACGTGCTCAGGATGCTTACCGTCAAGTACAGCCAGGCAGGCTTGCAGCGCCATCCGGCCCATCGCATTGACAGCTTCATCGGTGTGCGCTCCGGTGTGGGGCGTGACGATCACCTGGGGCAATTCTAACAGAGGATTCTCAGGGCAGGGAGGTTCTTGCTGCAAGCAGTCCAGGGCCGCGCCGCGCAGACGCCCGCTGTTCAGCGCCTGGTAAAGGGCTTTCTCGTCGATGAGTTCGCCGCGAGCGGTATTGACCAGATAAGCGCCTGGCTTCATCTTGGCGAGGAAGGCTGCGTCGACCATCTCAACGGTGGAGGGTAAGGCTGGAACGTGCAGCGAGACGAAATCAGATTTGGAGAGCAAGTCCGAGAGGGGCAGAAGTTGAACATTGTCTTGCGTATAGCCACTAGAAATATTGGGGTCGGCAGCAAAAATTTTGCAACCAAAACCGTTCAATCGTTGGGCCACGGCGCTGCCGATCGCGCCTAACCCGATCAAGCCAACAGTTTTGCCGCACAACCCAACCCCGTCGATGCGCGGCCAGTCGCCCTGTTTCGCCGCCCAGTTGGCCTGGGAAATTTGGCGGGCCAGGGCCAGGATCAAGCCGATGGCCAGCTCGGCAACGGAAGCGGCATTTGCGCCGGGGATGTTGGTCACGACGATGCCCCGGCGAGTGGCTGCCTCGAGGTCGACTCGGTCCAGGCCGACGCCATACCGGGCAATCACCCGCAAGCGTGGGGCCGCGGCGATCACTTCGGCATCGATGTGATCCAGCCCGGCGATCCACCCGTCGATGTCCGCGACGATCTCGACGAGTTCGTCTGCCCTCATTGGCCGCCCGACGGGGTTGTAGATGACTTCATCGACAGCGGCCTCCAGGGTTGTTTTCAGGGAAGCGTCGCTGCTCCCAAACGATCTGGGGGTTACCAGAACTTTGCTCATTCTTCGTCCTTTTCAGGCGAACTGAAGATAGGTATCTCTGATCTCCTGCAGAAAGCGGTCTTGATTCATATTCCAATAAGAATTGGAAAAAACTTCAACCTCATCGTAGCCATCGAAGCCCGCTGTTTCCATCCAGGCGCGAAGTTGGGGCAGGGGGATGCATCCTTCCCCCATCAGGCCGCGGTCGTGAAGGATGTCCGTTGTCGGTGTTTTCCAATCGCAGATGTGGAAAGCGAACAAGCGGCCAGCATCGCCACAGCGCTTTATCTCGGTTTGGAGATCGGGATCCCACCAAAGATGGTACACGTCCACGACAACGCCAAGAAGGAGGGATTGGAACTGCTCACAAAGATCGTTGGCCTGTTTTAGCGTGTTGATTGCCGATCGGCTGTCGGCGTACATCGGGTGGAGGGGCTCGATCCCCAGTTTGATGCCGAGTTCCTCGGCCCGGGGCAGGATCGCCTCGATCCCGGTCCGAATTTGAACCCGAGATTCTTGCAGGGGTTGTTTCGGGTCCGCGCCGGGAACCAGAACCAGCAAGGGCGCTTTCAGCGCCGCGGCTTGATCCAAGGCTTTGAGATTGTCTTCAATTGCGGCTTGACGCCCATGTTCGCTCCTTGCAGGAAAGAATCCGCCCCGGCATAACGAGACCAGCGTCAAGCCAGCCGCGTCAATCTGACTTCGGATCGCCTCGAGTTGGTATCCTTTCAAGGCATCCCGCCAGATGGTGATTCCTTTTACTCCGGCGCGACGATACTTTTCAATCGCCGTTTCCAGCGGCCAGGGTTTGGTCGTGATCGTATGGATACACAGGTTGTTCAGGTCTTTGGGCATCGTTTTGAGCCAACATCTACTTGACAACTAATTTAGCCTTATGATACCATGAAAACATTGACAATAACAAACTGTGTTCGTTATTGTCGAACAATTTTCTCCTGTTTTTGGATGAATTGAGTTGCTATGTCAAAACAAAAACGCATCATCGGGTCTGTCCAGCGAGCGATCGACATCATCAATCTCTTTGATCGCAACACGGCAGAGCTTGGCGTTACGGACATCGCTCGCGCCTTAGATTTGCCCAAGAGCACCGCCGCGGGGATCATTTTTACTTTGGAGCAAAATAATTTCTTAGAGCAGAACGCTGAAACGCGCAAATATCGCCTCGGCTCCAAGCTGGCCGAGCGGGCAGGAGTGTTCTTGGCTCAATTCGATTTGCGCGAAATTGCTATCCCTGTTCTCGAAGAATTGCGCAACGAGTGCAATGAAAGCGTTAATCTGGCCATCCGCGATGGTGATTATGTCGTTTACATCGAACGGATGCATGGGGATAACATGCTTGGGATGCGTTCGGAGATCGGCAAGCGCGAGCGGATTCACAGCACAGCGCTGGGGAAGGCGATCCTATCCTGTTTGCCATCCCAAGAACTGAACGAATTCATCAACCAGTACGATTTTGTTCATGTCACGCCGCGGACGATCAGCGATCCCGGGGCGTTTTTTGATGCTTTATCCGAGACGGCCCAGCGCGGCTTCGCTCTCGATGATCAGGAGAACGAACTCGGAGGTCGCTGCGTCGCTGCTCCGATTTTCGATTATCAGCAAAGACCAGTTGCAGCGATCAGTCTGTCCGTCCCGATTCAACGATTCCCAGAAGAAAAAATACCTGAATATGGCGCCAGAGTGCGTGAGGCAGCTCGCCAGATCTCGCAACGGCTGGGCGCTATCTATCCCCAAGAAGGATTGCACTGATGAAAACAAACTATCATGTCTTGGTTGTTGGTGGGGGCGGGAGTGGTCTCGCAGCCGCGGTCAGCGCGGCCCAAAACGGCGCCGATGTGCTCTTGCTGGAGAAGCACGCTGAATTGGGCGGCGCGACCGGCATTGCTGTCGGCTCGTTCACCGCCAATCAGACCGAGATGCAGGAACAGGAGGGGATTTCCGATTCCCTTGACGCCCACGCCGAAGATGCGGGCCGCTTTGCGCCTGCCGATATTGAAGCGCGCAATAATGATGAATTAAGGCGCTGGTTCCTCAGTCACGGCGCCGACACGCTGACTTGGCTCAGGGACATGGGCCTGAGCTTCTATGGCCCGAATCCGGAGCCGCCCAACCGAGTCCCCCGGATGCACAACGTCGTCCCCGGTGCCAAAGCCTATATTACCGTTTTGCACGCCAACTTGATTCAAGCGGGCGGGTCGATTTTGACGAACGCACCCGTGGTCGATCTGATTGATCGGGATGGGCGCGTTGTCGGGGTGGTTGCCGAGGTGGAGGGGCAGCGGGTGGACTTCTTTGCCGATCGCGGTGTTGTTCTGGCGGCGGGTGATTATGCCAATTCTTCTGAATTGATTGCCCGTTTCAAGGGAGATCATTTTGCCCCCATCGAGGGGATCAGCGAACGGGCGACGGGTGATGGACACCGTCTGGCCGAATCCGCCGGGGCCGATCTGATCAACATGGACGTCACCTATGGCCCCGAACTTCGCTTTGTGCCGCCGAAAACAAAGACCTTTCAACAGTTGCTGCCCACTCGCGGCCCGTTGACCCGTCTGATGGGCTTTTTTGTCCCGCTGATGCCCGATTTCGTCACGAGCGCGATGATCAAGCGTCTGCTGGTTACCTGGCAGCACCCTGAGGATTCCCTCTTTGAGGACGGCGCCATTTTGGTTAATCAGCGCGGAGAGCGCTTCTGTAACGAGACCGAGTGGCCGCAGCGCGAAATTGCGATTGCCCAGCAGCCGGACAAGATTTGCTACATTCTCTTGGATAGGGATTTAATTGAGAAGTATAGCCAATGGCCGCATTTCATTTCCACGGCCCCCAAGATCGGCTACGCTTACGCCGACGATTATCTTCGCCTGCGCCCCGACGTCGCTGTCAAGGGAGATAGCCTGGACGCGATTGCGGAGAAACGCGGCCTATCCTTGGAGAATCTCGAAACGGCTGTCCGTGGGAGTGGCCTTGAAGATGGCCCCTGGATTCTTCTCGGCCCGGCCAAGGCCTATTTCACCACAACCGAGGGTGGGGTGGCGATCAACAAACAATTTCAAGCCCTGAACGAAGACGGTGAGCCGATCCCCGGATTGTATGCCGTCGGCCAGAACGGCCTGGGAGGGCAAATCCTGTGGGGCCACGGCTTGCACATCGCCTGGGCGATGACCAGCGGACGGTTGGTAGGTGAATACCTGGCAAAGGAGCAGAAATGATAGCCGAACCGAAATTAGATCAATTACGCCCCAAGCTTCAACGGGCGTTTGATTTTGCCCAAGAGCAGGTAGAGAATCTGATCGAAACGTATCCTGATTATTTCCCCATGTATACACAGAACGGGGCATGGAAGCATAAGGGTGAAGCCTGGACCAATTGGTGCGAAGGTTTCCTCGGCGGGATGATGTGGATTTTTCACCGCCGCACGGGCGACTCCGTTTGGCGAGAGCGCGCCGAGCATTATTCCCGCTTGATCGAAGAGCGCAAGCACGACCGCAACGTCCACGATCTCGGCTTTTTGTTCTGGTCAACCTGGAAACGCTGGTACGACCTCACCGGCGATGAAGACATCAACGATGTGGTCATCACCGCCGGGCAAACCATGGGCAAGCGTTTCAAAGAGAAGGGGGGCTACCTGCGTTCCTTTGTGGCCGAAGATTCCCTTTTCATCGACATTATGATGAACGTGGGCATCGTCTTCTACGCGGCGATGCAGCGTGACGACGAAGAACTGCTCGCCAAGGCGCACCGGCACTGTTTGACCACCCGCCGTTACTTGATTCGGGGCGACGGCAGCAGCGCCCATGAGGGCATCTTCGATTTGGAGACAGGCGAGTTCTTGCGCCAGTCGACTCATCAGGGTTGGCGCGGCGATTCCGCCTGGGCCCGCGGCCAGGCTTGGGCCTTGTACGGCTTTGGCACCGCTTACCAACTGACTGGTGAAAGACGCTATTTACAAACCGCCCAAGATTGCGCTGATTTTTACATCGAAAACACCAGCTTTGAGGGTGATGCTCCCTTTGGCCCGGGCATCCCTCCCAACGATTGGGACGGCCATCAAGACCAGGTCGAAAGCTCCGCCGCTGCGATTGCGGCCAGCGGCATGCTCAACCTGGCTCACATCGTACAGGATCGCGTTTATGCAGCCCGGTACCGGCAAGTGGCGTTGATTATTTTAGATACGCTCACGAGCCCCGACTATCTCGCCGATCAAACCCCCGGCTGGGAGGGGATTCTCAAGCACAGTATGTATCACCTCAACAAGGGCCTCGGCGTGGATGAAAGCGTGATGTGGGGAGAGCATTTCTTTGTGGAAGCTTTGGATAAAGCCCTGAGCCTGGAGGCGTGAAACCATGACCAACGATCGAGTTGCTATTGTGACGGGGAGCAGCCGTGGGATTGGCCGCGGGATTGCGCTGGCCTTGGCCGAGCGTGGCTGGGCGGTGGTGATCAATTACCGCAGCAACCAAAGCGCGGCCCAAGAAGCAAAACAGTTGGTCGAAGCCGAAGGTGGCTCGGCTTTCATTGTCCAGGCTGATATGGCCCGAGAAGCGGACTTGCAAACCTTGGTGGATGCCACCTTGGAATATTTTGGCCGCATCGATCTCTTGGTCAACAATGCCGGCGTTGGCCCGCGCCAACGCGTGGACATGCTCCAGGTCTCGAAGGCCAGCTACGAGGAAGTCATGGGCATCAACTTGACCGGGCCATTTTTCCTCACCCAGCGAGTGGCCAACGAGATGATCGCCCTGCTCCAAGAGGGGAAAATTCCATCCCCCCAAATTGTCAACATCAGTTCGATCAGCGCGTACACTAGCAGTCCCGCCCGGGCAGAATATTGCATCAGCAAAGCGGGGATGAGTATGCTGACCAAGCTGTGGGCCGATCGTCTGGCCGAATACGGCATCAATGTCTATGAAATCCGGCCGGGAATTATCGCGACGGATTTGACCTCGGTGGTGCAAGAAAAATATGATCGTTTGATTCTCGAGGAGGGGATTACACC
>CAZXXW010000071.1:0-17377 GCA_964644835.1 uncultured Anaerolineales bacterium
CGTTCATCGCCATGTCCATTCACGCCGGGTTGACCTGCCCGATCACCAACCCCCTCGAAACCGATGTCAGAATCGCCATCCTGGCAGCAGACCTGTGCATGGGTCGCGACGAGTATGGCATGACCTGGCTAAAGGAATACCGCGCCCGGCAGAAAAAAGAAGAGTAACCCAAACCTAATTAGAAAGAGCGGGCAGAGTATGAATCTTACCGATGCGGAAAAAGCATATAATCGAATCAAGCGACAAATCATCACCACGAAACTACCTCCGGGCGTTGTGATCAGCGAAGCCCAGTTGATGAAAGAACTGAAACTGGGCCGAACACCAATTCGCGAAGCGATCAAGCAACTCCAAACGGAGGACTTCATCACCGTGACGCCGCGCCGCGGCATGTTTGTCACCGATATTTCGATCACAGACTTATCGCAACTCTTTGAGGTTCGCATCGAGTTAGAAGCACTTTCCGCTCGTCTGGCTACTGAACGCATCACGCCAAGCCAGCTCGAACAGCTTGAAGAATTAGCACAAAAATATCAAGAAAATCATCCCACGGAAAAAGACACGTTGATCGACTTGGACTCGGATTTTCACAGTCTGATCGCCGAGGCCGCTCACAACAAGTTCTTGCACAAATTCGTGGGATATTACTATGATCTATCCATCCGGATTTGGTACTTAGCCATCAACTATGCCAAACCGGAAGATATAGACGTGAGCGCTCACCTTGAAGTTCTTGACGCTATTCGGTCGCAAGATGCGGAAAGAGCCGAGCAGAGAATGCGTAAGCATGTTCACGACTTTCATCAAATCATCAAGCAGTATATTTAATTCTTTAGGAGGATGTACCCATGAGTGATATTCTTTCTGAACTTTCTACAGCTATCATCGAAGGCAACATCGACGCGATGGAAGACCTGACGCAAGATGCCTTGGACGAGGGCTTAGGAGCCAAAGAGATCCTTGATAAGGGCCTGATGCCTGGCATGGATCACGTTGGTGTTGAGTTCAAAGCGGGTAATATGTTCGTTCCCGAGGTGTTACGCTCGGCCCGCGCTATGCAAGAGTCGATGATCACCATCCGCCCAATGCTCGCCGACACCGGCGCTAAAATGACCGGTAAAGTCTTGCTCGGCACCGTCAAGGGTGACTTGCACGACATCGGCAAGAACCTCGTCGGGATGATGTGCGAAGGCGCTGGCTTCGACGTCAAGGACATCGGCAAAGACATTGAGCCTGAAGCGTTCGTCGAGGCCGTCAAGGACTATGATCCTGACATCCTGGGCATGTCCGCCCTGTTGACCACGACGATGCGCGCCATGGGCGATACGATCAAAGCGCTGGAAGAAGCTGGCGTGCGCGACAAGCTCAAGATTATGATCGGCGGCGCGCCTGTCACCGACGAATTTGCCGAGCAAATCGGGGCTGACGCCTACGCTTCCAACGCTGCCGCAGCCGCCGAAACGGCTAAAAAGTTTGTTAGTGCATAACAGTAGGAAAACATGACAGGAGTAGATTGCCCGTAGCAAGATCGCTGCAACCTACTCCTCTTTCCTGCTCATCCCAGAAAGGAATGTAATTATGAGAACGAACTATCAAGTAAACTCCGGTGTCCAGTTCCGGATGCTCTCAGAAGATCAACTAGAAGAACTGTTCAACAGTGTACTCCATGTGTTGGAATACACTGGACTTGAGGTGCATCACGAAGAATCACGGGACATTCTGCATCAAGCCGGAGCTTGGGTGGACGGCCTGAGAGTACGAATCCCCTCGTACCTGGTCAAGGATGCCCTCGACAAAGCTCCTCGCAGCTTCACCCTGTTTGCCCGTGACGGAAATCGGGAACATAACATTCACATTGGCCCTGGACGTGCTCACTTTGGTCCTGGACCAACCTGCCCCAACTTCATCGACACAGAAACGATGGAGCGCCGTCCCTACGTGAAAGACGACGTCCCCAAAGTTGCTACCGTTGTCGACGCGCTCCCGAACATCGACTTCTGCGAATCGCTGGGCACGGTCAACGACGTGCACCACGATCTCGGCGCGCTGTACGAATTTGCGGGCATGTTCCCCAACACCAGCAAACCGATTGTAGCTTGGTCATATGACAAGTTCGACTCGGCAGGCATTCATGAAATCGCCGTTGCCGAAGCAGGCGGACAAAAAGAATTTGAGCGCCGCCCCAATTACGTCCACTACTGCGAGCCGCTCTCTCCGCTGGTCAGCACAACGGAAGCCTTGGACAAACTGGTCTTTGCTGCCAATAACCGCGTCCCCCTGATCTTCACCCCCTGCCCCATTGCCGGTGGCACCGCCCCTGTGACCCCCTCCGGGATCATCACCCAGGGCGCAGCCGAATCCTGGATGGGCTTGGTCATCGCTCAAACAATCCAACCCGGTTTGCCCTTCTTCATGGGCGGCGTTTTCTCCGTGATGGACATGAGCGACATGATTTTGGCTTACGGCGCTCCCGAGCTGCCTTTGATGATGGCCGGCCTGACCGAGTTGGCCCACTACGCCGGACTGCCTCTGTGGCAAACCGGCGGCTGCACCGACTCGAAGACCTTTGACGAACAAGCTCTGATCGAAGGTTCCCACTCAGTTTTCTTCTCCGCTCTCACCGGTGGCGACCTCACTCACGATGTTGGCTACACCGAGAGCGCTATGACCGGTTCGGTCTTCCAACTCTGTGCCATGGATGAGGCGATCGGCTATTCCCGCCGAATCACCCGCGGCATCGAGGTCAACGAAGACACCATGGCCGTCGACGTGATCCACAATGTGGGCCCCAATGGTCACTATCTGCGTGAAAAACACACCCGCCGATACTACAAAAACGAGTTCTGGTACCCGAATCTATGCGACCGCCGCAACTACGAAGAGTGGGAGATGATGGGCAAGAAAACCATGAAAGACCGCACGATTGCCCGTGTCAAAGAAATTCTTGCCACACACGAAGCAACTCCCATCAAGCCCGAGACCGAAGAAGTTATCAAAGAAGTCTTGGCCAAAGCGGAAGAACGCGTAGCCGAATGACAGCTAGAGAGAAAATAGAGGAGAAATAAGATGAGTAGCATTTTCGAACGACTATCAACCGCCATTCTAGAAGGCGATGAAGAAAAAGCACCGAAACTAGTTCAAAAAGGCCTTGATCAAGGTCTAGGACCCAAAGATATTCTCGACAAAGGTCTGATCGTAGGCATGGACGAAGTTGGCGTCCGCTTCAAGCGCGGCGACATGTTTGTCCCCGAAGTGCTCATGTCTGCTGACGCCATGGCCGAGAGCATGAAGATCTTGCGCCCGAAGTTGGTCGAAAGCGGCGCCAAAATGCTCGGCACCATTGTGATGGGCACCGTCAAAGACGACCTTCACGACATCGGCAAGAACCTTGTCAGCATGATGTGCGAAGGCGCTGGCTTCGAGATCGTAAACATCGGCTTCAACGCCGAACCCGAGAAATTCATCGAGGCGATCAAAGAACACCAGCCCGATGTTGTCGGTATGTCCGCCATGTTGACGACGACGATGCGCGCCATGGGTCACACCATCAAAGCGATCGAAGAGGCCGGTCTGCGCGACCAGGTCAAGATCATCGTTGGTGGCGCTCCCGTCGACAAAGAATTCGCCGACGCAATCGGAGCAGACGGCTACGGTTCCAACGCAGCCCACGGCTCCGAAGTCGCTCAGCAACTTGTTGCTTAAGGCAAAGAAGTTTGAGGCGCTAACGTGACTTCAACCAGCAATTTGCCCCTCGTCGTGATTTCTTGCAAGGTATTCCAACCTTTACTCGAAAAACACCTCCCCGAAGAGATGGCCGATGAGGTCACCTTCTTGGACTATGGGCTTCACCGCGTTCCTGATCAGCTTACCCAAACTGTTCAAGACGCCATCGATGCCATCGAGGAACCCAGCCTGATCCTCTTGGGCTACGGGTTATGTGGCAACGGATTGAAAGGGATCAAATCTCGACAACACACCCTGATCATCCCCCGCACAGACGACTGCATCGCCATTTTGCTGGGTTCGTACCAACAATACATCCGAGAGTTCGACGCCACGCCCGGAACCTACTACCTGACCAAAGGCTGGTTGGAATCGGGCAGCGATCCACTCAAGGAGTATCGCGAGTACGAAGAAAAATATGGCCAAGAGGACGCAACTTGGATCATGGATCAGCAGTACCAACACTACGAGCGGCTGGTGTTCATTGCCCACGACAATGAAGTCTTGGACAAGTACCGGCCTCAAGCTCAAGAAGTTGCTGCCTACTGCCAACGGTGGGGCATGCGGTATGAGGAGATCCTCGGATCGGACATCTACATCCGCCGCCTAGTGGAGAAATCCATCCGGCCAGATCAGACCGACGATGAAGATTTCGTCGTTGTACCCCCCAACAAAGAAGTCACCCAAACGATGTTCATGCGCCGATAAAGCTTACAAGTTGACAAACAGCTTAAAGTCACCCTGATGGTTTCAATTCTCCCCCCGACCACAACGGTGAGACAAATCATCAGGAAAAACAGGAGAAACGAACATGCAAGTAAAGAAAACGAATTATCTCGTGAACGCCACCCCCACGTTTGAGGTGCTCACAGAGGATGAAATCGAAGCAATTTATTTCTCAGCCTTGACAGTGCTGTACGAGACGGGCGTCCGCGTTTACGAAGAAGAAGGCGTTCAAGTAGCCTATGATGCCGGTGCCATCGTCGAAGACACAACCGATGACAGCTCGCTGGTGAAGGTTCCGCCCTGGTTGATCGACAAAGCACTATCCACCGTTCCCCGCAAGGTCGTTGTCTACGGGCCGGATCGCGAACACAAGATGGAACTCTACAAGAATTCCATGTACTACGGCGCCGGTTCCGACACGCCCTTCACCATCGATCCCTACACCCAGGAACGACGTCGGGCCACTTACAAAGACGTCAAGAACTTAGCCCGCATCGCCCAGGCGCTGCCCAACATCGATTTCCATATGTCGCTGGGCATCGTTCAGGACACAGCCGTCGGCACCTACGACCGCTGGCAATACCTGGCTATGCTCGAAGGCACCACCAAGCCGATCAACATCACAGCTGTGGACCTAGATGGGCTTAAAGACCAACTTGAGATGGCTTACATCCGCGTGGGCGGCAAAGATGAATGGAGAAAAGGCCCGATCTTCTCCCTGTACATCGAGCCGGTCTCGCCCCTGAGCCACTCCGAAGAGGTTGTCCAAAAGCTGCTCTTCGCTACGGACCACGAAATCCCCTTCGTCTACACCCCCTGCCCCCTGGCAGGCGCAACGGCTCCGGCAACGCTGGCTGGTACCGCTGTTCAGGCCCTCACCGAGAGCTTGTTCGGTATCTTCCTCAGCCAGGCGCGCAAACCGGGCGCTCCTCTGATCATCGGCGGTCTGATGTCCAACATGGACATGCGCACCACCGTGTACTGCTACGGTTCGCCCGAGATGGCGCTGCTCAGCGCGGCCTATACCCAAATCACCAAGTGGCTGGGCCTGCCCGAGTACGAAACCGCCGGCTGCTCCGACGCCAAGATGTTCGACGAGCAAGCCGCCATGGAAGCTTCCATCAACATCGCTACCGCGGCGTTGATCGGCGGCAACATGATCCACGACGTCGGTTATCTGGAGCAAGGTCTGACCAGCTCTCCCGAGATGTTGGTCGCCTCCAACGAGATCATCGACCGGGTCAAGCGAATCATGAGCGGTATCCCCGTCAATGCCGCAGAAGTCGGCCTGGATGTGATGGACGAAGTCGGCCCCGGTGGTCACTATCTCGATCACGACCACACCTACAACCGCTTCAAGTCCGACATCTGGCGACCCGATCTCACCGATCGGCTCAACTGGCAGAACTGGGAAGCTGCCGGCAGCAAGTCTTACCGCGACCGCGTCCACGAGCGCGTCATCGAAATCCTGGAGAAGGAAGAAGAACCGCTCATGGATGAAAAGATGTACAAAGAGCTACGACGCATCTGCGAACTAGCCGACGAACGACACAAGGATGAGGAATTGGACTTCAATATGTTTGGGTAATCCCTAAACACTGTTCCGATCACCTTACCCAGTAGGGGCGTGACTTCAGATGCGCCCTCAGGACGCAATCCCCTAGTCAAAGTCCCGAGGAGCCAAACTGCAAGTCACGCCCCTTCAACTTTCTAATCGAAAATGTATTGATCATTGAGGCATCAAATTGGTAACCAAAAACAAAACGTCTAAGTCCTTAGTTTTGGGTATCGATACCGGCGGTACGTACACAGACGGCGTTTTATTAGATTACGATACACACGAAGTACTAGCCTCCCACAAGAGTTTAACCACCAAACGAGATTTTGCCATTGGTATTGGCAATGTGATGGAGGCTATCGATATTCAAAATCCCGAGGCCATCCAAATGGTCTCGATCTCAACCACATTAGCCACTAACGCCATTGCAGAAGGCAAGGGCAAGCGAGTTGCGCTCTTCCTGATCGGGTACGACCCTGATTTAGTCGCTTCTTTCCAAATGGAAAATCAGTTTGCGACGCCAAATTTCTATTACTTCAAGGGCGGACACGATCTCTACGGGCAACAAAAAGAAAAATTGGACTTGCCTGCCATTCTTGAAAAAACCAAAAAAATCAAGGAAAAAGTCGACGCTATCGCTGTTTCCAGCTATTTCAGCCCGCTGAACCCGGAGCATGAGAATCGAGTTTATAATGCGATTTCCCGGGTTTGCGACCTGCCGATTGTCTTGGGTCACCAGCTTTCTACCAAGCTGGGTTCAGTGGAGAGGGCCACGACGGCGGCATTGAACGCTTCGCTAATCGCCGTGCTGCAAAATTTCATCGTTGCCGTGCGCCGGGCAATGGAACAACGCGGTATTGACGCTCCTCTGATGGTCGTCCGCGGCGACGGCACCCTGATGAGCGACGAATTCGCTGCTCGCAGCCCGGTGGAGACAATCCACTCAGGACCGGCAGCCAGTGCAATTGGCGGGCGTTTTCTCTCCAACCGGGACAACGCCCTGATCGTCGATGTCGGTGGCACAACCACCGATCTGGCTCTGATTCAAGAAGGCTCTGTGACAATCAGCGAGGATGGCGCCTCGGTCTCCAATTACAAGACCGCCGTTCAAGCCGCCAATCTGCTATCCGTTGGGGTCGGGGGCGACAGCCACATCACCGTCGACCGCAAGAACAATCTCACCATCGGTCCAGAGCGGGTTGTTCCGCTTGCGTATCTGGCCCACCAATACCCGGACATCGAGCATTATCTCCAATTGTTAGCCCACGAATCCTGGCCTCCTCCCCACCCCCACGGGTTGGAACATTGGTTCCTGTTGCGGCAACCAAGCAACGAGCACATCATCAGAACATCCCAAGAAAAGTTATTGATCGATTTGCTCAGCGACGGGCCGATGCCTGTCAAAGAAATCGTCAAAGAAGCCGGTCTGTTGCACAAAAACCAACTCGAAGCCGGAGAACTGATCCGCCAGGAGATCATCGGCAAGTCAGGCTTGACATCAACGGATTTGCTCCATGTCGATGGCCGTTACACACCGTGGAACATTAACGCCGCCCAATACGGCCTGACCGTGCTCAGCCATCATCTCTCCCTGGAAAAGGACGAATTGGCCAAATTAATCTGGTCACAGATCACCGAGATGATCTCCCAAACGATCGTCGAATTTCTCTCCGAAAAATCTCTACCCCGAGACCTGGACGGTGATAGTATTGGTACATGGTTCTTCAAAAATAGTTTATACTCCAAACACCCGCACCTGAAGACAGAAATTCAACTCAAAACCCCGATCATTGGCATCGGTGCACCGGCAGGAATTATGCTCAAGCAGGTAGGCAAAGCTCTGAAGACCGACTTGTTGCTCCCCGAATACCACTACGTTGCCAACGCGGTTGGCGCCGTGGTGGGCAGCATCATGGTTTCGGAGGAAATTTTGATCTATCCCCACCTGACGGCCTCGGGTCTGGACATCATCAGCTACTATGTTCAGGCGCGCGATAGCCGCACCGAGTACGAAGAACTGGAGGACGCCCTTCAACATGCCCGTGAACTTGGCAAGCAACGTGCCATGGACGCGGCTTTACGCTCCGGGGCCGACAATCCCCAAGTAACCGTTGAAGAGGTGTCTGACGGGCTGGATTCCTACCGCATTCGCGTCAAAGCCGTCGGCAAGCCGCGCCTATCGAAATGAAACCAAACCATCTAACATCAGTACGGAGATAACTTATGCAACTTGTACGAGTAGATACCCAGCGCGCCTACGAATTGATTCGCGAGAAAATCACCACCCTGGAGCTAGAACCCGGTTCCAGCATTGATGAAAGCAAGTTAGCCAAAGAATTAGACATCGGCCTGACACCGATCCGAGAGGCGCTCAAATTATTACTCCACGAACATCTCGTCGAGGCGCCTCCCAGAGGGCTGTATGTCACCGACATCAAAGTAGACGAATTACAAAAGATCAGCAATATTCGTCTCTTGCTGGAACCGTACACCGCCCGAGAAGCGGCCAAACACGCCACCGCCGATGACCTGGTCATCTTGGAAGCCCTGTGCCAGGAACAGGCCGAAGTGCCCAAGGACAAACCGCGTGAGTTGTTCGAGGTTGATCACAAATTTCATCACGCCCTCGCCCAGGCAGCGGACAATAAATACCTGGCCCAAATTTTGGAACAATTCTACGGGCTCTCCCAGCGCCTCTGGTTCTTGGCTCTGCCCCACCTGGAATTTCTGCCCGGCGCCATCGAAACTCACCTGGAAATGGTCGAGGCGATCAAAACTGGCGACGGCGACCGCGCTGCCGAGATCATGAGAGAGCACATTCAAGATTTCTACGACAAGGTCTTCAAGATTCTCAAGGAGATGGATTAGGAGCATCACCGGGGAACTTGCAGCATCCGGCGTGGCGGCACGACGAGAGACAAACCAATCGCATCAAGGAGATCACCAAGAAAACACCTTCAGGCTAACATTCTTCCCCAACGCGCATTAGATTAAATATCAACAAAACGGGCTTGCGTTGCAGCCAACAATACAAGTTTCTAGACAATTGTTTTCACGTCAATTCGTAAAGGTTTGGTATAAATAAATTATTACCCAAGCAGACGTAAACAGGAGGAACTGTATGCTAGTCAAGGAACGCATGACCCCCAACCCCATCTGTGGGTATCCAGACATGCCTGTCACCGAAGCCCAATCTTTAATGCGCGAAAAACGTATTCGCCATCTTCCCATTGTGGAAAACGATGACTTGGTCGGCCTAATTACCCAACGGTCGCTATTGAAAGCACTGCCCTCCGATGTCAGTAATTTCAGCCGCTTTGAAATTAGCTATACCCTGGCCAAGATCAAAGTCCACACCGTGATGAACAAGGAGGTCATCACCATCGATGAGGATACCCCCATCGAAGAAGCTTCCCGCGTCATGGCTGACGAACGCATTGGCTGCCTCCCGGTCATGCGGAACGGAAATCTGGTCGGCATCATCACCGACAACGATTTGTTCAACATCATGGTGTCATTGCTTGGATCTCGAATCCCCGGCGTCCGTGTCTCCGTGCTGCAACCTGACCGCGTCGGAGAAATAGCCCGGCTGACCAATGCGATCGCCAAAGAAGGAGGCTACCTGTCTGTTTGCGTTGGCTACTACCCTGATTCGCCTCCTGATTCCTGGGTCTCGGTTTGCAAGGTCAAAAACATGGAGCCGGAGCATTTAGAAAAAGTGATCCGAGATTTAGGGGAAACAGAAATCCGAGATTTGCGCGTGATCAAGGAGGGGCAACAATGAACAAAACAACCCAAGATACAGGCGGCGCTGTCATGGTCGTTGGCGGCGGTATTGGGGGGATGAGAGCAGCGATCGATTTGGCCGAAGCAGGATTGAAAGTCTACCTGGTTGAGCGGGACGCAGGGCTGGGTGGTCGCGTTGCCCAACTGGGATTCATGTTCCCGACGCATGACTGCGTTCTCTGCCGCGGCACCTCAGACCACGGCTACGGATGCACGCGCCCGGCCATCTCGCCAGCCTTCCTGGATCACAACCGTCACCCCAACATCGAAATCCTCACCCGCACAGAAATCGCCGATGCCAGCGGGCAATCGGGCGACTTCACCATCACCCTCAACCACGAACCCCGCTATATCGACGTCGATCGCTGCACGAACTGCGGCCTGTGTGTCGCTGCCTGCCCCGAACGGATGCCCAGCGAATTTCAAGAATCACTGGTCACCCGCATGGCTGTGCACAAAAGCGCGCCCCGGGCCCTGCCCAACACCTATTTCATCGACAAAGTTGAAGCCTGCGACACATGCCACCGCTGCGAGGAAGTTTGCCCCACCGGAGCGGTCAACCTGGACGAACAACCCTGGCAAGAAACGATCAACGTCTCCGCCATCATCTTGGCGCTGGGCTACAAGCTGGCCGACCCGCGCGAGCTGGAAGAATTTGGCTACGGGCGCTACCTCAACGTGGTACACAGCATGCAATACGAGCGCTATCTGAGCCGCTCCGGACCCACCGAGGGCTTGCTCCTGCGCCCATCCGACAACACACCGCCTAAGCGAGTCGCCTGGTTGCAATGCATCGGCTCACGCGATCAAAAGCATCCCTATTGCTCATCAATCTGCTGCATGTATGCCACCAAAGAAGCCATCCTGGCCAAACAGCGCCTCGGTGACGACGTCCACTGCCAGATCTTCATGATGGACGAGCGCGCCTTCAACAAAGAGTACAACGCCTATTTCTACCAATCCTACGAAGAATACGGCGTAGAATACACTCGCTGCCGGATTTCCGAATTATGCGAAGACCCCAAAACAAACGACCTAATTGTGCGCTTCCCCGACCCAGAGAGTAGAGAAATGCGGGAAGAGCGATTCGACATGGTCGTGCTCTCCGTGGGCGTTCAGCCACCCAAGGGCGCCGAAGTCGTCGCCAGACAACTGGGCTTTGATCTCAACGAATACGGCTTTTGCCAGACGGACAAATTCAATCCTCTGGAGACGAGCCAACCGGGTATCTACGTTTGCGGCGCCTTTTCCACACCCAAAGAAATCGCCGAGACGATCATCGACTCGGCCGGCGCTGCCGGCGACGTGATGCGCATGTTCCATAACCATCTCGGAGAGATGTCGTACAGTCGCGAGTATCCCTTCTTGAGCCAGGGCGACTTCCCTCCCGAACGGGATGTTCAGGGACTTCCTCCGAGGGTGGGCGTCTTCGTCTGTCGCTGTTACCCCAGCATCGAGGGGGCGATAGACCTTGAGCGCCTCGTCTCCCAGGCGGAATCCTTCCCCAACGTGGTCCACGCCGAAGAGATCGGCTACGGCTGCTTCCCCGAAGGCACCGAGGCGATCAAATCGGCCATCGAAGAACACCAACTCAACCGCGTCGTCGTGGCCGGATGCAGCCACCGCACGCATGAATCCCTGTTCCAACGCACCGTCCGGGAAGCAGGATTAAACGCCTACCTGATGGAGATGGCCAACATCCGCGGTTTTTGCGCCTGGGTGCATCCCCACGAGCCGGAAAAAGCGACCCGCAAAGCGATCGAGATGATCCGCATCTCGGTAGGGCGGGCCAACGTCCTGGAGCCGGTTTACAAATCAACCGTAGCGCCCAGCCAAAGAGCGTTAGTCGTCGGAGGCGGCGTCTCCGGGATGACCGCTGCCCTGGCCATCGCCGACTCGGGGTTCAATGTCGTCCTGGTCGAACGGGACGAAGCCTTAGGCGGCAACTTGCACAAAGTGCAGTACGTCGTCGAGGGCTACAACCCCCAACGACTGCTCCGCGATCTGGTCAACCGAGTGCGAGCGCACGAGCGCATCGAGGTGCATGCTCGCACCGAATTAGTCAGCCACGACGGGCATGTGGGCGCCTACCATGCCGTGTTGCGCCACCAGGATGGCCGCGAGACGTCCATCTCCCACGGTGTCACCGTCGTCGCCACGGGTGGCCAGGAAGCACACGGCAGTCACTACATGCTCAACCACCACCCCCGGGTGTTCACCCAACTGGAATTGGAAGAGATCATCACCCACCACCCGGAGAAAATCACCGAAATCGAAGACGTCGTCATGATCCAGTGCGTCCGCCCGGAGGGAGCGGAATACGATTATTGCTCCCGGATCTGCTGCACCAGCACGATCAAAAACGCGATCAGGCTGAAAATCTTCAAGCCGGAGTGCCGCGTCACCGTGCTCTACAAAGACATCATCACCTACGGGTTCCGGGAACAGTACTACACCGAAGCCCGCAACCAGGGCGTGATCTTCGTCCGCTACGAAGACGCCAACAAGCCCGAGGTGAAAAGCCTGAATGGCGATATTCAAGTTACGGTCCAAGAACCAATGCTCGATCGCCCCATGGTGATCCAACCGGACATGCTTGTGTTAAGCACAGCGATCGAGCCTTCCGAAGGCACCAAAAAGCTGGCTAAACTTTTGGATGTACCGCTCTCCAAGGAGGGCTTCTTCCTGGAAGCCCACATCAAGATGCGCCCGATGGACTTCATGGAAGAAGGTGTTTTCGTCTGCGGCATCGCTCATTATCCCAAATTCATCGAAGAGAGCATCAGCCAAGCCCTGGCAACAGCCGGGCGGGCGACGACGATTCTGTCCAAACAGAACTTCCACTATGGCGGCACCGTCGCTGTAGTCGACTCGGACAAGTGTGTCGGCTGCCTGACGTGCGAACGGACCTGCCCCTTTGAAATCCCCAAGGTCGTCGAAGACTACACCGGCGTGGGCGCGATCGGCGGCGCAGCGTACATCGAGCCGAGCCTGTGTCACGGGTGCGGAACCTGCACTGCCGAATGCCCAGCCAACGCGATCCAATTGATGAATTACACCGACGAACAGATCATGGTACCTGACTACCCCGTACTAGGAAGGTGGCTATCTGTATGAACCAGAAAACAACGTTTGAGCCAGAAATCACCGCGTTTATGTGCATTTACTGCGGCTACATGGCTGCCGATACAGCCGCGGCCCTACGGATTCAATATCCCCCCAATATCAAGCTGGTGAAACTGCCCTGCACGGGCAAAACGGATCCCCGCTATATTCTCAAGGCTTTTGAGGACGGCGCTGACGGTGTTTACATCGTCGCCTGCCCGATCGGAAACTGCCATCACGTACGCGGCAACGAGCGCGGTTATGCCCGCGTCAAGCGCACCCAGGGCATCCTCGCCGAAATTGGTCTCGAGCCGGAACGCCTGGACATGTTTTTCATGTCCGGTGGGCAAGGGCTCACCTTTGCCGACGTCGCCAAAGAGATGACCGAACGGATCCGCAAATTAGGTCCTAACCCGCTAAAAGTATAGCCTACCAAATGATCTCACTCAGCACGTAGTGACGCGGGCAATCTACGTCACTACGTTTTCACGTCACAAGGAATAACACAAACTCTCACGTAACCTTTTTGTCCCAACCTGCATCGTAATGATGCAAGTTACTTTCTCAATTATCTTAGAAGGAGTCAAGCATCATGCCCGAAGTAACAATCATCTACGGAGAAGATCAAAAAATCGTCGAAGCCGAACAAGGCGCTTTGCTTGGTGACGTTGTCGCCAAGACGGGCTTCCCCCTCGAACAACCCTGCGCCGGACGGGGGACGTGCGGCAAATGCAAGGTGCTGGTCGAAAAAGGCGTCGCCGAACCTGATGAGATTGAACGCAAGAATTTGACCCCGGGCGAGTTGGCCCTGAACAACCGGCTGGCTTGCCGGGCTCGCGTCAAGGGCGAAACCCGGATTGTGCTCTCTCCCATTGTGGTCTACTCCAACAAAATCTTCAAACACAGCACTCGCTATCGAAAAGAAAAAGATGTCCCGCTGGGGCTGGCCATCGACCTGGGCTCGACCACCGTGGCCGCGTTCCTGACCATGCTCGACAACGGCGAAGTGGCTGCCGCGGGCGGCGGGCTGAACCAGCAAACCGTCTATGGCGCCGATGTCATCTCCCGGTTGGCCGCAGCCGTGGATAACTCCGACAATGCCGTCAGATTGCATCGCTTGGCGCTGGCTTCGATCAACCAGGCTGTCGATTCGCTCAGGCTCTCAAACCGAAACCGGGAGCGGATCGAACGGGTTGTCATCGTGGGCAACGTAGCCATGCACCATCTTTTGGCCCGACAACCGCTCAAGCAACTGGCAGTGATGCCCTTCCAACCCTACAGCGCCGAATCGATCGTCGACGCCAAGTCGCTGATGGGCGGCATCTTCCCGGACAAGACCCACGTCTCACTGCCCCCGCTGATCGGCGGTTTCGTCGGCTCCGATGCCCTGGCCTGCCTGGCCTATTTTGGCTTCGATGACGCCGATGCCCCCATGGCCGCCATCGACCTGGGGACCAACGGTGAAGTGATGGTCACCGATGGTGACAGGATTTTGACCGCATCCACCGCGGCCGGGCCTGCCTTCGAAGGCGTTAACATCTCTTGCGGTTCAAGAGCGGTTGACGGAGCAATCACCAAAGTGGAGGCGGATGGCGATCAGTTCAAATTGACCACCATCGCCGAAGCCGAGCCGGTCGGCCTGACCGGCTCTGGGCTGCTCAGTGCCATCGCCGAGTTTCGGCGAGTCGGGCTGATCGACCCTAGCGGGCGAATCAACCCTGCCTGTGACCAATATTCCGACAAGATCGAGAACGGCGACGAAGAATCAAGCGCAAAACCAAGCTCCACCAGCGGAACCCTGCCGCCGGAGTGCGAAAGATTCGCCAATCAAATCAGCAAAGACGATAAAGGGGCGCGCCGCATCCAACTGACGCCCGATAAAGACCTCTATCTAACCCAGCTCGATATCCGCGAACTACAAAAAGCCAAGGGTGCTATCCGGGCGGCGATTGACGTGCTCATGAATCAGCTCGATCTGAAACCGGAAGAGATGAAAGAGGTCATCTTGACCGGCTCGTTCGGCGGGCAAGTCGATATTGACGCCATTCTCCAAATCGGGATGATCCCACCGGTGAAGAGCGAAGCTGTCAACACAATCGCCAACGGCGCCGGGCTTGGCGCGGCGATGTTCCTGACCGATGAGGGTTTTGCCCTGGCCGAAAAATTGGCCCAAAAAGCCGAACAGGTAGATCTCGACCTTGATCCCCAATTCAACCGATTCTATGTCGAGGGGATGACCCTGGCACCATACAAACAATCATAACAACCTAACAAAACTTAAAGGTATATTAGATGTATATCATGATATACTGGTGTGCGTAGTGACCCAACCATGTAGGGCTGACCTCACCACTGCTATCAATCATCTGTTTTGGCCTCTACACGGTTTGGGTCACTTCGCGTTAAAAACCTATGGATAAATGCTAAACTTTTCTTTCGTGATTTTATCCAAAGGAACTGGAAGGGCGGCCAAAACAATCTGAGAAGGAGAAATTTCTTTCCAATGTCCAAGAAGAGGGATAATCAACTCACAAATAAACTTCAGGGGCTTATGCTGGTTATCTTGGCCACAGTCTGCTGGTCGACATCCGGTATTTTTATCAACCAGATCATTCAAGGAAGCAGTATCACCACTGTGGGACTTGCTTTCTGGCGCGATCTTTCCACGTTTTTGTGCCTGCTCCTCGGCATTGCCATCATCCAACCGGATTATCTAAAAATCAAGCGCCGCGACATTCCCTGGCTTGCGGCCATGGGGGCAATCAGCATCGGCTCGTTTCACGTCATGTGGAATACTTCGGTGATGATGGTCGGCGCCTCAATTTCCACCGTGCTGCAATGCAACGCCCCCATCTTCGTCACCTTGATGGCCTGGCAGCTTTTCGACGAACCCCTGACCGGGCGCAAAATCGCCGCGGTCGTACTCGCCGCGCTGGGGATCATTTTCATCTCTGGGATTCTCGGTAATAACAGTATGGAGGTAGAGGACGCCTGGGGAATCATCATCGCACTGGGCTCGGCGATCACCTACGGGTCGTTCAGTTTATTCGGCAAAAAATTGACCGGTGATTACAACTCCTGGACGATCCTGCTGTATGTTTTTGGTTTTGCCACCCTGACCTTGCTGCCGTTCCAGTTTGGGCAGCCAGCCCCCTGGCCGATCACCACCAATGTGATCTCCTCTTTTATCGCCATCGTACTGCTGACCACCATCACCGGCTTTGGCCTGTACACATTCGGCCTGAGCAAACTCCCGGCCAGCATCGCCTCGATCACATCGACAACCGAGGTCGTCTTCGCTGGCATCCTTGCCTACGTCTTCCTGGCCGAACGCCTGGATATGTGGCAAATTATCGGATCCCTGCTGATCGTCGCAGGCGTCGTGCTGGTCTCACTGGCAAAAGACAACGAACAAAAAGCCCCATCCACCCTACCAACAATAGACTGAAACAATTATGACTGACCTTGTCCTTGGAATCGACACCGGCGGCACCTATACCGACGGCGTCTTGCTAGATTATCAAAGCCGACAGGTTGTCGCCACCACCAAAACCCTGACCACGCGTCACAACCTGACAGAATGCATCCTCACCGCACTGGACGATTTGTTGCCGGATGACCGGGGGCAAATTCGCCTGGTGGCTATCTCGACCACGCTGGCGACGAACGCAATCGCGGAGGGCAAGGGCCGCCCCGTGGGACTGTTCCTGCTGGGATACGACCCTGATCTAGTCAAGAAATTCAACATGGAGCACGATTTCGCCACCGGAAATTATCACTACGTGGCGGGAGGCCACACCCTGCACGGGGAAGAACAGACTCCCTTGGATGTGGATACCATTCTGGAACATGCTACCGCTCTCCGAGACGACGTTGAAGCGTTCGCCGTTTCCGGGTATTTCAGCCCCCTCAACAACGAGCACGAGGAGCGCGCCTTCGCGGCGATCAACGAGGCCACAGGCCGCCCGGTTGTGCTCGGCCACCAACTGGCCTCCAAACTGAACTCGGTGCAACGGGCCACAACCGCGACGCTGAACGCGTCGCTGCTCTCCATCCTCCAAGATTTCATACTGGCTATGCGCAAATCTCTGGATGAGCGGGATGTCACCGCTCCGCTGATGGTCGTACGCGGCGACGGTGCCCTGATGAGCAGCGAGATTGGCGAAAAACGCCCCGTCGAGACGGTCCACTCCGGGCCGGCGGCCAGCGCGATTGGCGGCCGCTTCTTGGCCGAACGTGACAAGGCCCTGGTCATTGACATCGGCGGCACGACCACAGACATCGCCGTGGTCGACGCCGGCCAGGTGAACATCCTCGAAGAAGGCACCTCCGTTGGCGACTACCAGACTGCCGTGCGCGCCGCTCACATCCGCTCGATCGGCCTGGGTGGTGACAGCATGATCACCTTCAATATCGAAGACCGCCTCACCATCGGACCTGCCCGGGTCACGCCCCTGGCTTACCTGGCCAATAACAATG
>CAZXXW010000072.1:0-17293 GCA_964644835.1 uncultured Anaerolineales bacterium
AATTGGTCAACGCCGAAACCTTGACCTGGCTGTTGGAAGGCCTCCCCTCCCCGGAAGCCGCGGAGGAAGAGATCGAACAAAAAGCGACCCGCCTGTTCGAACAAATCGAAGCTCTGCTAGACGAGGACGTTCAAGGCAGAAAACTCGTTGAGGAGATCATCCCCAAGTTGAACGTGATCCTGTCTCTTCATAAAAAGACAGCCCGGAAGAAAGAGACCATCAACACACTCGAAGCCTGGTTGCTGCTCCCCGAAACGGAAACCCTGTTTTGGAGCGTGCTGCTCGCCTGGCTGTTCAGCCACAACATGGGTAAAGCCGTCGCCACGAAAGATGAAGTCGCCGACTGGGCCGAACGCAGCGCCCGCTGGTATCACGATTGGCTGCTGGGCAACGTCGTCACCAAGGCCCTGAGCGCCCTCGACATCAATGAGGCCTATGCGCAAAGCGGTGCCCTGGCCGTCGAGGCGCTGATTCAGTATCAGCGTTGGTATCAACAACAATCCCTCGACCGAGGCGAGTTGTTGACCAGTTGGCTGGAGGGAGAAGCGGTTCAACGCTTGCTGCGTTTCAACCGCTATGAGGGAGTCCTGTGGCTGCACAAAGAATCTTTCGCCCTGCTGCTGCGCTGGATGCTGGCCGTCGCCATCATTCACACCCAAACCGACGAAGAACTTTCCCATGCCCAGCAGGAGAAAACCGTGGAGCGCTGCTTCGATCTGGTCAAATTCCTGCAAGCGGACGCCGAGCAAGCGGGCTACCAGGTGGAGAAGCTGATCGAAACGACAGAAGCGTAAAGCGGAGTCGCAGAACAATAGAGAAGGAGAACACGATGTGCGGACGATTTACCCTGACAGCAACACCGGATGAATTACAAAGGGCCTTCCCCTGGCTGATCTTGCCCGAAGCTGACGACGCCCTTCCGCCGCGCTACAACATCGCCCCCAGCCAGCCGATTCCGGTGGTGCCCAACACCGGCGAGAACAAGCTCGATTATTTCGTCTGGGGCCTGATTCCTTTCTGGGCCAAAGATCCCAAGATCGGCAATCGCCTGATCAACGCCCGCGGCGAGACGCTGGCCGAAAAGCCTTCTTTCAAAGCGGCTTACAAATACCGCCGCTGTCTGGTGCTGGCCGACGGTTTCTACGAGTGGGAAACAGAAACCCGCAGGCCACATTACGCCCGGATGAAATCAGGGGATCCATTTGCCTTTGCCGCCATCTGGGAGCGCTGGCAAAGCCCCGACGGCTCGGAGATCCTCTCCAGCGCGATCATCACCACAGAGCCCAACGATGCCATCGCTCCAGTTCACAACCGCATGCCCGTGATCCTGTCACCGGAGAACTACGACCGCTGGCTCACGCCCGGCGAGGTATCTCCCGGAAAACTCGATCCCCTGCTAAAACCGTATTCGAATGAGGGGATGGAGATCTATCCCGTCTCGATGGTGGTGAACAACCCGCACAACGACCACGCCGCCTGCATCCGCCCGCTTGAGGAGTAGCCAGGAAGTTAGAAAAGAAAATTCAAGGTTTCCTGATAGATATCCCAGCATGAAACCATCTCAATTCCTGACCGACACGCTGCGCGCTTCGCCCCATGGCGAGGTGGCTTGCCGCATCCTGGCCGCGGCGATCAAGGCGGTCGAACCCGGCGCGGCGGTGAATCGCCACATGAGCAGAAGCGGCTCCAAGCTGACCATCGCCGGAAAGATCTACGACCTGGACGCTTATAGACGCGTTCTCGTTTTCGGCTTCGGCAAGGCCAGCGTGCCGATGTGCAATGCCGCTGTCAACATGCTCGACGACAGGTTCTCGAAGGGGGTTGCCATCACCAAGCCCGCTGCAACCAGCGATCATCCCTACCTGGAAGTTTTCATCGCCGCCCACCCCGTCCCAGACGAATCTGGCGTCCAAGCGGCCAAACGGATTCTCGACGTCCTGGCAAGCACCGAAGCAGATGAACTGGTGATCTTCTTGATCTCCGGTGGGGGCTCGGCGCTGTTGACCGCGCCCGCCAAGGGCATCTTACTCGACGACGTTCAAGCCACGACCGAGGTTTTGCTCGCCAGCGGCGCGGATATCACTGCGATCAACACGGTGCGGAAACATCTCTCCAAGGTCAAGGGCGGCAACCTGGCCCAGCACGCCCTCCCCGCCGCGATAGTCGCCCTGATTCTCTCCGATGTGGTCGGTGACCCCCTCGACATGATCGCCTCCGGGCCGACCGTGCCCGATCCGAGCACTTACGCTCAGGCGTTGGAGATTCTCAAAGACAAGGAGGGGATTCCCCGCTCGGTGAGAGAACATCTCCGCAGGGGCGCCAAGGGGGAGATTCCCGAGACGCCCAAACCGGGCGATCCGGTCTTCGAGCGTGTCACCAACGTTTTGATCGGCAACAACTACCAGGCTGCCCAGGCCGCCGCCCGGCAGGCCGGCGAAGAGAAATTCAATCCGCTCCTATTGACGACTCGCTTGCAGGGCGAGGCCAGGACAATCGGCCCCGTGCTGGCGGCCATCGGCCAGCAAATCGTCGCCAGCGATGAGCCCGTCCCGCGGCCGGCCTGTGTGATCGCAGGGGGCGAGACCACTGTGACCCTGTCCCAGAATCCGGGGTTGGGCGGACGCAACCAGGAGGTGGCCCTCAGCGCGGTGAGCGAGCTAGCCGGCCTCGAGGACGTCCTGCTGATCACCCTGGCAACGGACGGCGACGACGGGCCCAGCGACGCTGCCGGTGCGGTCGTCAGCGGAGAAACGCTGGGACGCGCCCAAGCTCTGGGTCTCGCCCCCGCTGATTTCCTGGCCCGCAACGACAGCTATCATTTCTTCGAGCCCCTCGGCGATCTGCTCCGGCCCGGTCCCACCGAGACCAACGTCAACGATCTCAACTTCCTCTTCGTTACCCGCCCATCGTCTCCTTAACTCCCCACTCCCGACTCAATGTCATTACGTTAAGGTGCGATGCACTTCCGAGGAACCCCTGATTTCAGGTGCAACGCACGCTGTGCAGCGCACCTGAAATCAACCTGCAAAAGTGCGTTGCACCTACCTGCACTGGCTTAAGTTAATGACATTGACTCCCGACTCACCACTCACAACTAACCTCCCCAAACCTTTGACGTTCTAACACAATTGTTATAAACTCGTAGCCAACCGGAAAGAAACGACACCGGCCTCAACGGACATCGACTCAACAATCCTGTACGCCGAAAGACGAGACAACAAACATGACCAAACCCCAAGAACTCTCCCCCGAAGCGCTGCACAATCCTTGTGATCCGAACGATTTCGACTTCGAAACCACGGATGAATTGCCAAGCCTCGAAAAAGTGCTCGGCCAACCCCGGGCTTTCCGCGCCCTGGAAATGGGCAGCGAAGTAGCCGGGCCAGGCTTTAACATCTTTGTGGCCGGTTTGCCCGACTCTGGCCGCACCACCCTGACCAGCGAGTATCTCAAGCGCAAGGCGATCAACGAAGCCACGCCCGACGATTGGTGCTACGTCAACAATTTCGACAATCCCCATAACCCCAAGGCGATCAATCTGCCCGCGGGGATGGGGCCCGCACTGAGGCACGAAAGTCAAAATCTGATCGACCGCTGCAAACAAGAAATCCGCCAGGCCTTTGCCAGCGAAGAATACAATCAAGAGCGCAACAAGCTCTCCCAGGCAATGCAGTCCGAGCAAGAAGAAGAATTCAAAAAGCTGGAAGCGAAAGCCAAGGAAAACAACTTCTCCATTGCCCGGACACCGTCAGGGTTCGCCATCCTCCCCACTGTCGACGGGGAACCGCTCAAGCCCGAGGAGATCGAGCAACTATCGGAGCAACACCAAGAAAAGTTGAAAAGGCTCCAAAGCCGTTTACAACATACCACCCAGGAAACGATCCGCAAAATTCAGGCCATCGGCGAGGCCTATTACCAACGGTTCCAAGAATTGGACAAACATACCGCCGTCTTCGCAATCAAGCATCTCTTCGATCAAATCAAGGGGAAATACGAGAAGTTCGACAAGGTGATCGAGCATTTGGAAGCCGTCCAGGAGGACATCGTCGAAAATGTAAAAAATTTCCGCGGCGACCCAGAAAAAGCAGCCCAAATCGACCAATGGATGACCCGCTACGACATCAACATCCTGGTGAATAACTGCGATCTTGACGGCGCCCCCGTGGTGATGGAAAGCCACCCAACCTACAACAACTTGTCTGGACGCATCGAGCACCGCCTGGTGATGGGCGCCACGCAGACCAACTTCACCATGATTCGGCCCGGCTCGTTGCACCGCGCCAACGGCGGCTATCTGCTCCTGCCGGCGCGGGATGTGCTCCTCAACCCTTACGCCTGGGAAGGACTTGAACGGGCCCTGCGCGATGGAGAGATTCGCATCCGCACCTTGGGCGCCGAGCTGAACCTGATCAACACGGTCTCGCTGGAACCCGAAGCAATTCCCTTGTCCGTCAAAGTGATTCTCTTCGGAACACCGCTGCTCTACGAGCTGCTCCGCGAGAACGATGTTGACTTCTCCAAGCTCTTCAAAATCCGGGCAGAATTCGCCACGATCATGGATCGGACCAAGGAGAATGCCTACGAATACGCCCTCTTCGTCAAGTCGGTGGTCGACAATAACGAGTTGCCCGCTTTCGACAAAACCGCCGTAGCGCGGATCATCGAATATAGCTCGCGCCTGGCAGAAGACCAGCATAAATTTTCGACCCGTTTCGGGCGTATCGCCGATCTGATCCGTGAAGCCGCCTATTGGGCCCAACGTGAAAACAGGAAGCCGGTAACGGCCAGCGACGTGGACCGCGCCATCGCGGAAAAGGAATACCGCGACAACCTGCACGAAGAACGCACTCATGAATTGATCGAGCAAGCAACGCTGTTCATCAATGTCAGCGGTAAGACTGTCGGCCAAGTCAATGCGCTCTCGGTGATGGAATATGGCGACTATTATTTTGGCCGTCCCAACCGGGTGACAGCCTCGGTCTATCCCGGCAACGACGGCATCGTCGACATCGAACGGCAGGCTGATTTGGGTGGCCCGATCCATACCAAAGGGGTGATGATCATCAGCGGCCTGCTCGGTCGCCGCTACGGGCACCAGAAACCGTTAAGCCTGACGGCGAATCTGACTTTCGAGCAAAGCTACAGCGGCGTCGAGGGCGACAGCGCCTCGGCCGCGGAGTTGTGCGCCCTGCTCTCCAGCACCGCCGATGTGCCCCTGCGCCAAGACCGGGCAATGACCGGCTCGATCAACCAAGTCGGCGAGATTCAGCCGATTGGCGGTGTCAACGAAAAGATCGAAGGGTTCTTCACGGCTTGCAAAAACAAAGGTTTAACCGGCGAGCAAGGCGTGATCATCCCCCAGGCCAATGTGCGCCACCTGATGCTCAAAGCCGAGGTGATCGATGCGGTCAAAGATGGCAACTTCCATATCTGGCCGATCACCAATCTGGATCAAGCCCTGGCGCTGTTCACCGACATGGAAATCGGCGAGTTGCAGGAAGACGGCAGCTATCCGGAAGGCAGTTTCAACGCCGCGGTCGCCGAACGGCTGACCGAGTTTCACGATGTGCTCAAAGGCAAGGATGACAACGAAGATGGAGGGGAAGAGGAAATATCCTAAGCCTTGATAGGTTTCTCACCACAAAGACACAGAGAACACAAAGTTTTTCTTTCACTTTGCGTGCCCTTGGCATGTCCACAAAGGATTCTTTGTGTCCTTCGTTGCTCGCCGCTAGGTGTGCTTTGCATGTGGTGAAGCTCTAAAGGTACAAAACCTAGTCCCCCTATTTACAAGATCAACATAGCATCGCCGAAAGAATAAAAGCGATAGCCCTCCCGCTTGGCCGTCTCATAAGCCAAAAGAATTTGCTCGCGGCTGGCGAAAGCGCTCACCAGCATGATCAGGGTCGATTTGGGCAAATGGAAGTTGGTGATCAGCGCGTCGACAAGCCGAAACTCGTAACCGGGCAGGATATAAAGATCGGTGGGACCTTCGAAGGGAACGATATCCCGGCCTGGGGAGGCAGCTTGCGCTGCCGTTTCCAGGGAACGGACACTGGTCGTGCCTACGGCGACCACGCGCCCTCCGGCCTGGCGCGCCCGTTGGATCGCTTGTACCGTTTCCGGGGGAACGCGGCACCACTCCGTGTGAATATCGTGTTCTTGCGGATCTTGTTCGTGCACGGGGGCAAACGTATCCAGACCAACGTGTAGCGTCACTTCAGCAAATTTGATCCCTTGTTCTTTCAACTCGGCGATCAGCTCCGGGGTGAAGTGCAACCCCGCCGTCGGCGCGGCAGCAGAACCCGGTTCCTCGGCGTAGACGGTTTGATAGCGCTCCGGCTCTTCGAGTTTCTCGTGAATATAGGGAGGCAAAGGCATCTGGCCCTTCGCTTCCAGATAGGCATCCAGCGGTTCGGAAAAACGCACCCGGCGGCGAGGTCCGCCCAAGTCGGCCAGGATTTCGGCCTCAGGGCCGTGGTCGAGTTTAATCCGCTTGCCCGGGATGACCCGTTTACCGCCGACGAGCGCTTCCCATTGTTGGGGCTGCTCACGGTGGAGCAGAAGCAACTCGACCCGGCCTCCGGTGGGGATTTTGCGCCCATAAACACGGGCGGGGATGACGCGCGTCCGGTTGAGGATGAGCAGGTCGCCAGGGGACAAGAAAACGCTCAAATCACAGAAACAGGCGTGGGTGAGGGCGTTGGGCTCCCGTCGCAGAACGAGCAAACGCGAGGCGTCACGCGGCTCCACCGGCGTCTGGGCGATATATTCCTCAGGGAGGTGATAGTCGAAGTCGCTTGTTTTCAACGGTTGAGCAGGCGGATGAGAAGATTGAATCCTAACGTCAGGAGAATCGAAAGCAAGATCGATGTCCCCAAAGCAAATACACAGCTAAAATTTTCGCCTTCGATGCGAATATCGCCGGGCAACTTGCCCAGGGAAAGGCCAAAGCGATTTAAGAGCAGCACAAGGCCGCCCAAGGTGGCCAAGACCAATCCAACGATGATGAGGATGCGAGCGAGCAGGTCTGTGGACATGTTCGAACAGTTTCGGTTGTTTGTCTTCAGGGCGGTCGAATCCGAGATGATCGTAAGCCAGGGAGGTGGCAACGCGGCCCTGGGAGGTGCGCTCCAGGAAGCCTAACTGGAGCAAATAAGGTTCGACCACGTCCATGATCGTGTCGGGGGCTTCGCTGATCGAGGCGGCGATGGTAGAAAGTCCCACGGGGCCACCGCTGTATTTTTCGATGATTGCCCGCAGGACACGGCGGTCCATCTCGTCGAGTCCGCGAGCGTCGATGTTGAGTAAATCCAGAGCCTGGAGAGCAACTTCTTCGGTGATGACCCCATCGGCGCGCACCTGGGCGTAATCGCGCACCCGGCGCAACAGGCGCAAGGCCACCCGGGGGGTGCCGCGGGCTCTTTTGCCAATGGCAACGACGCCGTCATCAACAGTGGGCACGTCCAATTTCTGTGCCGCCCGGCGGATGATCGCTTCCATGGCCTCGAGCTGGTAGTATTGAAGGCGGTAGGTGGCGCCAAAGCGGGCCCGCAGGGGCGCGGTGACCAGGGCCAAACGCGTCGTGGCGCCGACAACGGTGAAACGGGGCAGCTTCAGGCGGACCGAACGCGCCGAGGGCCCTTTGCCGATAACGATGTCGAGGGCATAGTCTTCCATCGCCGGGTAGAGTACTTCCTCGACGACGCGGCCGAGACGGTGAATCTCATCAATGAAGAGGATATCGCCGGCGCGCAGGTTGGTCAGGATCGCAGCCAGGTCGCCGGCCCGTTCGATGGCCGGTCCGGCGGTGATCTTGATGTTGACGCCCATTTCATTGGCGAGAATGTGGGCCAGGGTGGTCTTGCCCAGGCCGGGAGGGCCGTAGAAAATGACATGATCGAGGGCCTCTTCGCGCTGTTTGGCCGCTTCGATCAGAATTTTGACGTTTTCTTTGATCTGGGTCTGCCCGACCATGTCGGCCAGACGGGTTGGCCGCAGGGCATGATCAAGTCGATCGCCGGGTTTGGTTTCAGGGTCAATCACTCGGTCGTTTTCACTCATGGGCTCCATTATACAACAAAGTCGGGGTTTTATTCTATAATTAGAGCATCACCGCGCACCAAACAGGCGTTACGATAGTCCCTAAAAATCTCACCACATGCGAAGCACGCCTAACGGCGAGGCGCAGAGAGCACAAAGCATCTTTGTGTCCTTTGTTTCTTTGTGGTGAGAAAATTTCGAAAACTTGCCCGTGCTGAACAATTTTAAGGAAGGTAGAGAAATCGAGGTTTCTTATGTCCAATGTGTATGAATCGAAACACCCCCTTGTAGCCCACAAGTTGACTCACTTACGCAACCAGGAGACCAAATCAAAGAAGTTTCGCGAATTGATCCGGGAGATTTCGGCGCTGCTGACCTACGAAGCGACGGCGGATTTACGCACCGCGCCGCGGGAGGTCGAGACTCCCCTGACCACGACAACCGGGCAGGATTTACAGCAGCCGATCGGTTTGGTGCCAATCTTGCGGGCGGGGATCGGCATGGTCGAGGGTGTCTGGGGGCTGATGCCCAGCGCCGAGGTGTGGCACATCGGCCTGTATCGGGACGAGCGCACGCTTCAGCCGGTGGAGTATTACAACAAGCTGCCCATCGAGCCGACCGTTTCCTTGTGCCTGATCCTGGACCCGATGCTGGCAACGGGTGGATCAGCAACGGCAACGGTGGACATCCTCAAGGAATGGGGCGTCCGCAAGATCAAGTTTGTCGGCATCCTGGCTGCTCCCGAGGGTGTCGCCGCGATGCAAGAGGCCCATCCCGATGTCGATATTCATCTGGCTAAAATTGACAGCCACCTCAACGAGCACGGCTACATTGTTCCCGGCCTGGGCGACGCGGGCGACCGCCAATTCGGGACCGGCTAAGGCGCTTCGGCTTGCATCCGGAATACAATTCGTAGGCGAGTCCACCGAAACGTTAACGCCGAGACGCGGAGAGCGCAGAGAATAATTTTAGGTGGAGTGAAAACAAAAGTTTCTCTGTATTTCTCAAACTCTCGGCGCACTCTGAGTCTCTTGCGGTGAGTTTGACCTTTTTCCAGCAGAGCGATAGACCGATACAAATCATACAAGCCACAGATGAATTGGATGACTTAAGATTTATAATCTGTGTTCATCTCATTTATCTGTGGCTATGTTTATTGTAGCCCAGCTACATCACTTTGAGGCCCAGGGCCTGGCTGAGGATCCGCTGCAACAAGAGGGCAGGCAAAAGCACCACCAAGTGAACGGCGGCACTAATCGCCAGGACAATCGCCAGGGCGCGCAGGACGTTGTTGAAAAGGGGCGCCAGGTTAGCCACCATCCACGGCCCAGCGCCGACCAAAGCAGCCAGGGCAACCAGAAGCACAATCACAAGCAAAACAGGCAGCCAGGTGCGCCGGTCGGCGTGGGAGGGCAACATCGTACTGCTGACAGCGACGATCAGATAGAACCACAGCCAGAAGTCAGGGCGATTATATACATCAGCGAGGGCAGCCAGGGTGGCTTCTAGCTCCAAGGTTGACAACGCTTCCCACAGCGTGACCACGCGCAGGTGAAAAAGGCCCGCGAAGGCCACAAAAGCGGACCCAACCAACAAGGGAGCAGCCCCGATGAAGGCATCACGCAAGATGTCTGTCGGGGCTGTTTCTACGAATCCCAGCAATAAACGGCCATCGTTGGTCCGGCGGGGAATCAGGGAAAAGCTTCCCGTGGGGACAAACAAGATTTTGGCCATCAAGAAGTGGCTGATCTCATGGAGCAAGACGCCGGGAAAAAAGAGCAACGAAAAGATGGCCAGGGCGATCTCCGCCCGGCGGGTGATCAACAGAAAGACGGCCTGCAAAGCCCGGTGCAAGGCGCGCTGCAAGAAAACGAAAGGAATCAGCGCCAGTACCGCCCAACGCACGTCGTCAAGTTGCAATAACACGAGAGTCAGGTATCAGGTATCAGGTATCAGGTGTCAGGTGTCAGGTGTCAGGATTCGGCGGCGATGCGGGCGATTTCGATGAAGGAACCGGCCTTCAGGCTGGCACCACCGACGAGAGCACCGTCGATGTCCGATTGGGCAAAGAACCCGGCGGCGTTGTGCGGCTTGACCGAACCGCCATACTGAATCTGAATCTCTTTGGCCACATCCTCGCCAAACAGGTCGGCCAGTGACTTGCGGACGACATCGCGGTGGATTTCGTTGGCATCTTCGGGGGTCGCCGCTCGCCCGGTGCCGATCGCCCAGATCGGCTCATAGGCGACGACCAGCTTGGCGCCATCTTGAGGCGACAATCCGGCAAATCCTTCCCGCACCTGGCGGGAGACAACCTCGGCGGTCTCTCCGGCTTCGTTTTGCTCCAGGGATTCGCCAATGCAGACAATCGGGGTCAAGCCCTGGGCCAAGGCAGCCTTGACTTTGCGGTTGACGGTTTCATCGGTCTCGCCAAAGTATTGGCGCCGCTCGGAGTGCCCGATGATCACATACTGGCATAACTCGGCGACCATCAGGGGCGAGAGCTCGCCGGTGAAAGCACCGCTCTCCTCCCAGTGCATGTTTTGGGCGCCAAGCCCAATGCCGGTTCCGGCGAGCATCTCCGCCAACGGCGCCAGGGCCGTCGCCGGGGGGCAGATAGCGCGATCAATCTGGGGATACTCTTGTAAGCCGGGCACCAGTTTGGCGACCAAGATTTTCGCCTCTCCATTGGTCTTGTGCATCTTCCAGTTACCAGCAACAAATTTTTTAGGCATCATTTCCTCCTATGGTTGAAAAGTTTCTAAGAATGTTTTTGCTTGATCATGCACCCAGGGCGGAGCCTGCTGATCGGCGACCAGATCGCGCCATTGTTGGATGGCCTGCTCCCCTTCCCCCAAGATATAGAAAATCTCGGCCTCCAACAAAAGTACTTCCGGTGTATGGGGGTATTGCTCCTTCACCTGGGTGATTTTTTCGAAAGCTGCTTCTCGATCTTGATGATGCAGGGTGTGACGAATGCGGGCGATCTCCACTATCAACGGAATCAAGTCCGCTTCCATCTCTTCCAAAACCGGCATGGCGTCGGGATTGGCGGCGCCAAGATAAACGAGGCCGTGGATTTTGGATTCTAGTTCAGGTGATGGAGGTTCATCGCTGACCGTTACACCGGCCTGATACAGTCGAGCAGCGTATAACCAGACACCCCGGTTTTCGAAGATTTCGCCAAGGTGGAAATACACATTGGGGTCCTCTCCGGCCTTCTCAAGGACGAATGTAATTTGCTCCTGAGCTTGTTCCCATTGTTCAACTTCCAGCAAGGCATCGATGAGACGGATGCGCAGGTTGTTATCATCGGGGTTGGCATCCACCTGGGCAAGCAACTCATCCAGCATCTGGCCCGATTGTACCCCGCCGGGGAAAAGCGCAGTAAGTTGATCTTGAATCCATTTGGGCGGGTTGTCCCGTTTCAAGTCGGCGGCGATCAAACGGGCAGCCGGCCTCCTGCCCTGGTCGGCTAAAATCTCGACCTGCAACAGGTGCGCTTCGTGGAGATCGGGGACGCTCTCAAAGGCCTGATCGATGATCGCTTGCACATCTTGACCATTGGCATAATAAACATGTCGCGCCTTGGCAACCCGTTCCATAGCCGGAGCAGTCTCGGCCAGCTCGGGGAACAATGGCGCCACCTCAGGCTGCGAAGCGGCCAGGTAAATCGACTGGTGGAAGGCGTCCAGGTGCTCACCGTTGAGGGTTTCGGAAAATTGTTTGGCCACTTCCATATACGCTTTCGCCGCCTGAATCCACATCTCGCGCTGGTGAAAGAGACTGGCGATGTGAAGGTAAAGATCGGCGTCGCTTTCGCCGAGGGCATAAGCGGCTTCGATCGCCTGGTTAGCCTCTTCGATTTCTCCGGCCTCGAAAAGCACCATGGCCAAATCCAGTTGTGCAAAAGGATCATCGGGATGCTGGTTTGCTTTTTGGCGGGCCTGCTCGACCGGGCTATCCGCTTCGATATCGACAGGCTCCGTCGCCGCGGACGCCGGGCGATTGGCCTCAATTTGATTCTGGATCAGGTTTGCCCCGGCAACCCCAAGAAGAAAAAAGAGCACAAGACCAAGCGTGATGGGGGCAAGATACCACCACCGCCAGCGGCGGCGGGGCTTTTCGGCTGTCGATATCTGTGATTCGTCCGCCTCGGAGGGAGGCGGTGTCGCGACAGCATCGGGTGTCTCTTCGGCCACAACAGCGGAGCCAGCCATCACCGCACTCGCTTGTCGGGCGAGGGACGCTTGCGCATCCAGATAGGCATCTTTGAAGGCGGCGACGAGATCGGCAACTTGTTCGTAGCGGTCTTCCCGCTCTTTGGCCAGCGCTTTGAGCAGCACCCGCTCCAACGCTTCGGGCATATCTGCTTTGATCACGCTGGGAAGCGGCAGGGGCGTATAGATATGATCGTGAATGACCGAAAAGGGCGTATCGCCACTAAAGGGGACTCGGCCGACGGTAAGCTCGTAGAGCATCACACCGAAGGAGTAAATATCTGTCCCATCGTCAAGATCGCTGGCACCCATAGCCTGTTCGGGAGAAATATATTGGGGTGTGCCCAGCATCATATCCGCCGAGAGGGTCGATTCGCCTGCCTCGGCGATCCGGGCGAGGCCGAAATCGGCCAAATAGATGCGTCCATCGTCGGCCAGAAGCACGTTGGATGGCTTGACATCGCGATGCAAGACGCCGCGTTGATGGGCGTAGGTAAGCGCATGACCAACCGCCTCAACGACCTCGACAATCTGATCGGGCGTCATGACGCCACGCTTCAAGCGGGCTTTGAGCGTCTCGCCCTCGACGAATTTCATCACCAAATAGGGGCGGCCTTCGTGCTCGGCGAAGTCATAGATGGGGACGATATGGGGGTGTTCGAGCTTGGCAACAACGCGGGCCTCGCGCTGAAACCGGGCCAAAAAGTTTGGGTCTTCGAGGAACGCGGGATGCAACGCCTTGATAGCGACGTAACGCTCCAGCTTGGGGTGATAGGCTTTGTAAACCGTGGCCATGCCACCCCGCCCCAACTTTTCGATCAGGCGATAAACGCCCACATTCTCCCCAACGACAAATGGCATCATGCTCTCCTTTAAATCCGGTTAGATTATAGCCGCGGAACCGCAGCGCGTAAAGCAAGAAGTTCTCTTAGGAAGCCGGGAAGCCTTGAATGTTCAACTTACTCACCGCAGAGTCACAGCGTACGCTGAGACTTTAAGATCGAAATACGTTTTCTCTGCGCTCTCCGCGTCTCGGCGTTAAAGTAGTTTTTCCATTCGCGCCTCAGAAGCGTTTACGCCATCAACCCCTCAAGGATCGCTTCAGTGCACTCGAAAATGGCCTTGAACTGCTCTTCGCTGATCGTGCCGCCGCCCTGGGCGAGGTCATCGCTACCGCCGCCCCCGCCGCGGAGCCCTTCCATGTGAGCTTGCAACATCTCTCGCGCCGAGAGATCGACTCCCTGAGAGCAGACCACCACCAGGGTGAACTTCTCCTCCGTGCGCCCGGCCAACAAGGCGATGACCACCTCCATGCCGAGAAACTCCTTGGCCAGGGATTGAATTTCCTCCACCGGGCGGCCTTCAAACTTGGCTGTGACCACGCGGTACGGGCCGACCGTTTCAGCTTGGGCGGCCAGGTCTCCGGCTTCGTAGCCTAGCAACGTCAAGCGCAGGGATTCGGCCTCTTTTTGGGCTTCTTTGAGCTCGTCGGCTTGTCGGGCGACCGTTTCGGCCAAATCTTGCGGGCCGACGCTCAAGCCCTCCGCCAGCTCTGTGACGGTGCGATGATAATCCCGCAAAACGTCCAGGGCCTGGTACCCGGCCACAAAGTAGATCCGCCGCTTCTGGTTCTGGCGCTCGGTCTTGACGATCTTGAGCATCCCGATCATCCCGGTGTTGGGCAGGTGGGTGGCCCCACAGGCGGAATAATCAAAACCGTCGATCTCGACGACGCGCACATCGGCCTCCACCTTGGGCGGCAGGCGCAGGGGCACGGAATCGATATCGGTGTGGGGGACGAAATAGGTTTTGACAGCGCGGTCTTGAAAGATGATCTCATGGGCCAGGTCTTCGACCTCGGCGATCTGGGCATCGGTCAGCTCGACGTCGGGGAAGTCGATCGAGGCGGGCGTATCGCCGCTGATGTGGGACGAAAGCGTATCCAGACCGAGAAGCTGATCGAAGCAGCCGCTGAGCAGGTGCTGGGCGGTGTGGTGCTGCATGTGGCGGAAGCGCCGTTCCCGGTCGATGGCGGCGGAAACGGGACCAAGCGGCACGTCCCGGTCAACAACATGGAGCACGTCCTCAGTCTCCTTGTCACGGATGACGTCGATCACCCGAGCATCGCCGAGTGTGCCGGTGTCGTGTTGCTGGCCTCCCCCGGTGGGGTAGAAATACGTCTCTTCGAGGATCACGGCGGTACGGCCATCAGGCAGGATGCGCTGTTCACGCACTTCGGTCTCAAATTGAAAACAAAGCGGGTCGTCAAAGTAGCGATATTGGGGTTTCATCCTCATTCACCTTTCATGTTTTTTCGTGTATCTAGCGCTCATTCCAAAAATGGGCTCATCACCAGTAGAGAAGCAAGCGCCGAGAACACCGCACCTACCCCCCAACCCAAGATCACCCAGAAAGCTTGTTTTCCCAAGATGCCCGGTTCTAAACGGCGAATATGCCGGACCGTCAGCCATCCGGCCACCCAGCCAATCAGAAGCAAGGATAGCAAAGCATACGCAAAGACCATGAGGGTAAGCAAGATCAGGCCGGCCATAAACGTACCCAGGGAACGCCCTACGATTTCGCCAAAGCAATCGGCCAGGCCGATACTGCTACAATCAAGCCCTGCAAGCATATTGACGCTTTCGATATTGAACAAGGCAACGGCCAGCCATGCGGCCAGGATTGTGCCCAGCGGTCCAACGAAGCCCCAAATACGAATGGAGACGCTCATATGCTTCCAGGCAATATTGACGGCATGCCGGCGCAAAACGAACATGGTCACCAGACCAGCGAATAAGCCGCCGATAAACCCGCCTGCAAAGCCACCCAGCGGCAAGAGATAAAAGCCCTCCGGCATTTCGCCGTCAGAAAAGACTGCGATCAGAAGGGGCAAAACCAACCAAAACAGAGTCCAGCCTAATGCCCAGGCCAAGGCCCAGCCAAACATCTTGGAAAAGACGGCTTTCCATTGTGGCTTTACCCGGTCCCCCAGCCGTTGACGTCGGCGTTCTTCCTGCTCTTCGGGGGTCAATTCGGGCGCGTCGGCCAAGCTTATCCCCTGAGCACCTAGTCCGGTGACCAAATCGGCCAAATTTTGGGCATAGCCACCGCGACGAAAGTTGATAAATTGGTAGTGATGCAGTCGTTCTAATTCTGGGGGGTATTTCGCTTTTCGATAGAGAAGCGGGAAGATCGGCTTGTCGAGGGTTTCGGCTTTGGCGATCTCTTGAGTCACATACGATGATTTCATCGAATCGGGAGAGACGACAAGAAGAAAAGCCTGACAATCTCGAATACCCGTCTCAATCGACTCGCGCCACTGCTCGCCGCCTTGAATATCGCCGCGGTCAATCCACACACGAGCGCCACGGGCTTCCAGATCGGTGGCTACTTTGAAAACAAATTCTTGATCTTCATGAGCATAACTGATAAAGATATGTTCTGCCATCTGTTTTACCTCTTGTCACAAAGACCCAAGGGCACAGCGCCAGGTTAATCGCCTGCCTCCAACGGGCACTTGCAAGCAATGCCCTCATCCATCTCTTCGGGCCAGCAGTTGTTCGCCGAGATGCAGCCAGAGCGCTCAACCTGGCCGGACTCGAGCTTGCGGGGGAACTCGGGATCATGGATCAGGGGGCGGCAAAGGGCGACAAAATCGATCCCCTCCTCGGCCAAGGTTCGCTCCATCACGCCGCGGGAACGGTAGCCGCCCACGGTGATGATCGGCAAGTCCGTCACTGCGGCAGCCCGGCGGGCGAGGGGCAATAAATAGGCTTCCCTATCCTGGTTACCGACGCCTTTCTTGATGCTCGACGACTTGACCCCGCCGCTGATTTCAACGCCATCGAGGCCCATCGCTGCCATCATGGCCACAATCTGGACGCCTTCCTCGGCGCTGAGGCCGTCGTCGAGGCCGTCTTGAATGCCAAACTTGATCAGCAAGGGATAGTCGAGTCCGACCTGCTCGCGCACAGCCCGGCACACCCGGATCAGGAAACGGGCCCGGTTTTCCAGCCGCCCGCCCCATTCATCCTTCCGCCGGTTGACAAAAGGGGAATGGAACTGGTTGATCAAATACCCGTGGGCGGCATGAAGCTGAACGCCATCGAACCCGGCCTGTTTAGCTCTACGGGCCGCCTGGGCAAAGGCGCCGATGAGCGATTCGATCTCATCGATGGTCAATTCCCGAGCGGGCTGCTTCAAGAAATCTACGCTGATCGCCGAGGGCGCGACGGTTTCGTCCACGGTTTCGGTGCTGCACTGCATCCCGCCGTGGTTGATCTGGGCGACGAGCTTGCCGCCTTCGTTGTGAACGGCTTGGGCCAGCTTTTTCAGGTCAGGGATCAGGTCGTCCGAGTAGATGCCGGTCATCTCGGGATGGCACTTGCCGGAGGGATGGACGTACATGTGACCGGAGATAATCAAACCCACCCCGCCGCGGGCCAGCCGTTGATAAAGCCAGATCATCGCCTCGGTGGGACGGCCATGGGAGTCGGCCATCCGTTCGGCGGTCGCAGAGCGAACCAAGCGATTGGGGAGTTCTAGCGTGCCTAGTTCTGCAGAAGAAAAGAGCATCGTGAATCACCTTTTTGGAGTGTCGTCGTTACGGATAAAGTAGATCAACTCGGATTGGAGAACCAATCCAAGGGCGTATTATAGCTCAAGCGACCAGGATCGGATTCATTTTTCGACAGGATCGGCTCGATCCTTCCTTCACGTTAGCCGCTTGTTAACAGTAGGCAACACCAAAGGAGCGCACAGCAAAGCGCGGGAAAGCTACCGGCGCTATGCCGGTTTTGTGCAAACTCCAGCTTATTTTTTTGAAGAATTAGGTTGACTTTTGTGAAGAATCAAGTTTATTTTTGTGAAGAATCAGGCTGATTTTTCCGAAGAATCAAGTTTATTCTTGCGAAGAATCAGGTTTATTTTTGTAAAGAATCAGGTTTATTTTTGTGAAGAATCAAGTTTATTTTTGCGAGAAATCAGGCTGAGTTTTGTGAAGAATCAGGCTGATTTTTCTGAAGAATCAA
>CAZXXW010000073.1:0-17103 GCA_964644835.1 uncultured Anaerolineales bacterium
AGATGGCCGACATCATCGCCGACATCTTGCAAGCCTGCGAGCCTTTTTATCAGGGCAGAAAACTGCGCGCCAAGGTCGATTTCCACACCCTGGAGGAGGCCAAACTGAAAGTTCGCGATCTGGCCACCAGTGCGGGAATCGATTACAAGCCGACCAAGCATGGCTATCCGCATTATTATTACCTGGACGATGAAGCTGACGAGGCCGAAGATTACGCTTCCTACTTCATCAGCGGCGAAAAGGTGCGTGAGTTTCTCAACTATGTCGTCACCAGTGATATCGAAGCCTTGGATGTCGATCAAAGCCAACCCACCGAGCTTCACACGCCTGATGGCGTCATCACCGGGATGATCACCTGCTTGGATGTCAACCGCTTCCGCCTGACGATTCCATCGGAGCGAGCCGGGCTGACTCTTACCTGGCTGCGCTCCCTGTCAGATGGCTATGTCAAAGTGACCGATGACGTTCTCCCCAAGATTCCCGGGCCCGTTTGTGTGCGCGAATGCGAAGAGCACATGGATTCGATCATCGAGGGCGACCCTCACGGGCAAGAAAAACCGTACTACCTCGGCATCCCCCCCGGAGAGGGGGAAGCACTGCCCCCCTTCGAGTGGAACGAGCCATCCAAAGACGAACTACGCCACACCCCGCTCTACGACCTCCATGTCGAATTGGGCGGACGGATGGTCCCCTTTGCCGGATGGGAAATGCCTGTGCGCTACGAATCGGTGATGGATGAACATATGGCCGTGCGAGAGACCGCCGGTTTATTCGACGTCACCCACATGGGCGTCTACCAAGCCGAAGGCCCCAACGCGATGGCTTTTCTGGACAGCGTCTGCGCCAACGATGTCTCCATGTTGGACGTGGGAGAACTACTCTACACTCACTTCCTTGACCCCGACGCCAATGTGATCGACGACCTGCTCGTCTACCGGCGGGGGAAAAACACATACATGCTGGTCGTCAACGCTTCCAACGATGATAAAGATTGGGCCTGGCTGAACGCCGTCCGGGAAGGCCGTGTCCAAGTCGACAATCTGCGTCCCTGGGTGACTGCTTTTGGCTGCGATGTGACTTTGCGGAACCTGCGCGATCCCCAAGAAGGGGAGGACATGCGCGTTGACCTGGCCTTGCAGGGTACCCAATCGCTCGACATTCTGCTCTCCCTCGATCTTAACGAGGACGACCGCCGCAAAATCCGGCACCTGCGTTGGGCCGAATTATGCGAGGTGACGGCCAACGGCATCGAAACGATCGTCGCCCGGTCAGGCTACACCGGCGAGCGGATTGCCTTCGAGTTGTTCGTCCACCCCGATCAGGTCGAGGAGTTCTTCCGCCTGCTGCTGGAGGTGGGAGAACCGCTGGGCCTGCAACCCTGCGGCCTGGGAGCCCGCGACTCGCTCCGGACCGAAGCCGGGTTGCCGTTATATGGGCACGAAATGGCCGGACCCCTTGAACTGGGCGTCGGCGATGCCGGTTTCGCCTCCTTCGTGAAAACCTACAAGCCCTGGTTCATCGGGCGGGAGGCCTTCATGGCACACGAAGAAGAGCGCGATGCTGTCGTGGTGCGCTTCCGCTTCAACGAGAAGCGCGTCCGCATGGCCCACCCCGGCGACCCCGTGCTGGATGAGTATGGCCGCTATGTTGGCCGGGTGACGAGCTGCGCCACCGACCGCAACAGCTACATCATCGGGCAAGCACACGTGAAGAAACGCTATGCCAAGCGCGGCACCCTGGTCCATATCTATCAGGATGTCTCCAAGTGGACGGCCAAGTCCCTGGAAGAACTCAGCTACGGAGAACGCGTCGCCCTGCCCGACACGGCCAAAGTGCTCCGGCGGTTCAAGCGTTTCTAGACGAAAGACGAACAAACTGCCCGGCAAAACAATCGCCGGGCTGTTTTTCTTTTGCAGCAGGTTTTCTCAAATCTCTCAATCGGGCAACCAATCCGGAGCCGGCCTGATCGCGGGCCTGCGCCCGTAGAAAAGATCATCCATCCACAGAGCCAGGCGGCGGAAAAAGCCCGAGCGTTGAATCCCCCAGCGAACAAGGTTGTGCGCCCAATTGCCAGGGTGCGAATAGGGGCATACGGCCATACAGCGGGCGCAGTCGGTGCCGATGCGGTTCCAATAACGGAAACAAGTATCGGAGTCGATTCGCCAACGCAAGGCACCATCGATTTCCTGGCGATCGTCAAACGGAATCGAACGACTGGGGCAATTGTGAGCACACTTCTTGCAGATGGTACAGAAGTCGATCAAAGCCCGGTTGGGATGGCGAGGATCGGGCGCCAGTTCCAGGGTGGTGGTAACCACGCCCAGGCGCAGGCGCGGGCCTTGCCGCGGAGACATCAACAAGCCCATCCGGCCAATCTCGCCCAAGCCGGCATCACGAGCGACCAAGGGGGCGATGACGCGATAGTTACCGTCGATGTGCGCCCTGGCCGGATACCCGATCTGACGGATGGCCTGGGCCAACTGGACGGCAACGCGGGCCGCTTCGACGTATTCCTTCGCCGATTCCATCGAGGTAGGCGCTTTCGGGGCGGTCATGACCATCTCGAAATCCATTTCGACGCTGAAAGCAATCGCGTGGCTGTGCTCCAGAGAGATGGGAGCGCCGTACTCGCCCGTCCCGCGGCCAATGTGAGAATAGACATGGTAAGGCTGCAACACCGTCACGCCAACGTCCAGGGCGCCATAAAAACGGGCCAAATGCTTGAGATAGACACTCATTTCCGGCGGGGATGCCTGAACCTGCTCCGCTGCCACAGGTCCATCGACCGCGTCTCGCAGGGATTCAGTCAGGTAGAAACTGGCCTCGGTAGCGGCAAAGCCAAAGGGATCGTAAAACTTGGTCCCCCGGGAAAGCAACCCCGGCAAGGCGCGAAAACGCTCATCGGATGCTTTGTGCTCGGGGTGTTGGGCGTAGTAACGCTCAAATTCGGGCGAGCCGGGCTCCAAGCGAGCGCGGGCGAACATAATCTCGCGCTCGTCAAACTGAGAAACAGGTTGTTGATCTGTTTTCTCAATACGTCCGATAGGCAGGAAGAAGAGAATCAGCAGGGCCAGAACGAGCAGAGCAAGAGGCCCAACAACGATCGTTTGCAGCAACGGCGGAACAAAAGCTGCGACGGCAAAGAAGACCGCGCCAGCAAGGGCTACCCCAAACGAAATCCACATCGCCCGACGCTCCCCCTCCAACAGAGAAACGATCCCAAAAGCGGCGAATCCCAAAAAGATGAACATCCCTATCCCCAGCAGGATAGCGCTCAAGAATGGTATCAACACAGCGTTCCTTTCACAACAGATTGCCAGACGGCAATTATAACGTCGGAACATAGCCTTTGAAATCAAATATTGCTCAAAAAGCGCCAATATTGCCTTTTCTGCCGGTTTGTACTAGACTCTAGCCCACGAAGAATGAAGAAACGACAAATCCGTCTGATAGTTGAACTGCACAACCTTAGGAAAAAATCAAGCGACAACGCATAAATTTTATGAAATTCTTTCGACGCATTACTGTTATTCTTGTCAACCTGGTAGCCGTGGCGCTGGTCGCCTTGGCTGCATTTTTGGGATGGAACCATTTCCAATCAGCGGGATCAGCTATCGGTCAAGTTCAGGTTTCTCCCACACCGATTCCGGTGACCCCAACAACGGACGCTCAGGCTCAGGGGCAAGTTGATCTTCCCGACCTGATTCAGAATCCAGGCTCCGGCACAACCGGCATCAGCCGGGCAGCGAGCATGGATACCAACATTCCCACCCGTTCTCGCGTTGATGTAACCGCCTATACCGTCCAACAGGGTGACAGCATCTTCAGCATCGCCGACCAATTTAGCCTCAAACCGGAAACGATTTTATGGGGCAACTTCGACGTGCTCGAAGATAATCCTCATGTACTTAAGACCGGCCAGGAGCTCAACATCCTGCCGACGAACGGCATTTACTATCAATGGCAAGAGGGCGACAGCATCACCGCAGTGGCGGATGAATTCAGAGTTGAGCCCGAAGCAATTCTCGAGTACCCGGGCAACCGCTTCGATCTGACCGAAATGAATAATCCTGACATCGAGCCGGGAACCTGGTTGATCATTCCGGGTGGCTGGCGCCCGATCAAAGATTGGGGGCCCCCGGCGATCACGCGCCAGAACCCTGCTTCGGCAGCTTATTACGGCAGCGGTCACTGTGGCTCCGTTTACGAAGGCGCCCTGGGAACGGGAAGTTTCATCTGGCCGACCGTCAGCCGCCAGATTTCGGGCTATACTTACAACCCGCCTATTCACCCCGCCATTGACATCGGCGGCGCTGTTGGCAACGCCATTTTCGCCGCGGACAGCGGTGTAGTCGTCTATGCCGGCTGGAGTGAATATGGCTTTGGCTACCTGGTTGTGATCGATCATGGCAACGGCTGGCAATCGGCGTATGCCCACCTCAGTTCTGTGGCTGTCAGTTGCGGACAGAGCGTCGCCCGGGGGACGACCATCGGCGGGTTAGGCAGCACCGGTAGATCGTCCGGCCCTCACCTGCACTTTGAATTAGTCTACAACGGCTCCAAGGTGAATCCGTTCAACTTTTTGCAATAAACAAAATTGGCGTTCGTTCTATCACCAAGCGGAGGGAACGGGCGCAAGCACGAACAACCACATTTTTATGCAATGGTATAAAGACAGCATCAAACTGAGAACCGATGGCAAGGGCCTCCATCCGTTCACAGACGCGATTCGTGAACGGATTAACGACTGGGGGATCGAAGAGGGAATCTGTTTCTTGTTTTTGCAACATACCAGCGCGTCTCTGGTGATCAGCGAGAGTTATGACTCTACAGCCCGCCAGGATCTGGAAACGTTCATGGAGCGGCTTGCCCCGGAAGATCAGCAGTGGCACCAACACACCCTCGAGGGAAGTGATGATTCACCATCCCATATGCGCGCCATGCTCACAGCGACCAGCCTGAACATCCCCATTGATGGGGGAGCTTTGAACTTGGGCACTTGGCAAGGAGTGTATCTTTTCGAACACCGCAGGCGCGGCCAGAATCGCAACGTGTTAATTCGTTGTTTGGGGGTTTGACACTAACGAGTTTGGCCGAATAACAAATTAGTAGTTGAAATTTCAGATTGTTCCGACAAGATTAGCACCGACCAACTTAATATCTCATTCATAACTTTTTTATCAGATAATGTAACATTAAGGTGATATTCGTCGTTAACTATGAAAAGGCTTTTTGGCTCTCTGCTCCTGATCGTGATCTCTCTGGCGCTTGTCGGTTGCGCGCCGGCAGAGCCAATCATCTTGGAGCCCTTGCCCACACCGACCCACCCTGCCGGGGGTTCAACACCATGGATCAATGTATATTTCAGCGATCCGCAAAACCCCGACGCCAACACTTATCGCGGCGGGCCGGATACACATCTGGCGGAGGCGATCGCCTCGGCTCGATCGAGCGTGGACGCCGCCATCTACGATCTCGATTTATGGAGCATCCGCAACGCTTTGATCAACGCTCACCGGCGGGGGGTGCGCGTCCGGGTAACAACGGAGAGCAATTACATCACCGAAGCGGAAATCCAGGACTTGATCGCTGCCGGGATTCCTGTCATCGGCGACGGGCAAGATAGCCTGATGCATAACAAGTTCGTCGTCATCGACGACGAAGACGTTTGGACCGGTTCGATGAATCTGACCGTGCGTGGCGCCTATCACAACAACAACAATCTCATCAGCGTGCGCAGCGCCCGCCTGGCTGAGAATTATCTCACCGAATTCGAGGAAATGTTCACCCACGGCCTCTTCGGAGACATGATCGCCGCCCACACACCGTACCCCACACTGGCCATCGAAGATACCATCCTGGAGACCTACTTCTCGCCCGATGATGGCGCCGCCGACCAGATCATCGCCAAGATCAAACAAGCCGAGGAGAGCATCCATTTTGCCGCTTTTTCATTTACCTCGGACGAGATCGCTGCCGCGCTGATCGAGCGGGCCAATCACAGCGTTGAGGTCTCTGGTGTCCTCGAGCAAAATCAAGTTAAGTCCAATCAGGGCACCGAATTCGACCGCCTCGTCACCGCGGGCATCGACGTCCGCTTGGATGCTAACAGGGATTCCATGCACCACAAATTCTTCGTCATCGACGAGCAAATCGTGATCACTGGCTCTTATAATTTCAGCCGCAGCGCCGAGGAAAGAAACGACGAAAATGTATTAATTATCCACGACAAAGCTATAGCAAAAGAATACATCGAAGAATTTAACCGTATTTTTTCACTCACGGAGCAAGAAACTTAAACATTTTGTAAGGGAATCATTGCCCCTAGTCTTTTATTGCGGTATAATTTCTGTACATAGAAGGTAAGGGAATATTATGCGCTACCAAGGAAATATCGTCAGACCCCCCAGCGAATCTTCAAGCTATGTTCTCCAGGTCACAATTGGATGTTCATATACCGATTGTGCACATTGCGACATCAACCTGGCGGATAAAACGTTTCAGATTCGCCCTATAGAAGAAGTCTTCGAAGACATCAACATGGCAAGGCACATCCGGTCGCAAACCGAACGTGTCTTTCTTGCCGATGGTAATGCTCTCGTGCTGGAGACGGAGAGGCTCACTCAGATTTTGGATGCTTTAAGCGAGGCCTTTCACGCCCTGGAACGAGTGGGCACCTACGCCAGACCGGAGGACGTTCTCGATAAAAGCACCGAGGAATTGCAATTGCTCAAAGAGAAAAAGCTAGGGATTGTATATCTATGTTTCGGAAGCGGCAGCGATGAAGTGCTCCGGCGAATCGAGGTAGATGTCCGCATTGATGAAATCATCGCCGCGGCTGAAAAAGTTCAAGAGATCGGCTTCGATCTCGTTTTGACCGCTGTTATTGGCCTCGGAGGAGAGAAACTTTCCCAAGAACATATTCAAAAAACCGCCGAGGTGATCAACCGGATCGGCCCGGATTACTTGTCGATGATGACATTGACACTGGCTCGTGGCTCGAAGCTGCATCGAGAATGGCTCTCAGGCGAATTCAACTTGTTATACCCACGCCACACCTTGCTCGAAATGCGCCAACTCATCGAACTCCTTGACGAGAACAACCGATTTGAGTTGAACACAAAGCACGCCTCCAACTATATTAAATTGCGGGGAATCATGCCCGAGGACAAAGAAGATTTGCTCAACCAGATCGATTCTGCTTTGAAAGAGGGGACCGGAAAACTCCAAAGCAGATATGGGCACTTGGCCGAGGGCAGCTTCATCTCAAAGAAACATCTCACTTAACACCAAGTTCTTCCAGGCGTTTAACAAAATCCGAAGATCATCCTGGGCGTTGTACGATTTAATCAACACCCGTTCGTGAGGCCTCTTTTTTGGGAGTCATCCAACCGGGATAGCTAACTCCATCTTCATCCATGGTGGTTGTTTTCAACAATTGCAATCAATCTTTCCAAGGGCAGAGCGGCCAAGGACTCGATCCGCATATCGGCATGATCCAGGCAAAGTTGACTGGTCAAGGGATTTGGCACAGCGACACAGAAGATACCGGCTTTTTGGGCCGCCGTGACTCCGTTGGGGGAATCCTCAAGAACGATAGCCTCCTCCGGCGACAAATCCAATGATTGGAGAGCCAGTTGATACAACGCCGGGTTCGGCTTGGTGCGTTCGACATCGTCGGAGGTGTGGACGGCATCGAAATAAGACCACAAACCCAAGCGGCGCAAATGCCCTTCCACCCACTCCAGTGACGAACTCGACGCGATGGCCATCTTCAAGCCCAATTCCTTTCCCTCCTGGAGATACATCTCCACACCAGGCAGGATCGGCCGGTCGTCGAGCAGGGACAATTCACGTTGCAGTCTCCGCTCGGCAACCTCACGACGATTTCTGAAGGGACCAACGTGAGATTCCAGCCGGGCAAGGGGGTCAAAATGTTCATCGGGCGATACGCCGATGATCTGCCCCCACTCTTGCAGGGGCAACTCCTGACCGTGCTCTTGATAGAGCTCCCGCCAGGATTGATATACCGTGCTCTCGGTGTCGAGGATCAGACCATCAAAATCGAAAATCAAACCGCGAATCATAACTTCTCCAATATCCTTTGCGATGGTTGAAGGCCTCCAAACCGAGCCAACGATCCACAAACGCCGTTGCGGTCAAGAGACCTTGCTGAACGAATGAGGTCTAATTTTCTACCAAACGGGATGAATTGTACAACGTTTTGGCGGTTTGGTAAAACTTGCCAAAGCCCTACCCCTCTGCTATAATCTCGGCAACTTGGGCGCGTAGCTCAGCTGGTCAGAGCGCACGGTTCACATCCGTGAGGTCGATGGTTCGAGTCCATTCGCGCCCATTTTTTGGTTAACTGATCGGGCGCAATGACCATAAAAACAGCCCCAGACGAGGTCTCTCGTCTGGGGCTGTTTGTTTTTAGATGTTATCGGATTCAGGGTGAAACTACCAATTGAACCAACCTCCATCGCCTTGATTGCCGCCAAAGCGACCACCGCCGCGCCCGCCGAAGCGGCCACCGCGGCGGCTCATCATCCCTCCCGAGCCGCCTCCGACGAATCCATTTTCGAGGCCTTCAAGCAGCCAGTCAGCTTGCTCCTGGGTGACCTTGCCCTCTTCAACAGCTTGATCGAGGCGTGCCTGCCTATTTTGCATACGGGCATCTTCGACGGCATCTTGTACGGTTTGCAAATCCACGCCGGCCTGATCGGCGAGTTCGGCCAAGGTTCTGCCGCCCCACAACTGGAGGGAAAGCTCCTCTTCGGTGAGGCCCAGCGCCTCGGCAGCAGCCGCTATCGGTGTAGGAGGCTCCTCTTCCTGCGCCAGAACGGCTCCAACACCCATCACAGCAAGTAGCCCTACCAAAACGAGTGCCACGATCCCAGCTTTGACTTTCTTGTTCATCTCATAGCTCCTTTCTTGACTTAAACTCTTTGGTTGAAATCCAAACGATGTTCCCTTTGGAACAATACAAAGCTTAGTCGAGTGTTTTGAAGAAATGATGAAGAGGAGATGAATGTTTTGTGAAGAAAGCGAAACAGTGGAAATAAGAAATCAGAAGAGACGAGGGTTGATTCCCTCGTCTCTTCTTGATTCTTGGGCTTTTTGAAACTACTCCGCCACTTGGGGCAATGCTGCCAGGGCTCGTTGGAGCTTGACTTCTTCCAATTCGTAATCGGGCAGTTCCCGGCGGTGATAGGCATCGTAAGCAGCCAGGTCGAAGTGGCCGTGGCCGCTGGCGTTGAAGAGAATCACCTTGGATTCACCGGACTCCTTGCAAGCCAATGCCTGTTCGTAAACGGCCTGGAGGGCGTGAGCCGTCTCCGGCGCGACGATGAAGCCTTCCGATTGGGCAAAGCTGTGAGCAGCCTCGAAGATTTCGTTCTGGTTGTAGGCACTGGCCTCGACCAGGCCGTCATCCATCAAGCGGCAGATGATCGGCGCCATGCCATGGTAGCGCAGACCGCCGGCGTGAACGGGCGCGGGGATGAAGTCGTGACCGACCGTGTGCATCTTGGCCACGGGTCCGGTCTTGGCCGTGTCGCCCCAATCGTAGGCGTAGGTGCCGCGGGTCAGGCTGGGGCAGGCGGTTGACTCCACGTTGATGACGCGCATATCGGGACGGTCACCGCTGATTTTATCCCTGATGAAAGGCAAGAACAGCCCGCCAAAGTTGCTCCCGCCGCCAACACAGCCGATCAAGATGTCGGGATACTCGCCGGCCATCTCCATTTGCTTGCGCGCCTCCATGCCGATGACCGTCTGGTGGAGCAAGACGAAGTTGACCACACTACCCAGGGAGTATTTCCAGCCTTCATGGGTGACGGCGTACTCAATCGCCTCGCTGATGGCAATGCCCAGGCTGCCCGGCGTATCCGGGTCGATCTCCAGAATCTTGCGCCCGGCGCGGGTCTCGGAGCTGGGGCTGGGGACAACGTTGCCTCCCCAGGTTTCCATGGCGATGCGGCGATAGGGTTTTTGCTCATAGCTGATCGCGACCATGAAAACTTTGACATCGAGACCAAAGAATTGGGTGGCAAAACTGAGGGCACTGCCCCATTGTCCCGCGCCTGTTTCGGTGGAGAAACCTTTCAAGCCCTCCTCCCTGGCATAATAGCATTGAGCCACCGCCGTGTTCGGTTTGTGGCTACCCGGAGGGCTAACTCCCTCCCATTTGTAGTAGATTTTAGCAGGCGTATCCAGCGCTTTCTCCCAACGGGCAGCGCGGTAGAGCGGGGAAGGGCGCCACATTTTGAGCACATCCTGGACCTGCTCGGGGATTTCGATATAACGCTCGGTGCTCGCCTCCTGTTCGATCAGGGCCTGCGGAAAGACGGGTACCAAATCTTCAGGCTGCATCAATTCCATCGTGACAGGGTGCCGGTACGGGGGCGGCGGATTTTTCATGTCGGGCAAGACGTTGTACCAATGGGTGGGCATGTCGGTTTCTGAAAGCAAATATTTATATTGAGTCATCTCATTCTCCTTTTGATTGAATCATGTTACGGACAGGGATCAACACATACTTTCACGGATTTCTTTTTGGATTCAGAACCACCTCCTTGATGATCAGACGCATGCGGCCAGTCGGCGAGCGCTGATGTCAACAAGGTTCTGCAAACAAAAAAACACCCGCCCGGCAAGGGGCGAGCGTTTGATTCAACACCCGTGGTGCCACCCTCGTTAGGCAGCTTCTCGGTCCCGGAAAACAAAAACGCACCGATGTCGGCGCGTGGTCGTGAAAAGCCAGCCTCACTCGTTTGCAGGTACGGCCCCAAGATTGTTCTGGGCGATACCCTCGGCCATGATAACGGTGGCGTCTCCGTCCCCACCTACTCTTCATTATTTCGGCGGGCAGCTCCCAGGCCCATTCAGCATGTTCGTCGGTGTCAGGCTCTCAGCGCAAGGCCCGACTCTCTGAACCAACTTATCATGCTTACTCTTCCTGATCAAAGCCTTTGACTATCGGATTCGGGAAACTATACTATAGCCTTTCTCCAGAGTCAAGCCAAATTTTTGGCAAACATCGCCTCAAGCCCTCTTTTGTTGTACAATGGGAGCGGAAACAAGGAGGCTCGACTTTACCAGGTTCATTTCAACACCGCCACCTGGCACCGTTACCACAAGCTGACCATCCGTGAGCTCGCCCAACACATTCATAAGCATGAATGTGATCGCTCACCTGGCCTTTTTCAAGAGGATGAACGCGGCGGCCGCGATGTCGAGATTTAATCCGGCTCTCTGGCGTCACCGGCGCTGGATTCCGGCGAGCCCAGCTTCCACCGCTGACAGCAGACCGATAGGAGCAGAAGATGACCGATAAATTGATCGACGCCGTCGAGGCATTTGCCAGGGTCACCTGGGATCTTTCCGACGAGAAACTGGAGCGTCCTTGGCGTTGGCGCTCCTACGATCAAGGTGTCCGCTACGCATTCATGCGCACCTACGAGCAACTGCGCCAACTCGCCGCCGAGATGCTCTCCCGCCGGGCCACGGGGGAAAAAACGATCACCACAGCGCAGCGCTCGTTGGGGCAGTACCACAGCGCCTACCGGGACTTGCAGGCGGTCTTGCTGGGTGTCGATGACGACATCCTCGACGTCTCGCCCGGCAAAGAGGCCTGGCCGCTGCGGATGATTTTGGGCCACATCATCGCCGCCGAGCGGGAATATTTCCCCCGTATCTGGCACGCGGTGGAGCAGTTTCGCCAAGAGGTGGAGCAGCCCGAAGAGATAAGCACCGAGGAGATCGAAGCGTTTATCGGGCCTTACGATGAATTCGAGCGGATGATCAACCGGCTGTCGTTGGCCGGAATTCTGGCCTATTATGATTCACTACACAAGCGGGTGATCCGTGAAATTGCCGATCTTCGCGCCTTCGAACTGGAGGCGCCTTCTTTGTGGTGGGAGGAGGCCCCGATGACGGTGGAGTTCCGCTTGCATCGCCTGGATTCGCACCTGCGGCAGCGCACCGTTCAGATTGATTTGCTCTTGGAGACCTTGGGCCGCCCTCCCGGTGAAGCAAAGTGCCTGCTCCGGCTGGTCTACGCTGCCCTCGCCGAGGTGGAGGGGGTGATCATCGGCGATTGGCTGCTGGGCAAACGCGAGCAGCAAGAGCTGGCCGCCGAGATTCGACTGCGGGCTGAGGAGGTTGCTGAGATTGTGGTGATGTGATTTAGACAGGATTGACAGAATCATAGAGATCAAAACATCCGGTCTATTCTGTTGATCCCGTCTGACAAAGGGATAATTTCACGAGCGAGATTATCCCCCAAAGCGCTGGATCGCCTTGTAGATCGCATCCGCCCCAAAGGCGACCGCGCCAACAGGGATACGCTCATCCGCCGCGTGGACCGTGGCGGTGAAGTTGAAATCCCGGGGAAGTTGCATCGGGGTGAAGCCGTAGGTTTGGATATCCAACTGCGAGAAGAAACGCCCATCGGTGACGCCGCTCAAAAGTAGCGGAATCGGAATTCCGCCGGGATCGGCCTCGGCCATGATCCCGGCGAGGGTGTCGAACATGCTCATATCGGCCTCATCCGGCCCCGGGTCATAGGCGATCACCTCAAAACGAACATCCAGATCAACGATGTCCTTCAATTCGGCAATGAGATCATCAGGCTGAAAACCCGGCAGCAGGCGTCCATCCAACTCAATAGAAATCAGCGAAGGGATCACGTTGACCTTGTCGCCGGCGTTGACAATCGTCGGACTGACGGTGTGATGCAGTAAAGGGTTGAAAAGGCGTCCCCGTTCCCCAAGTAGATCGATGACGCGATCGGCCAAAGCCGGGCGCGTCAAGCCCTTGAGCACCAGGCCGGTCAGACCGCTCAGCGAGGAAGCCAGCGAGGTGAACATATCTTCGACGACGGGGGTGACATGGACGGGCAATCGGCCCCGATCCACCCGCCGCAAAAAGCGGGCCAACTTGGCCATCGCGCCGCCGCGCACCGGCATCGAGCCATGCCCACCGGGCCCCTGGATGGTGGCTTTGAGATGGCAAAATTGTTTCTCGGAGACCATGATGGGATAAAAGCATTTTCCCCCAATGTACATGCTGAATCCGCCGAACTCGCCGAGGGCGTATCGGACTCCCTCGAAGAGGGCCGCGTGCTCTTGGATCAAAAACTTGGCCCCGTCGCCGCCGCCGTCCTCCTCGTCGCTGACCACAGCCAGGATGACATCGCCGGGAGGCTTCAATCCCTCCGCTTTGGCCCGAAGCAAGGCGGCGATCATCATGGCGACGCCGCTCTTCATATCCAAGGCACCTCGCCCCCAGATATAGCCGGAATCGATCTCAGCCCCGAAGGGCGGATGGCTCCAGTCCTGATTAGCCGTGGTGACGACATCGACATGCCCATAAAGGAGTAATGGCGGCGCCTCACCACGTCCGGGCAGCCGCGCTACAAGGTTAGGACGCGCCGGGTTCCGGGCCAGCATTTGGGTGTAAAGTCCCGCTGCGGTGATTAACCGGTCGATATATGCGATGCAGTCGGCCTCATTCCCTGGCGGATTGGTAGTATCGAATTGAATCAGCCGCTGCAAAAGCTGGTCAGGGTTTTGATAAATTGGTGCATTTGAAGCCATAGGGGTTTCTTCGATTCTTGATAGGCTGGACAGGATTTCTTCTTCAAATCTTAAGAACCGACGCGTGCTACCAAACCCTTGAGATAGGCCCCCTCGGGGAAGTGGAGCAAGACAGGATGGTCACTGCTTTGATGCAGCCACTCGATGATTTGAGCATCCACCTCGGCATCGACGGCTGCGTCGGCGACGATCTTCTGGAAAAAGTCGGCTTCAATACCCCCGGAGCAGGAGAAGGTGACCAGCAACCCACCGGGGCGGAGCAGCTTGAAAGCCAACAAGTTGATGTCCTTGTAGCCGCGAGCAGCCTGCTGCGCCTGGGCTCGGGTGGGCGCAAATTTGGGTGGATCCAGGACGATCAGGTCAAACGAACGGGCCTGATCGCGAAAGGTGCGCAAAACATTGAAGACATCGCCATCAACCCACTCGACCGCGTCAGGATCAAATTGATTCAGACTTAGATTCTGACGTCCCTGATCGAGGGCGTCAGCCGATGAATCAATCGCGGTCACCGCAGCAGCATCGCCTGCCAGAGCGTTGAGCGTGAATCCGCCCGTGTAGCAAAAGGCGTCGAGTGTCTCTCGGCCCGCGGCCAATTGGCGGACCAAGGCCCTGTTCTCGCGCTGATCGAGATAAAAACCAGTCTTATGCCCCCCACGGAGGTCGACCCCAAAACGGATTCCCTTCTCGATGATTTCGACAAGCTCAGGAAGCTGATCGCCCCGGAGCAGGCCGGTACGCTCAGACAAGCCTTCCAAGCGGCGGACTTCCACGTCAGAGCGCTCGTAGATACCCACAGCACCGGTCAACTCCAGGAGCAAGTCGGCCAGCGTCTCGCGCCAACGCTCGACTCCGGCGCTGAGAACCTGGATCACCAGCGTGTCAGCGTAGCGATCGACGACCAGGCCGGGGATTCCATCGGACTCGGCATGGACGAGTCGCATCGCCGAGGAGGCGTCTCCCCGTTGCAAGCTCTGGCGCAGCGCTAAAGCGCGCATCAGACGGGCGCGGAAAAAAGCGGCATTGATCTGCTCATTGGAATCGAAGCTCCAGACACGGACGCGGATCTGCGACTCCGGCGAATAGGCGCCGCGGGCAACGAACTGGCTGTCGGCATCGAGCACATCTACGGTTTCACCGGAAGCGGGATCCCCCTCCACAGCGGCAACCGCCCCGGAAAAAATCCAGGGATGGCGGCGCAACAACGGCTTCTGGCGGCCTGGTTTCAATCGAATTTGGGGATTTTGGTTCAAAATGATTTACTCACTTGGTGCAGAGATCTCCCCCGCTTCTGCAAGAATTCTCTCAAACAAATTTGCATCAATATAGAAACCCGCTTTCGTTCGTAAGGATTCCATCTCTGCTTTTATTGAGATGTTTTTATACTTTGTCTTTGCTCTCAGCAAGACACCCAAAACACCAACAGGTGTCAAGCCGAATCGTTTTGCGCGCGTTCGGCCCTCTTGCTCATCCAACAAGATCATATTCGTTTTTTGCTCTAAAGCAAGGGCAATCGCTTCAGCCTCGCCTTTATCTAACTCCACTCCCAATGCGCGCACCAAGTCAATGTTTTCAACTCGAACAGTTCGTATCCAACCAGCATGCAAAGCTTCTGAAATAATCGTGGCCCCAGGGAAGTTGCTATCGGGTTTCAATTCGTCGAGTACGGCAGAAGGTATCAATACATCTCCAAACTGATCGCGAAGAAAACCCAACCTTGATATGATCGCCAGATTTAAGATTGGAGACGTATTACTGATCACGGGCATAAGCAATATCTTCTTGTAATTCTTCTTCGCCGTAATGGCGAGAAATGCCGCGTTTGCCCAGCAAGAGACCAAACTCGTATTTTTCCATCTCGGCTAATTCTCTTGCTTTTCCAAAAGATAAAATCCCGCGCTCATACAAGCTCAATGCCAGTTCTGTCAACAATTGCGTTTTGCGATGTTCAGGCGGTAGTCGCATGGCCTCAGCTACAGTGTCAGGGATCTCCAGAAACACACTCATATCTTGCTCCTTCAAACACCCAATCCAAAGAAATTTATGATTGCGTTTTAATTATAACCCAAGACTTACATCAACTAACCGTCGCTAGATCACCTCGGCTTTTTCGGCAGCTTGGGCGATGATGTCCATCGCCTTCTCGATATCCTCCGGCTCGTGAGATGCCAGCACCGTTGCCCGCAAGCGAGATTCACCCACCGGGACCGCCGGAGATAGCACCGGCAGGACGAAGATATCGTGCTCCTGGGCGTATTCGGTGACGGCGAAAGCATCTTCATCGGAACCGCACATTACGGGCACAATCGCCGTTTCGGAGTTCAACGTGTCCAGCCCGCGGGCCTGCAAGCCGGTGATGAACTGTTCGGTGTTGGCCCGAAGCTTGTCAACACGCCAGGGTTCATCCAAGATGACATCAAAAGCTTCTTTGGCTGCGGCTGCCTGGGCCGGGGGCAACGCAGCCGAGAAGATATATGCCCGGCTGGCATGGCGCAAAAAGTCGATCAAATCTTGTTTCCCGGCGATATACCCACCCACCGAAGGGATCGTTTTGCTCAACGTGCCCATCTTGACATCGACAACATCATCGAGGCCAAAATGCTCTTCGATGCCGCGCCCGGTCTCCCCAAGCACGCCAAGCGAGTGAGCTTCATCCATCATCAGCCAGGCATTGTGTTCCCGGCAAATGTCTGCCATGCGAGGCAAATCGATGATGTCACCGTCCATACTAAAAACCGCGTCAGCCACAACCAACTTGGCCGCGTCAGAAGGAGCTTTAGAAATCATCCGTTCTAAGCTTTCCATATCGTTATGCCGAAATCGGCGAAATTTAGCTCCCGACATCAAACAACCATCGACAATGCTGGCATGGTTGAGCTTATCAGAGAAAACATAGTCGCCTCGGCCCATCAGCGTCGAAATCGTGGTCATATTGGTAACATAGCCGGATGTATACGTAATAGCAGCTTCCGCTTTTTTAAAGTTGGCGATCGTCTCTTCCAAAGCATCATGCAAATCAAGTGAGCCGGCCAGGGTGCGCACACCATGTGTGCCGGTGCCGTACTTCTCCACGGCATCTTGAGCAGCCTGATTAATGCGGGGATGTCCCACCAGACCCAAATAACTATAGGAAGCGTACATCGCCATCTCACGCCCATCGACGACAACCTTGGAACCGCCATGCAATTCCGTGACCGGCTGATTATAAAAATAATGATCGATCGCTTTCATCTTGTCAATGCGTTCTGCCATTGCGGCCGCGCGGCGAGCAACCGCATCATTGCTTGTGGTTAAGTCCATATCACTCCCTTTCTCTCAAAAATGGTTATCTTATTCTCCAACGAGATTGTGCAAAGCATCTTCGTCAATAATTTGTGTTCCTAATTGCTGAGCTTTCTCAAGCTTCGAGCCCGCGTCTTCGCCTGCAACGAGATAATCGGTCTTGCTGCTGACCGATCCGGTCACCCGACCACCATGGGCCTGGATATACTCTTTGATATCTCGA
>CAZXXW010000074.1:0-16564 GCA_964644835.1 uncultured Anaerolineales bacterium
TTGCATGTATTAGGCACGCCGCCAGCGTTCATCCTGAGCCAGGATCAAACTCTCCGCGAAAATTCACATCCGAAGATGTGTTGATTTACTGACTAGGTTTCTTCACTTTCTGTCACTCTTCAGTTGTCAAGGTGCTGGCCCGCCGTTCCCGGCGGGCGAAAATCAATTATACTCTTTTCGCATTGCACTGTCAAGAACTCCTATGGACACAAAAACCTGATGCCTTCTCTTTGGTCAGACATCAGCGTGCCCATCTTTGAAGACGTCCCATTTGTTGGTAGTCAACCTCTGGGCGCAGAAGAACTTTTCAATTTTCAAATGATCTTCCCTTCAGGGCCAGATCATGTTTGCAACGATGATCAATTATATCTGGTTGTAAAACCCTGTCAAGGGTTTTGGTAGACCAATTTTCAAACTTGTTCAAAGTGCCTGTTTAGGTGCAACAGGAGACAATTATATGGATTAAGCAAAAGCTGTCAAGGCCCTTTCGAAGCAATTTGCGACCAATTTTGATTCTTTAAGATTCCATCTCTTGGCGCCCGGCCAAAGCCCGCAACAACGTATTCTGATCGGCGTATTCCAAGTCGCCGCCCATCGGCAAGCCGCGAGCCAATCGGGTGATACGGAGATCATAATCGGCCAGTTGCTGACGAAGATACATGGCGGTGGCATCCCCCTCCATGCTGGGATTGGTAGCCAGGATCACCTCTCTGACCTCATTACGTTGCAGACGCACGAGCAACTCGCGGATCTTGAGGTCTTCTGGGCCGATACCCTCGATAGGAGAAAGCGCCCCATGCAAGACATGATATTTACCCGTATACCCCCCGGTGCGCTCCAGAGCGAGCACATCCAGGGGGTCTTCGACGATGCACAAAGTGGCATCGCTTCTATCTTCGTCGGCACAGACCTCACACTCGACACGCCTGGCCTCGGTGATATTGAAGCAGGTTTGGCAAAATGTCGTGCCTGACTTGAGTTGATCCAGGGCATCTGCCAAATCAACAGCAAAATGATCGGGCGCCCCTAACAAGAAAAAGGTCAACCGAGAAGCCGTTTTGGGGCCAACACCAGGCAAGCGCGAGAAAGCGTCGATGAGATTTTGTATGGGGGCAGGAAGAGGCATGGCAAACGTTACAAGTTACAAGTTGCAGGTTCAGAAAGGCAAACCACCGGCCAAGGGGCCGAGCTTCTCTGCGGCCAATTCTTGCGATTGCTCCAAAGCACTGTTGACCGCCGCCAGGAGCAGGTCTTGCAGCATTCCGACATCGGCGTCTTCGAGCACATCGGGGTCGATGGTGATCGATTTAATTTGTTGATCGCCGGTCGCGACGACCTCGATCACACCACCGCCCACCGAGGCTGTGACCGTCTCTTTGGCCAGTGCATCTTGGGTTTCTGCGAGTTGTTGTTGCATCTGCTGAAGCTGTTTCATCATATTGCCGCCTCCCATCGGGGGACGCGGTCCTCGGGGACGTTTAGGCATTTCCAAACTCCTTCGTAGGTGTGTAGGTTGACTTACTGAATATCGACGATCTCGCCGCCCAAGTCTCGCAGGGCCGTCGCGACCATGCCTTCCTGGTCGATCTCGGCAGGCATTTCACCGCCTTTTGCGACGATGCAAAGCACGGCGATCTTTCGGCCCAAAATCTCTTCCATCACCTGCTTAAATATCTCCAGGTTTTCGCCGGATTCCATTTTGGACTTTGCGAATTCTCCGTTGAAGCCCAAGACGAGGGCGTTTCCTTTCATGCCCATCGGTTTGCAGGAATTGAGCAAAGCCTGGGTTTGGGGACTGCGATCCCGCACCTGTTCCAAAATCTTACCCCAGTTTTTCGTCATGCTTTGGGGCACGGAATCAATGTCAGACTCGGCGGAGCTGGATTCCCGCCGGGGGGCAGGCTCCGGTTCCGGGGCTTGGGCCCTGCTGGGAACGCGTTTTGATTCTCCCTGTTGGGGTGGGGGGACCACCTCCGGGGATGGTTGCTGTAATGATTGGATGAAAGCGATCTCCAGCGGTAAAGCGGGCTGCCAGGCGTTGCGGGCATCGCTGGCGGCATGGTTGAAGTTGCGGATGATCTCCAAGAGATCAGAAACATCGAAGGCTTGGGCGTGTTCGGCCATCTGAGCGCGTAATTCCGTGGGGACGTCGACCTGATCGGCGTTGCCCATGCGGACGAGCAGCAGGCCGCGCAAGTAATCGACGATCTGACGGGCAAACTGACGCGGATCGCGGCCCGAATCCAGCGTTTGATGGAGTTGATCCAGCCCGGCGGCGGAATCGTCCGCCAAAAGGGCATCGACCAGGGCGAGAACCGACTGACTTGTAGCTGTGCCAAGCACATCTCGGGTAATTTCAAGGGTGATCTGTTCCGAGGTGGAGGCGAGTTGGTCGAGCAGAGAAATTGCATCGCGCATGCTCCCAGTGGCCTGCCGGGCAATCAAAGCGAGCGCATCGGGATCGGCGTCCAGTCCTTCGCTGACAGCGATATCTTTCAACTGGGTGACCATGTCGGTCACAGAGAGATTGCGGAACTCGTGGCGCTGGCAACGGGAAAGCACGGTGGCGGGAATTTTGTGCACCTCGGTGGTGGCTAAGACAAAAATGGCATGCTCCGGGGGTTCTTCCAGGGTTTTGAGCAAAGCGTTGAAAGCCGCCGTCGAGAGCATGTGCACCTCGTCGATGATATAGACTTTATAGCGCCCCTGGTTAGGAGAGAAGTTGATCTTGTCGCGCAAATCGCGAACATCTTCTACACCATTATTCGACGCGGCATCAATTTCGATCAGATCGAGAAAACGGCTCTGGTTGACAGCGAGGCAATGCTCACACTGGTTACAGGGTCGCTCGGAGAGGTCATCTGCAAGGCAATTGACCGCTTTGGCCAGGAGACGCGCCGTGGTTGTTTTGCCCGTGCCCCGCGGCCCGGCGAAAAGCTGGGCGTGGGCGACACGGTCGGCGGCTACGGCATTTTTCAGAGTCGTGACGACATGCTTTTGCCCGACGACTTGATCCCAGGTTTGGGGACGCCATTTTTGATAAAAAGCTTGAGTCATAAGCGCTCAGTGGTTGAATGATTGGTTAGATGGTCGAAGTGTAACAGATCAAAATGATTGTCGCCAGTGGAGAGATCAGGGCACCTGATAAGCAGCCTGGGAGTTACCCTCCGGATCGTACAGGGTGGCGAACTCACCCGGCTCCCAAACAGGTTCATCCAGACCCCAATAAAGGTTGATGGTTGAATCATTGCCTGATCTGGTGTTGACGCGAATCTCTCCGCCTGCGTAAAGTGTGAAATCTGGAAATTCGTAACGATTACCGTCTTCGTCTTTCAGATACCAGCCTTCCAAGTCATGTTTTTCGCCCGTGAGATCGCCCAACTGGACTCGCTCGGAAGCGAGGTCGCCGACACCGACGATGGCGACGATTTCGATCTCGGCCCCGGCTTCGATGGCGATTTGATCGTCCGTGGCTGATACCTCCGTAGCGACAACTCGGGTTTCTTCTACGACTGCTTGATCGACTTCGGCTCCACCATCAGGAGGGATGTAGATAACCTGGCCGATTTCCAGCCTGTTGGGATCTTCAAGATTGTTGACTGCGAGGAGATCTTCGATGGTCAAATCGTAAGCGGTGGCAATCTGGCCCAAGGTTTCGCCTGATTCCACGCGATGAACCAGATAATCTGGCGTGGGGCTTGGTGGCAGCGTCGGCGAAACCGGCGGGCTGGTCGGCAGCGGGGTGGGCAGTTGGGCGATGGGAGTGACATTCTCGACAGCCGGTTGGTGGCTTCGATCCCACAGGCTCAGCACCACCAACGTGGTGATCGCCGAAACGGCCACATTGATCAGTAGATAATAGGTGAGACGTTTCCACTGCATAAATTTCTCCCAACGTTATCGTTGCCTAACAAATCTTGACGACGGCAAGCCTGAAGACTAGAATTCAAACGCTGTCCTAATTATAAAGTACTTTTGGCGCCAGATGGCAAAATGACGGAAATTTGTGATCACAAGAAGCGTGAACAATCGATCACATCCCCTTTGCCTTTTCCTTATGAGGAAAGCAAGGATACAAGAAGAAAAGCTTAAGCTTTTCTGGCTCCCTGAAAAGGGAGGCCGTGCAACCCAGAGATAAACAGTAGAGTTTTCGAATGCCTTACATCGTTGATGGACACAATCTGATCCCCAAAATTCCCGGCCTGAGTCTCAGGGCTGTCGATGACGAGATCGAGTTGATCAAGCGTTTGCAGGCCTTCCAACGGCGGGTGCGCAAGAAGATCGAGGTCTACTTCGACAAAGCGCCCCCGGGTGAAGCCCGGATGCAGCGATTCGGCTCGATCCAAGCGCATTTCTCCCCGGAGGGCAAAACCGCCGACGGGGCTATTCTCGCCCGCCTGAGACAGTTAGGAGGCGACGCCCGAACATGGACGGTGGTCAGCTCCGACCATCAGGTTCAGGCAGCGGCACGAGCGGCCCATGCCCGCGTTGTGGACGCCCACACATTTGCCCGGCAAATGGTCTCGCCTGCGCCAGAGAGCAAACCAGCTCCGGCAAAACCCAACGGTCCCCTCAGCCCGGAAGAAATCGACGAATGGCTTGATCTATTTGGGGCCAAAGATTAGCCGACAAGCCAGGAGCGTAGTGTCATCATCTCAGTAACAGGTGATGACGGCAAAGTTCACGTTTCGGATCGTAGCCGGGCCATCCACAGAGATCATCTCCATAGAAGTCAAATCCATATAACCGGCCACCATCCCAGCGGGGACATATAACGGGACGGGCAACCCTGCGTTGGTCATCACCCAGGCGTCATACGAGCTTTCTTTCGCCCAAACATTTTCGGGGCCGCCAAACAATTCAGCGGCCTGGGCAGGGGTCGTGGGGCAAGACGAAGTCCCCGAGACGGACACATTCCCTTGTTCAACTTGAGGGGCGGCTGCATCGTCAACACTTGGTTGAGCCTGCTCAGAAAGCAATTTGACGAAAAGCGACTCCCGCTCTCCAGCGGGTTCTTCGACAATTTTTTCATTCGGAACCTGATTCAGCGTAGTCAGCCATACTCCCCCTGCGATTAAAGCCAGGACAAAAAGGGACAAAACAGCCATCACCAGGAAGAAACGATTACGTCGTTTGCGCTCCTTTTCGATTTCTCGCTTGCGTGCGCAGCACGCCGACGACCTGTTGGCGTGTAGCCCCGGCTTGAAACAATAACGAAGCGGTGGTCTCGTCGTCGTTGCCAAGCTTTTGCAATTCTAAGGCCTTGTAATAAACCTCTCGATTGGTCAAAGTGATCTTTTGCTGATCGGCTTCTTCATCAGCAACAGAAGCTTGACAGCGCTTATAGAGAAGCCGGATTTCGGCAGGCTCAATCCATTGGTGGATGACTTGATTCCAGACCGCTTGCAAGATTTCTGGCAAGACCATCAGCCGGATTTGAGACCCGTCAGCAGGCAACTCGAAAGCGGCGTTACAATACTCGCAAATAAATTGATCTGGAGCGTTGTGTTTATGAAGAACGGCGAGCGACTTGGCCTGACCACAAACGGGACAAGAGCCGCGATGCGCCCAAGTATCAGGGATATGTTCTCGAGGTTGAGCTGATAGCTCTTCAAGCGATGTCGATTCTACGTCCATGTACCCTCCTTAGTGTCAGCAATCAACAGCCGTTTGGAGCAACTCTCGATAATAACGATAATATTTGAAGGGGATATATTCGCGCACGCGACCGTCCAGGAGCGGCACGTAACCGCCCTGCTCTAACAATGGCGGGACGACACGCTCCACCGCCCTGCGGATGGCCTCATGGTTCTGGAGCAAAACATCGGTGTCGATTCCCCCAATCAGACGCAATTGGGAGCCAAACTGGCGGCGGATATCGAGGTAATCCATCTCCGTGCGATCGGTCTCACAGGCCCACAGGCAATTGAAGCCATACTCAACCGCCGCGGGCAACAAAACTCGGGCGTTGGCATAGGTGCGCAAAATGATGTTTTCGATCTCAAATTTGACCAAAACGTTGAAAACGGGGCGATAGCTGCTGAGCACAAAATCAGCATACATTTGAGGGGAAATCAACGGTCCGCTGTTGCCACCGATTGGCTCGCTGAAGATAACGGCATCAACGCTCAGATCGCGCAAAACTCGCTCGGTCATCCGGGCGGCGAACTCGCCCTGGAGGCTCATCATCGCCCGGACGAAGTCGGGCGCGTCGGTGCACAGGCACATCACATCATAGAATCGATCCCATTTGTATACGCCCATAGATAGAAAAAAACCCCGATGGACGCGCAACATCAGGGGGTAATCGCGACCTTTCAATATCGCTACTTGCTCATCCCAATCATCAGGGAAACGGTCAGGGTCATCGGGGTCGAGGCGGCTGCTCAAACGGTCTAGCTCTGCGATGGTGCTGGGCCAGGCTTCGAGGTCGGGATGAGGCTCCAGATCAAGCAGAATTTCCTGCCGGGGATCAAAGGCAAAGCGGCGAGCCAGGTCTTCCCTGGAACGCAAGCCGGGCCGATTCCAGACGTCGAAAACCTGGGAACGGATTCCCTCACCAAACAAGGGAACACGGTCAGGTTGTCCATAACGGATGGTCTCGAGAAATCGTTGGCGGCTGTTCATCACGATAGGGGTCGCCCTCCTGAGCACAACATCAAATTATATAGCGCGCCCGAACACAGGAGAAAATCTTTACGCCCCTGATATCCTTGGCTGCGTTGATAATTACTCTTATTCGTACAAGGACCGGTGAACGATACTCAAAGCGCGCACCTGCTCGGCGGCATGATAGGAGGAGCGCACCAGGGGGCCACTCTCGACCCAACTAAATCCAAGCTCCAGGCCATATTCGTTCAGGTCTTCAAACTCTTCGGGGGTGTAGTAACGATCAATGGGTAAATGTTTGCGGCTGGGCTGCAAGTATTGTCCAATGGTGAGAATGTCAACGCCCCAGGCACGTAAATCGCGCATCGTCTCTCTGACTTCTTCGATCGTCTCCCCCAGCCCGACCATAATGCCCGATTTGGTCAACACGTCGGGATCGAGTTTCTTGGCGTTGCGCAAAGTCGCTTCAGACCAGGCATATTTCGCTTGTGGTTGAGCATAGCTAAACAAGCGCGGTGTCGTCTCGACATTGTGGTTGAGAATCTCGGGGCGGGCATCCATGACGATCTTCAAAGCGTCGCTGCTGCCCTTGAAGTCGGGGATTAGCACCTCGACAGAGCAACCCGGCTGCAACTCGCGAATCCGGCGAATGACGGCTGCAAAGATCGGCGCGCCGCCATCTTCGCGTTCGTCACGGTTGACGCTGGTGATCACGGCGTGGCGCAAATCCATATCCCGGACGGCGCGGGCAACCCGTTCGGGCTCTTCCCAATCAATCGGCTCCGGTTTGCCGCGCTTGACATCGCAAAAGCCACAACTACGCGTGCAAATATCCCCTAACATCAAAAAAGTTGCCGTCCCCGCGCCCCAACATTCACCAACATTGGGGCACATCGCCTCTTCACAAACGGTGTGCAGCGATTTGGCCCGGATTAACTTGTGAACTTGTTGATACGTTTCTCCCGTGGGAGCGCCTACCCGAATCCAAGGTGGGCGACGCTTGGGGGTTGTATCGATTTCTTCCGGTTTGACCCGGTCTCGTGTTGGCTTAAATGCCATACCATCTCCTGTCTGTTTTTTGCAGATGTATTCTACCCCGCGTACCAACTTTTCTCAAATAAGAAGAGAAGAAAACCAGTAAAATGATCAGAGGCCGCGAAGCTGGACGCGACCCGTGTTGTTCCCCGTTAGGATGCCAGTTCTGCGGCTTGCTGGGGCCAGGTGGATGTGTTGGGGGCCCGTTTCTCAGCATCTCGGAAGATGTCGCGGATTTCGTCCGGTGTCAAGTCGGAGAGTTGGGCGTAGCCGGTGATGCCCGCTTTTTGGAGCACGGCAGCATAGGTGGGGCCAATCCCGTTGATGGCGGTGAGATCATCGGAAGCCTCTACGAGTGAGTCCGATTCTCCAGCCTCTGTCTGGGGAGCTTCCTGACCACGTTCTCCCTCCTCGGGGGGCAATAAGATCGGTTCTTCCTCTTCGACAGATTCATCTTTTTGTTTGGCTTGATCTTGCAACCACCAGAGCAGGATCAGGGCAGCAAGTAAACCCATTTTGAGTCCAAAGAGCCAGGGAGAAAATCGTTTGCGCCGCGATAAGAAAAGGGTTGAAGTTGGGGTGATCATATATTCTCCTGATGAGGTTAAGTTGTTTTCCCAGCAGTAGTGTTGGTTCCTTCAATTGTAGCACAGCAAGAGGGATGATAATCAAGCTTGATCTGAAAATATTTCTCCGCGCAGAACGAGCAGGGCCATATAGATAGTCGGAAGCTGAGCCAGCAGGATCAGGGCTAATAAAGAGATTGTCACCGCTCTGGCAATCGGCAAAACGGTAACGGCTCGCTCTTCGACACCGGTCAAGGTTGACTGCAAGGCCTGAACATCTTCGGTCAACGCTTCCAAGCGGGGATTGATGTCTTTCAACTCTTGATTAATTTCATAAAGATCATCGGCCAAGGCGGAGAGGTCATCGCGGACGACAAGCAAATTGTCGTTGGCGGTGGTCAAATCATCTTCGAGGTCGCGCAGATTTTCGGGAATGCCGTCCATGTTACCGTTGAGATCCTCAAGGGCTTGATCCAAGGGGGTCTCAGGATCGTAATCGATACCGAGGCCAAAGGACAAAGAGTCACGAAAGGGGATCGGAATCGATGCTTCGAAATTGGACAAAAATCTCAATGTCTCGTCCACGGTGGCAGCCGTCTCGATCAGGCTGGGCATCGAGGCTTGAATGCCCTCGATTGCACCGGGAATATCGGAAGCGATCACTTCGGTTGATTCGGAAACAAGGGGGCGCGTATCTGTAAGCAGGATGGTCATATCGACGGTCACATCTTGAACCGAGTCTAGAGATTCCTCCACGCCGACAAGCACATCGTTGGATTCGACCATGATGGCATGGACATTGTCGATGCTTTCGATCAGGGGCGCCAACGTTTCTCCCAACCAGCTCTGGGCCCGTTGGACAGTTTTATGAGTGTAGAACATCGCGAATATGCTGAGCGCGATCCAGATCAGGCTGATCACCAACCGCAAAACGGCCATTGATTTTGAAAGTGTTTTTTTCATTGACTCTACCCCGAGTATATTGGCTCCGATTAGATTTGTGCCCATTCAATGAAGCAGATTTTAAGCGACTACCCTTACTTTACAACAAAGCTTGCTCTAACGCAAGCGCGTGACGTTGCATAAGTCTTGACCACCAACGCGCCTCACGGTACAATCTTTAGGCATTATGCGGGCGTCGCCAAGTGGTAAGGCATCAGCCTTCCAAGCTGACATTCACGGGTTCGAATCCCGTCGCCCGCTCTTTTTTATCCCCCAACAAGGGCCCATAGCTCAGTGGTCAGAGCGAGCGGCTCATAACCGCCAGGTCGTAGGTTCGACTCCTACTGGGCCCACCTTTTGCATTAAAAAAAGGGCTGTTTTGTACCAAAGGCAGCCCTTGAATTTTTTAAGGTTGGGATTTTTCACCCTTTTTGTAGTAATTTTTCGGCTACAAGTTCAGCTATTTTCTCAGCATCTTCTTTGCTCATACCTGAACCATTGCCCCCTAAATTAGCGATACGCTTTCGGACTCTCCGCGTTCTCTTCTCAGAACCAAAACAAGTTGGTGAATCAAAAAGCCACTGGCAAAAGCCAGTGGCTGATTACTTTCTACTATCGCGGAAATTATGCAAGACTACCATGTGAGTTAGCGCGCTCCAAAATACGCACAAGTTTTTCGATGATCGTCTCCAACTCTTGGGCCGTTTCTTGAAAGGCCTCTATCCCCCTGCCATAGGGGTCAGGAATATTATAAGCAGGGCCAATCACCTCGGTCAGCATATAAATCTTCTCTTTGTGAGGGTGAAACTCGATTTGCAAAGCTTCTTTATGGCCTTGCTCCATGGTCAAGATCAAATCAGCAGAGGCAATGATTTCCTCTGTAACTATTCGTGAACGGTGGGAGCGCATGTCGATCCCTCGCTCTGACATCACCTCAATTCCCTCGGACGCGGCGGGGAAACCGTCCCGCCCCCACGTGGCCGCGGATCGAGCTTCGTATTGATCTGCCAACCCCTTTTCTGCAACAATCTGGTTGAACAGTGTTTCAGCCATCGGAGAGCGAGCGATATTGGCCGTGCAGACAAATAAAATTTGGCGCATGCTATCTCCTGCAGAGTGTGGTTATCGTCGTCGCTCCCAATTATACTCTCGAAATGCCTGGCCGATCTCGGTGAGGGCATCGGCTTGCAAATTTGCCAGACTGGTGCCCGGGTAGAGGGGATCGGACAAGCTGAACCAGGCCCAGCGCTGCACCAAGTGATTGTTGTCTTGAGGGTAGCCAATTTGAGAGTCGCTGGCTTCGCCAAGCCATTCGAAAGTATCCCGAAGATACGCTGCAACCACATCGGGCGTGTAACCATACTCGAGGCCGAACAAAATGCCAAACTCGGTCAGGGCCAAGGGTTTGTCGCGATAGCCGTTCTCGGCCATCCAGGTGCGGAAAGCGATGATCTGATCCTGGAAAATTTGGACATCACCATGATCTCCAATTTCGTAAACCCGACCGGCGTTTTCAGCGAGAAGTCCTGTGGGGATACCAGCACCCCAGCTGTCGCGCTCTTCCCGGAGAATAAAGCCATGCAACGTCCACCAATCAACGGGCATAGGCTCTTGATACAAAGCATGATACGCAACAAGGACGCGGTCCCAATAGGCCAAACGGAGAGGTGTCCCCTGGGTGACACCGGCCACAGCCACAGCAGCGCTGGGATCAGCATCTTTGATCAGGTAATACAAATCATGATAGACCTGCGCGTATTCTTCCGGGAAGATATTATCTTGCAAGCGGTTATCCGGCTCGTTGCCAATCACCCAGACATTGCCGGGATAATCCCTGGCCAACCAGCGGATTTTCTCACGAGAGGGAGATACCATGCCACGGGCCAGGCGAACCATCTGCCAATGCTCGGGCGGTTCGCTCGGGAGACGGCGACGAACAGTCCAATCAAGATGCCATCCAGCGCCTAACCGTTGGGCCCACATCTCGGCATCGCGCGTGCCGGTCAAGCCAAAACCCACACGTGAGGAGAGTTGATCCCATTCAAAAAGAGGCAGCGAATGTGTCTGCTCGGTTCCACTTGTTCCCTCAGCAGGGGGTGGAAAGGCGACATCCTCCAACGACAATTCCTGTCGAATTTCACATTCTTCAAAAAGGCAAGCTGTTTCAAGTTCAGGGGGTCTAGAGCGGATAGAAGCAACGATTCCCAGAACTAGGACTAATAACAACAAGCCAACAACAAGCAGGACGGCATAGCGGCGTTTGAGCATCTTAGAAAGCCCCCTTCCCGGACAAGACCGCCGGTATCGTCCGAATGATGATGTTCACATCTTCCCAAAGGGAGTAATGGTTGATATAGTCGATCTCCAGAACGAGGCGAGCGTCCATGTCCAGCTCGCCACGGCCGGAGACCTGCATCGGGCCGGTCAGGCCGGGCTTGACCGCCAGACGCTGGCGCTGCTCGTCGGTGTATTGATCGACAACCCAGCTCTCCTCAGGCCGGGGACCGACCAGGCTCATCTCGCCGCGCAAGACGTTCCAGAATTGGGGGATCTCATCTAAGCTCCAACGGCGCAATACCTTGCCTACTGTCGTGATCCGGGGGTCGTTGGGAATCTTGTAAACGGGGCCAGCCAGAGGATTATCGCGGAGCACTTTCTTGACTTGGTCTTGGGCGCCATCAACCATGGTGCGAAGCTTGAAAACGCGGAAAGGCTTGCCGTTCTCACCGACGCGCTCTTGAGTGAAGAAAACAGGGCCGTGGCTGTCGAGTTTGATCGCGACAGCAGACAGGAGCAGCAATGGCGCCAAGAGAATCAGGCCCACCGACGCGCCAACGATGTCCAATGCGCGCTTGAAAAACCGCTCCATTGGGGCGAGGCCGGTATAGACGCGCGGCTGGCGCCGGGGCGGAAAGGCCAACCCCCAAACAAGACCAAAGCCGAGAGCCCCAGCCCGGATGAGCAGCAACAAGGGAGCAACGGGCAAAACGGCCCGATCGCGTCGGGCGATGTGGCCCATCAGAGGAAGGGCGAAGCCATAAAAACCAATCATGGTGAGCAGAACCAGCGACCATCCCGGCTTCCAAAACAAAGCTACGGAAGAGGCGAGCAAGAGAACAGCGAGGAAAAAGATCTGCCAGCGTAATGTCCCCGGCGTGTGAGAGTCCTGAAAGGTCTTTTCGGGAAGCCAGCAGAGCATAAACGCTTTCCAGTAACCAATGCCCCATTTGCGTCTCGCATATTCCCAGACAGTCTCGTCATGCTGATGGTAGACGATCGCATCGGGAACGAAAACCATCCGGTAGCCTTTTCGAGCTAGGCGAAAAGATAACTCCTGATCTTCAACAGAAGGAACTGCAAAGGCGCTGTCAAAACCCCCGTTTTCGAGAAAGACAGCGCGGCGATAGGCGGCCGAATACGTATCAATGAAGTCGATACTGTCCTGCTTGGCCATCTGGACGTATTTGTAGCCGTATTCCTGCTGGACGAAACGGGGCACCAGGCCGCGCTGATCGGTCCGATAGGTGCCTTTGGCGCCAACCACCTGGGGATCTCGGAAAGGTTCTATCAGGTGCGCCAGCCAGGTTGGCGAGGGGACACAGTCAGCGTCGGTAAAGGCAAGAATATCGCCCTGGGCGATGTCAGCGCCCGCGTTGCGAGCAGCGGCCGGGCCAGCGTTCTCCTGTTGGATCACCTTGACCCCTTTGGCCTTCGCAATCTCGGCGGTGTCATCGCTGGAACCGTCGTCGACGAAGATCACTTCGTAGCTACAATCAAGATTTCGCTGAGAGAGGGCGCCGTCCAAGCAAGCGGCGATCGTGGCGGAGGCATCTTTGGCCGGAATGATGATACTAATCATGGCGTTTCCACCCACCCAACATGGCTACACGCAATTCCTTCGAAAAGAGCAACGAGATGGCGCTGGCCAGCAAGGGCGTAACCGTCACAACGGCGTGCAACAAAATCGCAAAAGCGAGTGCCTTTTCGGCAGGCGCGCCAAAGGGAATCATACCCTGCTGGGCAAAGAAATAGAACGGGCCAATGTTGCCCGGCATCAGAGCCGGTAAGACGCCAAGATAGATCAGGACCAAAACCAGCCCCCCGGCAGCTAGTGGCACTTCCAGGCTCAAGCCGCGGAAAAGGAACAAATTGGTCGTCCACATCACAATCCAGATCACTGTAGTCAAAAGTGCGGCGGGAACGAGCAAGGAAAGATCGCGCAACCAAATACTGCTACGCACCAAACGATCAATCAACCCCAACGCTCTCTGAAGCCAACGATTATCCCAACGAGCCAGGACAGGCTGGACGCGCTTCCAAAGCCAGGGACCAAAAACGAGCATCATGATGAGAATCAGACTGGCAAGAGCGCTCAACGGCAACAACCACTGCCGAACCCAGGACGCTCGAGCGGCGGGCAAATAGGCGGCGACGCCCAAGGCGACAGCGGTCATGGCAAGCAAATCGAGATATTTTTCCACCCCGATGGCAGCGGTGACCTGCGCGACCAGAGATGGCTGCTCGGCGCTCAAATAGCCAACGCGGAGCAAATCGCCACCCCGCGAGGGCAACAGAATATTGAGCGACTGACCGAGAAAAAAAGCCTGGGTGACACGTCCAAAGGAAACCTGGACGCCAAAATTTTTGATAAACAGGTAAGATCGCAAAATTTTCAAGAATAGGCCAATCAAGACAGAGAGCAAAACAAGCAACAACCAGCATAAATCGATAGCCTCGATACTCGTTTTCAACTGGCTCCAGTCAACCCCGATCAGCGAGAGAACAAGAAAAGAGACTCCCACGATCATTTTGAGAATCAGGGCGAGCGGGCGGGTTTCACGGTTCATGCTTCGACTTTAACACGGTCAAGAATTGCACGAACAGTTTGCTTTACACCCTGCCGAAAAGCAATCGTTGGCTGCCAATCAAGTTCCCGGATCGCCTTGTCGACCCTCAAGACATTATGGACGACCTCATAAGGATTGGCAGGCCGATGTTGAGGGGCGATATCGTCGCAATCCAAAACGGCAGCAATCTGCTCGTAGACATCCCTGAGCGTATGGGCTTTTCCAGTGCCAATATTGAAGATGCCCGCTCTACCCGTCTGGAGGGCAGCTAAATTTGCCGAGACGACATCGCTGACGTGAATATAATCCCTTGTCTGCACGCCATCGCCATAGATGATCGATTGCTCACCGGACAAAAGCGCGGCAGTGAAGATGGCGATGACGCCGTTGTTCTGGGCGGGGTTCTGGCTGGGGCCGTAGACATTGCCATAACGCAGGATCACTTTCTCGACATCGCTGGACCAGGCCAGAATAGCTTGTTCGGCTGCTTTTTTGCTCTGGCCATAGGGAGAGATCGGCTCTCTGGGATGGGTTTCTTCAAGGGGGACACCATCGGCACGGCCGTAGATAGCTCCACCGCTGGATGCAAAGATGAACTTTCTCAACCGGATGTTGGCAGTTGCCTTGATCAGGTTTTCCGTTCCCCGAACATTGACGCGCCAATAGCGCTCGGGCTGACGATGAGACTCGCGCACGCTGACCAGGGCAGCATGATGATTAATCACATCAGGCTGTTCGGCCGCAATTAGATCGCGGAGGGCATCGAAATCACAAATGTCTACCCGATGAACGCAGACATGGTCAGGTACTCTCTCTCGGTTGCCACGGGAGAAATCATCGGCGACAACAACACGGAACCCTGCATCGAGGTAGGCACGCGCCACCTCTAACCCAATGAATCCGGCCCCACCGGTGAGGAGAACTTTTTCGGCCTCGCTATGATGTGCGCTCAAACGTCACTCCCCTTGAGGGTATTCAATCTGGGACCACACTTCCCAGAAACAGGCTGCTTCAGCTTCAACCTTGAAGACATATTCGCCGGGCACATATTCAAAAGGGATCACATAGGGAGAATCCTGAATATATTCGGTCGGTTCGGAAGCGGATTCGAAGGTCACGCTTCCCATCGGGGCTTCGGCGAGGGTCTCATTGGTGTTTTCCATCAAGAGGAGAAAATCGTTGCATTCCTGCTTCCAATAAACTTTTAGACGACCGGGGCCTTCAAGCTGAAAAGGCTCGGAGACAAAGGAACCCTGCCCCGATATGCGTAAAAACTCGTCGGGATGAGGGGTTGGCACAGCGCCCATTGGCGTGGTGGCCGTTGATGATGCCGAACAAGCTCCGGCCAGGATGATGAGCAAGATTCCCAGGGTTAGCGAGAGAAAACGTTGATATGACATACGATCTCCTAACAGTTCACAAAAATCAAGGCGTACAATCTAAGACATTTGAGTTTCCCTTGGCGTTTTTACAAGTCGGATAGAGGGAATCCCATTCTTCTAATTCGACCCGGCAGACAGGGCGGCGATTGAACTCTTTGAAGGTCTCCAGCGTGAGCTTGGCTTCAGCAGGAAGAATCAAATCTGGATAGACACTCTCCAAAGTTCGACGGTACCAAGCGTAACCCAAATGGGGCTGAACAACAACGCTCAAATCTGGCCGTTCCCCACGAGCGTAATGGTGATACCACAAGGCAAAGGTGTCTCTATCCTCCTGGGTAAAGAGGATCGCTTTCTGCGGTGCCGCGGCGAAGACCGTCTCTACGAAGGCATCAGCTTCACAGGCATCGCTAGCATCAACGGAGCTGTAAGTGATCCCTGCGTTGATCAAAATAAAGGCGGCGAATACACTAATCCCAACAGGTAATTTCCAAGGACCCCAAGGTCTCTCGGCAATCCATTCGAGGAGCGAGGCACAGCCGAGCCCAAACCAGAGGGCAAAAGCGAGAAAGGCTGGCAGGAGCAACGTGTACGAATCGGACGAATTATAGCCGATCGCAAAGATCGAGTAGGCCAGCAGGATCCAGCCGGTCAGCAGATAGAAGCCTTTACGTTTTGGCTGTCCATAAAAAAGACCATAAAACCCAACCGCTAAACCAGGCAAACCAAACTGATCTTGCAACATCCCGGCCCAGGTGCGCAGGCGCGGCCAGACGTATTCCAACCCCAAGCGGAAGACCCGATCCTGGTAGAGCGAACCGGAAACAAGCCACCAGAACCCCTCCCAATCGACGGGGTTGCCCCAATTAATGGGAGAACCGGAACGCGCCCGCAGCGGGATGGTCAGGTAGACGCTCAGGCCGAGTAATAACCAGGCAACCCGGCGAGCCAGGGGACGCCAATGGATCAAATCGGCCAGGGAGTGGAGATGCCAGGGTGAAAGGCTTGACAGATTTTGATCTTCCCGAGCTTTAAACAGACCATGGATTAGCCAGAAGGGCAGCAAAAAGATTATCGTGATCTGGTTGCCCAATGCCAGGCCGAAGATCAACCCCCCTAGGCGATCCAGCCAGGCAAGATCGATCCGTTTCACGTTTTGAGACCAGAAAACGTCTTGCCTCGCTAC
>CAZXXW010000074.1:16574-17000 GCA_964644835.1 uncultured Anaerolineales bacterium
TGAAGAAAGCGTGCAGGGTATACACCTCGGTGATCACGGCCTGGGACCATAATAAGGGGGAAAGGCCGAAGCCCAGGCCAGCCAGCAAGCCAGCGATGCGGCTTATTCTCGGAGCGCCAGCAACCACTCGTCGGGTCAAATCAGCCACCATCACGGATGCCAGCGCGGCGAAAAAGGCCGACATCAGGTTGGTGCGAAAGGCCAGCGTCCCTAGCGGCAGGAATTGAAACAGCCTGGCGATGAGCAAATAGGTCGGGTAGCCAGAAGGATGGGGCACGCCTCCTGTGGCCGCCGCAGTGACCAGGTCGCCCCCATCAGCGCCGCGATTGGCCCAGGTCAGCCCGGGGGCGATGGTCAGGAGATAGACCACACCCAAGGATATGGCTAACAGCAACAAAGCAACTCGCCACCAAGAGATCTTCAAAA
>CAZXXW010000075.1:0-16723 GCA_964644835.1 uncultured Anaerolineales bacterium
GAGTACAACCGCGTCTCGACCGGGGTCGTATTGCAGCAATTGGGTGTGATAGTATCCGAGGTTTTCCTTGGTCAGCTTGACGACCTGTTCGAAAAGCTCACCTAACTCAGTGGCCGTGGCGATTTCCTGGGCGATTTCGGTACTCAGTTCTACCTGCTCGCCTCGTCGTTCGAAGGCCGTTTCGATTTCTTTTCTTAGTTTTTCCCTTTCGATTGTATTGATGAAGGTTTCACCCACAGATCGGAGTGCTGTGATTGTATCTGGCTCCCAGGTTCTTTGCTGGGAAACAGCATCGTATCCCATGAAACCGGCCAACTGGCCTTGATAGACAATCGGAACAACAATAAGTGATTGGATACCTTCGGCCTGAAACTCCGTTTTTTCCGTAATCGCATCTGCGGGCATGTCCGCAACGTGATCGATATCCACAACCTCAAACTGGTTCAATCTTTCCATCAACCAGGGGAACGTATCGATTGGAATACCCTGCAAATTTTCAATATGCGGATCAATGCCCTCCGCACACCATTCATGGGTATTATCCATTGTGTTGCGATCATCTGAAATCAGGAATAGATAACTGCGGTCCGCCTGGCTGAATGCAGAGAGCAATCCCAGGGCGTGATTGATCTCTTCGTCAATTTCGTCTGGCTTAGCTGATACCAGCTTGGTCGAAACCGTCGTGAGCAACTCCTCGATTTCAATTCTTCGCTGCAAAGCTTGCTGCGCTTGCTTTCGTTCCGTGATATCACTGGCAATCGAGAAGAAAACCTCTTCACCCCCAAATTCCAGATAACTAACGGTAATCTGAACAGGGAAGAGGCGACCGTTTTTGGTCTGATGTTGACTTTCTAAGGTTGTTGAGCCCTGTTCTTGGACCTGCTGTTTCAAATCAGGCCAGGCCTCTTTCGGAAAAGCGGGATCGATATCAAAGACCTGCATGTTGAGCAGTTCTTCGCGAGAGTAGCCAAGCACTTCACAGGTTCTTTCGCTGACGTCAACGAAATTAGCATCAGCGTCAAACCAGAAGAAAGCGTCCTCGGCATTTTCGATCGAGGTGCGGGCCAGTTGGAGTTCTTGTTCGGCTTGCCTTTGCTCAGTTATGTCACGATTGCTAGCTCGACGACCTATCCAGTTGCCTTGTTCATCATGCACAGCCTGGCAAATATGTCCCAGCCAACGAGTATCCCCGTCTTTGGCGACAATGCGAAAGTCCATTTCGCCGATCTGATCACTATGCTCACCATGATATGTACGCACATGCTCACGCCAAGCATCCTTGTCTTCTTGAGCGACAATGTGATCAAATAAATCGGAGTTTTGAATATATTCTTCAGCCTGATAACCGCTAATGCGTTCGCACGAGGGCGAAACATATTCAAACCCTCCGTCAACGCCCAACCAGTATTCCCAGTCGTAGGTGAAGTCGGCAACTGTCCGGAAGCGCTCCTGAGCTGCAAGGATTTCTTCTTGGGATTTTTGGCGCTCGGTGATGTCTTCGACGATTGAAACCACGCCGATAGTGTTGCCGTCGGGGTCAACGAGCGGTGTGTTGTACCATTCGCAGACGATCGCGCGCCCGTCTTTGGTCATGTTCTCATTGGTGGAGCGGTTGCCACCTTCTTGTTCTAGCAAATCTGACCATACTTTGTCTACAATCGGACGGACTTCCTCGGGCACGATCAGACCGGCAGCATGCTGACCGTTCGCTTCCTCGCTGGAATATCCAAAGATCGCTTCGGCAGCCGGGTTCCAGGAGATGACCTCGAAATCAAGGTTCCATTCGATCACAGCCAGGGGCGATTGCTCGACCATCAAAGAGAGGCGTTGTTCTGATTCGCGGATAGCTGTCTCGACCTGCTTGCGTTCCGTGATATCACGCCAGATCGTATGGATCATGGTCTTGCCGTCGATAGGAATGGGGTTCAGCACGACCTCAACGGGGAAGATTTCACCATTTAAGCGCCGATGAACCCACTCGAAGCGATTGCTGCCCCGCTCCAGGGCGATGGCGATCATCTGATCGGCTTTTTCACCCGAAGGGCGTCCATCTGGCTGGAATTCCGGAGAAAGCTCGGAGGGGTGCGTGGCAAGGACCTGCTCCTTGGAGTCGGCGCGCAACATGTCAACCGTGGCCTGATTGCAATCGACGAAACGATTGTCATCTAAAATAAGGTAAGCATCGCTAGCGTTTTCAAAAAGCGCTTGAAAGAAATGTTCCCCACCGTTGATACTTGTTTGTGTGGTTTGATCTTGTTCAGTCATAAGCTTTCACCTTTATCAATTCCTGAAGTGATTTGTTCGCTTGATCCCTTACTCATCTTGGCCATCGTCATCGCTTCGTCGCAAGCGGACAACGGCCCGGCGGCCTAACACCCGGCCCAACTCACGGACGGCCGTACGCATGATGTTCTCCGGATCGGTAGAGCCGCGCACGGCAGCAGTGATCTGGCGTAATGCTTGCTCTCGTTGAGCCTGATTCTGGGTCTGCTCGCTCAGGCGCAGGTTTTCAATGTGAGCAGCTAATTGTTCACCAATCGTGGCGACAAACTCGACGTCTTCCGGGGATAGTTTTTCGGCATCTTTGATTCCGATTTCACCAATCGGCTCATCAGAGACCAATATTTCTTGAATCCAGGGGCTTTCGTCACCATCATCGGACAATGAGAGCGGTTTGACCTGCTCGTTGCTATAGACATAGCCGAAATTCGTCAACAATTGCTCCGCTTTTTGCCAGCCATCCCGGGTCAGGCGGCGGACAGCCTCCTGGGCTTCTTGCTGATAGCGCTGAGATTGAGCCAAAAGGCGCAGATTCTCGATTTGCTGGGCAACTTGCTCAGCAACGCCTTCGACCATCTCAACATCTTCGGGCGACCAGTTCTGGCGGCCTTCGAGTTGGAAGCTCCCCAGCATTTCGCCTGCCACTTTAATCGGCACGACCATCGCTTGGCTATCGTCCAAGAAGCCGGTGAGGGGTTTGTCAAGAGGCTCGAGATCGTCCTGCTCAAAGCGATAACCAATCCGCTCCGGACGTTCAATCGCGTCGAGGAAAGCTTGCCAGCCATCGCGTGTCGTTCGGCGTGCCTGGGCCTCAACGTCCCGGCGGGCATTTTCAAGATCGGTAAACAGCTCTGTGTTCACCAGCGTGATGGCCAACTGGCTGGCCAGTGTCTCGAAGGCGGTTAAGTTCTCTTCACGCAGAGCGCCGGGCTGGCTGCTCTGCATATCGAGCACACCCAAGACACGATCACCTGAAATCAAGGGGACGGCCATCTCGGAGCGGGTCTCCGGCAGCAAGGGGTTGGGACGGTGAAGTGTGCTCGCTTCAGTATTCTCTACAACGACAGCCTGACGTTCCACTACGGCGATGCCGTTGATCGAACCCATATCGACAGGTAGGTTTTGGCCTCGCTGGAGCAGGGTCTGGCCAACATCGCCGGTACCGGCCCTGAGAGTCAGGGTCCGCCCGCTGGGATCGGTGAGATAAATCTGAGTGTAATAGAGATCGAAGCGCTCTCGGATCATTTCGACAGCTTCGGTCAACATCGTTTCGGGATCGCGCACCAGGGCGAGACTTTGACCAACCTGAGCAGCTAACTCCAGGTCTCGAGTTCGAGATGCGACGGTTTCCTCAAGACTTGCAAGCGTCTCTTGCAGCCGGGTTGTCATGATGTTGAAGGTTTCCGCCAACACGCCAATTTCGTCACTGCTTTTGACATCTACGCGGGCATCGAAGTTGCCTTCGGAAATATCCGTGGCCGTTTCTGTCATGGCGATCAAGGGATTTGCGATTTGCCGCGATATAAACCAGAACAGAACCAAAGCCGCGGCCGTGAGAATGACACCAATGACAACCATTCTGGTCACCATGCTATTGGCATCAGCGGTGATGTTACTGTAGGGAATCAAGATGTTGACCGACCAAGGCGTTTCCGTCTGGCCAAAGACGATAGGAACAAATACCGCTAATTGATCCTCAAATTGTTTTTTAAACGTTTCTCCCTGCTGAATCTGATCTAATACATCTGCATACTGATCTGACAAGGCCGTTGCTTCTTGCCCAACCAGTTCTGGTTTCCCAGTGACACCTGCCAAGGTTCCATTGTTGCTAATTAGAACCAGTTCGCCTGCGCCAGTATAGATGTCTAATTCGTCAGCAAGACTTTGAAGAAAGTCAACCCGCAGGTCGACGCCTACAATACCGTAAAACTGCTCGTCAACGACAATGGGGTTAACCAGTGAACTCATCAAAACATCTTGATTTTGGACGGGATACAAGAAGGGGTCAAGTACCTGTTCGCTTTTTGTCCTTTTAGGCAACAAATACCAATCTCCGGCGCCCTCTACCTCGTAATTTACCAACGCTTCGACTTGGACGTTGCCATCAAGATCTCGGTACCAGTAGGGAATAAAGCGGCCGGTTTCATCGTGAGCAGGGGCATTGACATATTCTTCATCTAGGCCATCAAATGCATTTGGTTCCCAGAGTGTGTATACGGCCAGGAAATCAGGGTTTTCTTCCAACACTGGTTTGAGCATGGCATTGACTTGATCCCGGGTCGGTGTGTCTACTTGTTCGCTTTTTATGCCTTCGAGACTCTGAGCCATTGTCCGGGCTGCGTCCAAAGCGATTTCAATCTTAGCTTGAATGTGTGCTGCCTCTGCTTGCGCCACGGCAACGGCATTCTCTTCAGCGTCTTCGATAGCTTGCGATCGAAGCGAGGTTGCAGCGAGAGTAATGATCACTGCCGCGATGAGCAGCAAGCTAAGCCCTGTCCATAACAATATTTTGGTTTGAATTGAATTAAGCTTCCATCGTCCCATGGTACTTCTCCTTCGTAGCACGTTTGTTGAGCGCTGCAAGGTTTACGGTTTACGTTCAATCTTTTCGCATGCTCAGTTCAACGTTGGCTCGTTTGGCTTCTAAGGTTTGGCCTAATTTGCTGACAGCAACCTTCAGAACATCTTCAATCGTGCCTGCTGATTGAATGCTCTGGCTGATCTCACCGATTTGGGCCTCCCGCGCGGCCCGGCGTTGGGCACGCTCGTACGCCTGGGCATTCTGCAAAGCAATAGCAATTTGGTTGGCGATCGCCTGGATCAGGTCTGCGTCGGATTCAGACAACTCCCCGGTGACGTTGTGCTGCACGTCGAGGACGCCAAGCACTTCCCCACCAATGGTGATCGGCACGGCCATCTCCGCCCGGGTTTCGGGCAAGAGGGGGTTGGGCAGCCAGCCCTCGGCCTGGGAGGTATCCGGCACCAAAACAGGCTCACCGGTTTCGGCAGCACGGCCGACCAGACCCTGGCCCCTCTCGATGCTATGGCCGCGAGCGAGCATGGTCCGCCCGGCATCACCGGTGCCACCTACCATATCCAGATTTTGCTTGTCATCATCGTAGAGATAGATGTGGGCGTGATAATAGCCGAAAGCAGCCTGCAACTGCTCGACGACCTCGCGGACCAGGCGATCCTGATCGAGAATCGTAGAGAGACGGCGGCTCACCTCGGTGGAGGTTGCCAACGCCCTGGTGCGGTCTTCAATCTGTTGCTCCATCGTCCCCATGGTAGCGCGCAACTCGGCAGCCATCGTGTTGAAGGCCTCCGCCAGGGTGCCAAGCTCGTCTTTGGTTTGCACATCTGCACGAACATCGAGATCACCGCTGGCAAATTTTTTGGCGACTTCGGTGAGGCTCAAAATCGGAGCGACCAGAAATTGGGCGAGCCCATAGGTGGCGAAAAGAGTGACAACAACGGCGACTGCAGTAACAGTCAGAATTATGCGCGTAATTTGCCCAACATCAGCAAAGGCTTCTTCGGAATTTTGACGCAACATCACTGTCCAGCCGAGTTCAGCAACTGTCTCGACGATTTCCTCTTGCAAAGGTGATCGATATACAGATTGGTTTTGCATTTCTCCATGGGGTTGCAGCGTGGCATGAGCCAAAATGATCTCGCTCCCATTTTGATCTAGAAAGACGTCATAGTGACGGGCAGCCTCATTGTGATGCTCGGGTACATTTCCTTCTCCTTCGAAAATATGAGCAAACGATTCATAAGGTAAACTGGCAGAATTGACCGTCTCTTCACGGGGGTCGAAAAGCACAGTGCCCGTGGGAGCCCATAAAACAGCATGGCCTGATTGACCGATATTAACTTGAGCAATAAAGTCATAGATACTGTCGACCGTTAGCGTCGAACGAAGCACGCCAATGGTTTTACCGGTCAACTCACTTTTCACCGGGACAGCAACGAGCAAAGCGGTGACATCGGCACTCTCGTCATATTCGGGTTGGGAGATATATAAAGCACCGTCACCACCGTTCCAAGCAGCCTGCCACCAATCCTCATCTCCCTGGTAATAGTCGGAGGTACGAGCGGAAGTAGCCACGTTAGCACCGTAACGATCGGTGAGAATCAACTCGGTATGATCGGGAAAATCATCCAAGAAGTCCGCAAGCGCTTCAGCAGCCGGGTTGACTTCCGGATCGGCGGTGATAATTTGTTGGACAAAGGGATCATCATCCGGGGCGGTAAGCCATGCTTGATCTAATTCCTGGATTTGAGCAAGTATTTCTGCTTCACTGCCCTGATAGGAATCATTACGTTCTTCAATCAAATCAAACATGAAGTGAACGCCGGAAAGAACCTGAAGTTGGCCGACATGCTCAAGGAAAAAGTCATTGATCTGCGCCAATTTGTCATCGGCTAGCGCTGCAAAATTTGCACCGATAGTATCTTGAAATCTGGCTTGGACGGTTTGATTAACGACTAAGGTGACAGCACCCAGTGAAACAACGGCCAAAGCAACAAAGGTGGACACCAACCTGATCCGAATCGAGCCGCTCCATGCTTGACGGACAATGAAGAAAAGAACAACAAGAATGACCACCCCTGTGATGGATGGGATGAAGATCTGAATTTGAGGCACAAACAAACGATAATCCAGGCCGATCAAATCTGTCACAGCCGTAAGAAGGGTAGAAGGGATACTGAGTAACAGCGCTCGCCGCGTCTGTGAGGAGGAAAGCGTCTGCGAAGCGACCACATAGACCAGGATGACCACCGCACCTGCGAAGATAAGGCCAATGTCGGCAACCAGCATCGATGCGGCCGGAAAGACGAGATACATGCCGACAAGTATCGTCCAGACGCCAAGCTTCATACGACCCTTGCGAATCACCGACAGGCTGATCCCGTTGGCAACGCAGAAGGCTGTGATGACACCAGCCAAGACATAAAGCTGCCAGGCACCCAACTGCCAGGCCAGGAAGAAATAAAATCCGGCCACGATAAGGGCAGCAATGAAGATGATCCGGCCAATCCGAAGGGCGCCTTGTAATCCCTCTTTATCCACAGGCATGGTTTGTTTTGAATTATTCATAACCACTTCTCCAATTTCCTACTTCGTTCCGAGCGTGTTTGATTTGTCCGGACGTTCCGGCCTGGATGAGCGCAACTTGACGCTTGTTTCCGTTCCCAGCACCCGGCCCAGTTCGCGTGCGGCCACTTTAAGGGCATCTTCGACCTTGATGGTGCTCTGAATCTGTTGCCTGACATCGCCGAGCTTGGACTCACGAGCAGCCCGTTCTTGAGCACGCTGGTAAGCTCGAGCGTTTTGCAGCGCGGTAGCGACCTGGTTGGCGATGGACTGCAACAGGTCGGCGTCGGCCTGATCCAAACGGCCCGCCTCATCGTCCTGCACGTCCAAAACGCCGAGCACCTCGGTACCGACGGCGATGGGCACGGCCACCTCCGACTTGGTCTCCGGCAAGAGGGGGTTGGGCAGCCAGGTCTCGTCTTCATAGACATCAGAGACAAGCACAACCAGGTTGGTGTCGGCGGCGCGACCGACAAGACCTTGGCCTCTTTCGACGCTGTGACCGCGTTCGAGTAGCGTCTGACCGGCCTCGCCGGTGCCACCAGCCATGAGCAGGTTCTCTTTCTCATCATCGAAGAGGTAAATGTGAGCGTGGTAGTAGTCAAAGGCGTTCTGCACCTGCTCGACAACCTCACGAACGAGTTCATCCTGGTCGAGAATGGTGGAAAGACGGCGACCAACCTCGGTGGAGGTTTCCAAAGCTCGGGTTCGTTCGGCAACGCGCTGCTCGAGGGTGCCGATTAATTCGCGCAACTGAATGACCATGCTGTTGAAGGCCTTGGCCAGTGTACCGATCTCATCCTGTCGCTCGAACTCGACGGTTTGCTCCAGGCGACCGGCAGCAAAATCTTGAGCGGCTGTGGCCAAATCGGCGATCGGATTAGCAATCGTGCGGGTAACAAAGAGAGCAACGACAAGGGCCAAACCCGAAGCGACAACAGCAACACTAATACTGATCAAAATCGACGTACTCGAAGCCTGCAGGGCTTCATCCCGATCGACCTCGGCGAGCAGAGCGACATCCAGGTCTGGCAGCCAGCGGTAGGCACCGAAAACTTCTTCGCCACGATAATCTGTATAGGCCGCCGTGCCATCCTGACGGGTGTCAATCGCTGTGTTGGCTCCCTGGGTGCGGATATAGGTTTCATTGACGGGATAACCCTCGAACTTCAGGGGCGTCATGACAGCATGGTTGCCGCGGACAAGATAAGTCTCACTGGTCTGCCCAGTACCGATATCAGCCAGCATGATCTCTTGCAATTGAGTCAGATTGGCACGCCCGGCCAACACCCCACCGGCATGTCCGTGCTCATCCACCAAGGGCTTGGCAATAAAAATAGTAATGGCGTCCAAAGACTGCGAATAGACCGGCGCTTGAACGTAATATCCTTCCAACCCAATCTGGAAAAATGGCTCGGTTGCGTAAATCTTGCCGACCTGAGCATCTTCGGTAGAAAGGACAACTTGCCCCTCTTGATCGAGAACCAATAGCTCTGTGAAAACATCCGTTTTCGCCAAGACGACATTAAGATCGTCCGTTATTTGGTCAAATACTTCTTCTTTCGTTAGGCCTTCCCCGCCGGCCTCGTCATGCTCTTCTCCGTGATCGTGGTCGGTGTGTTCATCGATATCCAGCAAAGCATGGGTAATGACGATCTCTTGTTCTTGATTGAAGACAATCGAGAGGGTATCCCTCATCGTCTCGATCCATGTTTTGATTTCATTCTCTTTCAACGCTGCTGCGGATTCCAGGTCAAGGTAAGCGGTGTCCTCGGCGCTCTCGCGGATGACGTAAGCGGAAATACCACTGCTGACCAGAATGGGCACAAGCACCAGCCCGAGGAAGGAGGCCGTCAGGCGAGAGCGGATGTTGCCCTGCCAGGCCTGGCGGAAGACAAAGAACAACAGCGTGATGACCAGTAAGACAATCAGGATGGGAGAAATGACCAGGAAGGGCTGATACGCTAATCTAGAAGCGGGTTCCCAAAACTCAGCAACGATAGGAAGCGCGAGCAAAACTGTACTGATGACATAAGCATAGCGACGATGTTCAACAACAAGAATCCATCTAATGATGAAGTACATCGTTGTGAGCATATAGGCCAGAGCCACAAAGCCCAAACTAGCAATCAGAAAAGAAGCACCAGCAGGGGCAATCCAGGTCGTGGTATAGATAATCCATCCGCCCAAAACGCGCTTGCCTCGATCGATGAGCAACGCCCCAACGAATTCTCCAATTGCTGCTTGGAGAGCAAGCGCGATGATGGCATACCCTTGCCAAGCGTTGGTCTGAATGACAATGGCGATACCCAAACCCACAAACAACAAGCTATTGGCAGCCAGGGCTTTCCCTGTCATGCCTGCCCGACGCTGATCGTCTTGAGGAATCCTCGAACGCTCTACTTCACTCATATCGTTTTCTCCATTTCTCCGCGGTTGTAAGCGCCAACCTTGAGAGATTTATTGTCTTCCTTCGATAAATTCGTTGGTATAAATATCACTCAAATTGATTGGTACTTCAATGAAGTTCTGCTCTTCCAGAATCTGTTGGGTGCCATCCCAAACATCTTCATCCATTGTGCCAATCGGAGCGTCGCCTGTATCGATCAAGGGAACCTGAACTTTCATAGTCTCCTTCTGAAAGGCCAGATCCAGTTCAGGATCGTACTCCAGTGCTAGGGCTGCTACCTCGTCGGGATTTTCAATCGCATATTGGTAGCCTTTCAAAGTCGCACGCATGAAACGCTCGACGAGATCAGGATTCTCGTTAATCATTTGGTCCGTGGTGAAGATCACATTAGCGTACATCAAGACACCATATTCATGAGGGAAGATCAAATTGACGTCGATACCTTCTTGTCGCGCATCGATCGGCTCGTTTGTCGAGAAGACGCTAGAGACATCCATCGCGCCAGAGGTCAGAGAGCCAACACTATAGTCCTTGATGGGGACCAGTTCCATTTCCGAGCGATCGATCCCTAACTCCTGAAGCATAGCCAGGAACTGAATGTCGTTAGGGTCGTCCAGATTCGGCGAGATGGTTCCAACCCGTTTACCGATCATGTCTTCGGGCGTCTGGATACCAGACTCGGCCAAGGCCATCAAAGCAACCGGACTCTGCCGAAAGATAGCACCGATCGCTTTAATTGGCAGGCCTTCTGAGCGAGCAATCATTGCAGCCCCACCACCGGTGACGCCAAAGTCGGCTTCGCCTTCCGAAACCATGTCCCAAGGCAGGACATCAAAGCCGCCTGGTTGAAGGGTGACAGCGATGTTTTCGTCTTCGTAGAAACCCTGTTCTACAGCGGCATAAAAACCGGCAAATTCGGCGCTATGGAACCAGCTCAATTGCACGGTAACCTCGTCTTTCTGGGCAGCTTGCCCCCCTCCCTGGCAAGCGCCAAGGATCAAACTAAGCGTCAAAATGACGAAAAGAGTAAGCGTGTATTTTCTATGTGATCGCATGGTGTGCTCCTAACTTATGCGGGAATTTTCTCCGGTTCGGGTTCGGCCGCGGTTGCCAGGGGTAAGCTGAAACTGAAACAACTGCCTTGGCCGACTTCGCTCTCGACTGTGATTGTGCCGCCGTGTTCTTCAACAACGGCTTTGACAATCGCCAGGCCCAGACCGTTTCCCTGGATATCCTGGCGGTCTTCTGTTTGCACTCGGTAGAACTTATCGAAGATGCGGGGCAATTCCTCTTCGGGGATTCCCAGGCCGGTATCTTCGATCAAAATCCAAATATCGTCTTGCTCTCGTCGAGTAGACAGGGTGACTTCGCCACCGTCAGGGGTGTATTTGATCGCATTGCCGACCAAATTCTGCAAGACCTGCCCAATCCGGGCGGCATCGACGTTGACGAAAGGCCGGCCCTCCGGCTCGCGCAACACCAGGGCGTGGTTCTTGGCATCTGCTTGGGCCTGAAAGTTGTCCACCGCTTCGGCAAGCAATTGGGACAATTCACGGGGCTTGCGCTGCAGTTTTGCTTCCATATCCAGGCGGGTCATTTCAAGCAGGTTCAAGACCAATTCGTACATCTGCCGGGAGGCGCGATTCATCCCCTCGACGAATTTCTTTTGCTGCTCGTTGAGCGGTCCCGCCCGATCCATCAGGTCACTGTAACCCATCACGGCGTGGATCGGATTCTTGAGGTCGTGCGAGGTGGTCGCAATCAATTCGGTCTTGATCCGCTCCAAATCTTTGAAATGGCTGACATCGTGAAGCACCAAGACCAGGCCGCCATCTTTGACCGGCGTGGCCTGGACAGAAAAGGTGCGCTGGTCGGGCCAACTAATTTCCGCCTGGGTCGGCTCTGCCGCTGCTCGGGCGCTGTGCAAGAAATCGATCAGGTCATCATACCCCTGGCCAAGCTGCAACATGCTCCCGACGCTGGCGCGAATGTCGGTAAAAAGCTGCTCGCCGGCCAAATTGACCAACTGGAGCCGCCCGTCCGAATCGACCAATAAAATTGCATCGGCAGCGGCCTGCAACACCGCGTCCATACGTTTCTTTTCCTGCTCGATGGACTCAAACAGGCGAATGCGCTGAAGGGCGGCCTCATATTGCATCGCCAGCGTCTCCAGCAAAACGCGATCACTTTCATGGAAGGCGCCGCCCCGCTTCTGGTAAATCGCCAACGATCCAGCGACCTCGCCATCATCCCTCAATGACACAGCGATGACGGATTGGGGCTTGGCCGGGTCGTCACTGTCTCCCTCCGTGCTGGATTCGTCGATGCTGCCAGAAATTTGGGTGCTGTTGCCCGTGGCGATGACTTGCTCAGGAGCGAGGCGCAAAACCGACGTGGAGGGGGCGTGTTCGGCCCCGGCAAGGCTCTTCAATTGCAGGCTATCCCCGTTTTTAAGCCATAGGGCCACGGCGGGATAATGAAGGGCGTTGCGGATCATTTCGGGAAGCCGGTCGAGCAAGGCAGATGAATTGGTAAATTCCCCGATCGCCCGAGTGAGCTGGTTCAAGGCAACGAGTTCATTGACCCGTTTTTTCTCGATGGCATACAGGCGAGCGTTCTCGATGGCAATAGCAGCCTGTCCGGCGATGGCATGGAGGATATCCAAATGGTCTTTCTTGAAATGGTTGGGGCGGTCATGGACCAGCATCAGCGCCCCCAAGACCTCGTGGCGCCCCAACAAGGGGACAGCAATGGCCGAAAGGGCCTTCTCGTTGGGAACTTGCAGCCACCATGTATCCTCGCGGGTGTCGTCTACGATGCGGCCCCGGCGGGTGTCGGTCACCTTGGTGATCATCCCGCTGGCAGCGATTCGGTCTTGCAACTCGCCCCAACTCCAGGGAGCAAAGTTGAACATATTGAAAAGCTGCAAGGAAGGGGTGCCATCGATGTGAAAGACGATTAAATAACCGTTGGTCGCCTCCAGGGCTTCGACCGTGCGAGAGAGCAAGCGTTGGGTCAGGGCCTCGATATCCAAGCGTTTGGTCAAATCCTGGCTAATCTCGGGAAGCATGCTCAATTCTTTGGTCCGGTCACGGAGAGCATCTTCCGCCATTTTGACCCGCAGCTTGGCCCGAATGCGCGCCGATAACTCGCGCCAGTCGACCGGCTTGGTGACATAATCATCAGCACCGAGAGCGAGCCCCTCTTGAATATCTTCAACGCTGGAACGCGCCGCTGTGACCATGATCGCGGGAATAGTGGCGATCTCCGGGTCAGCCTGTTTTTCGCGCAGAACCTGAAAGCCATCGATATCGGGCATGTTGACATCGATGAGGGCCAAATCTGGCTTTTCGCTGCGCAGCTTCTCCAGCGTCTCGACACCACTTTGCGCGGAGACGTATTCGTATCCCTCGCTAGCCAAACGCACAGAGAGCAGCCGCAAGTTGTCGGGATAATCGTCGGCGATCAGAATCTTGAAAGCGCGGTCATCACCATCCTCCTGGGCCATAACCCGCTGGGGGATGATCTCGTCGATGGCTTTGGCGACAATTTCGCTCAGTTCTTGAGGATCGATCGGCTTGACCAGATAATCCTGCACATCGAAACGGTTGATCGAGGTCGTCAGGATGGGCGAATCATACGCCGTGATCACAATGGTATAGGCGGGTTTATGCCCGGCGTGAAGATATTCGAGCAGCTTCAAGCCGCTCATTCCCGGCATCATAATATCGGTGACAAGAATATCAACAACGCCATCACCGTATTCTTCGAGTGCTTCCTCGGCACTGAGTGCGGTGCTGACCTCGACAGGAGCATCCATCTTGCGAATAACGCGCGCCAACATCTCGGCGGTATTGGGATGGTCATCCACAATTAAGACATGAATCGGGGAAATCTTCGCGTTGCGTCCTGTATCCATGCCTATATCTTATAGGAATATCGGCGTCAGAAAGTTAGGCTTGGTTAGGATTTGGTTAGGAAAGGTTGGGGGAGACTAACAGAATTGTAAACTACTGATATGCGTAAAATCTTGATCACGCCACAAAGACACAGAGAACACAAAGTTTTTCTTTCGCTCGCTTCGCTGTGCGCACCTTCGGTGTTGCGTGCTTCGCATGTGGTAAAGCTCTTATTGTACAAAACTTATTACGAATTTTTGCTGCAAAGAGGAATGGTTCACGATTAATTTTGTAAAATGCTTTAGCGCCGGTCGAGTGTCGCCAACGGCGTGCAAAGCATTCGCCTGTAGTTTGGCGAAAATGTATCGAGACCAAGCGGCCTTATACAGTACTATTCGCTTCAGAAACCCGCAAACTTGGTCTCGATAAAAATTCTCCGCGTGCGCTCCGAATTCACTCGACCAGCGTTTGCTCCATTACTCGAAGAGTGCTCCTTTGGAGAAAGTGTAACCTTAATTTTCTTACTACATGAACCATCCCTGCAAAGAACTAAGAATCAGAGTCCGGCTTTGTCTCGGTGAACAGGCGATAGCCAACCCCGCGGACATTGTCGATAATCCCCTCTTTTTGCGGATCAATGTTGTGCAGGGTTTGGCGCAACACATGGATGTGGTACTTGGCCAATTCGCTGGCTTCGTTGGGTACCATCGAATATCCCTGGGCTTCGGAGACCAGCGTCTGGTAACTGACAACGTCGGGCGCGTGCTGCGCCAGGACAGAGAGATACTTGAACGCCGTCGGCGGCAAATCGAGGACGCGATCATCCAGAATGGCGCGCTGGGCGCGCATATCCAGAATCAGATGGCCGCGTTTGAGAAACCGCTCGGCGGCGTCGAGTTGATCATCCGAACGCATCTCCGAGGAAGCTTCTTGCCGCTGTTGTAACTGGTACAACTCATCTTGCAAGGCGGCAATTTGCCGGCGAAGCTCCCGTTTGCGCTGCTCGATGATTTGCTCCTGGAGGATCACCCTGGTCTGGGCGACGAGGACTTCCGGGTCGATCGGCTTGACGAGATAATCTTTGGCCCCCAGGCGGATGGCATCCAGGGCGGTTTGGAGCGAGGCGTGGGCAGTCAGCAGGGTGACGGGCAACTCCGGCCAGGACAGGCGGATCTCTTTGAGCACATCCAGGCCGCTCATGTCGGGCATGCGGATGTCCAGGTAGACGAGGTGGAATTGCTTCTCGGGGAGAAGCCGCAGCGCTTCGGCGCCGCTGGCAACGCCCTCGACAACGAAACCGGCTCGCTGCAAGACGCGCGACAACAAACGGCGCACGTTGGCTTCATCATCAATGATCAAAATTCGGCCTGCTGTAGGATTGGTCATAAGTTAAATGTAACTACTTGAACTCTTAAAGTTAATTTTAATACAAACTCAGGTCTAGCTACCTATCACTTTCAAAAAAAGCGGCAAAACGCCGGTTGAGTGTTTTCGAACAGCGTGAGAAAATGTATCGAAACCCAGGTTTGCCGCTGTCCTAGTCTCGATACAGCCCTAAACGGGCCACTCGACCGACGGACAGATCAAAGTGATGGGTGGCTAAAACTCAGGTTGACTTTTCCAAAAACTCGGGTTGATTCTTGTGAAGAATCAGGTTGATTTTGATAAAAAGTCAAGTACCTGAATATCACATCTTGATAAGGAAAACGATGCCCCGACTCCACTCCAGAATCATGTTCGCTCTAAGGGTAACAAAAGCACGAAGGTTGTGCCACTGCCAAGCTCGCTGTGGACATTCAATTGCCCCTGATGGTGCTGAGCAATATCGTAAGAAATATACAGGCCCAGACCGGTACCCTGCTCTTTGGTGGTGAAAAAAGGCTCAAATAACCGGGGTAAGACATCAGGTTCGATGCCGGGGCCGGTATCGCTCACCGAAAGCTTGACCATGCCGTCCTCTTCCAAATATACTGTCCCGATGGTGATCGTCCCTCCCGCCGGCATGCTCTCGATGGCATTGATGCACAAGTTAAGGATCACTTGCTTGATGCGATCGGGAATCATCGGAACAGGGGGCAAATTGGCCTCCGTGTTGAAAATGAGGGCAATTTCGTTGTGGCGCAGGTGGGTAGCGATGAGTTTTTCGACTTCATGGACGAGCGTATTGAGATGTTTGCGCTGGAACTCGGTATCCTCAACCGGACGGGAGGTTTCCCGCAGACGCCCGATCAAACCGGCCATCCGCTTGGTCTCGTCGATGGCCACTTGCAAATCCCTGGCCGATTGACCGCTGAGTTCATCCTCGGTCTGGATCAAATAAAGGGCGCTGCGAATCGCCTGGAGCGGGTTGTTCAACTCGTGGGCTACCGAAGCGACCAGGCGTCCCATCGCCGTCAACGTCTCGGTCTGGACAAGCTGCGTGCGGGCGGCCTTCTCTTTCGCCAGCGCATTCTGAAGCGCGGTGTACATCATCGCCTTGTCCAGCACCACGGCGAGCTGGTCGGCAATCGCGCTGATGAAACGAAGGTCATCCTCATCAAAGGTATCCGGCGCCCGGTGCTGGACGTCCAGCACGCCGAGCGTCTCGTCTCTGACCCGAAGCGGGGTAGCCAACTCTGCCTCGGTCTTGGGCAAGAGCGGGTTGGCCCGGTAGAAAACCGTGTCATCGACATTGTTGGTCATGTAGGTTTCGCCCAATGTGGCCACATAGCCGACGATCCCTTCTCCAGGTTCGAGCTGATGGCCCCTCTCTTTGAGCTCTCGTCCAATCGAGCCGCTACCCTGCTGCATGATCAAGTTGTCGTTTTCGGAATCAAAAAGATAGCAATGGACGTGATAATAGCCAAAGTTTTTTTGGAGCATGTTGACAACGCTCTTCAAGATATCGTCAACATCGACCTGCGGCGAGACAACAATTTGATTGCTGATGTAATAGAGCGTGTTGATCTCGTGCAAGCGCCTTTGCATGGCGGTAAACAGGCGCGCATTTTCGATCGCGGTAGCAGCCTGGTTAGCAAATGCCTGAGCCATCTC
>CAZXXW010000076.1:0-16667 GCA_964644835.1 uncultured Anaerolineales bacterium
CGGCGAGGAACAAAGTGCACGAAGAATCTCTTTGTGTTCACAAAGAAGAACTCTGTGTCCTTTGTGTCTTCGTGGTGAGAAAGTTGGTCTGAACTTGCGGTAATCAGTATGAAAGGAAATGATCATGTCCTCTGAAGACCTGTTCTTTATACGTGACCCCTGGGAATACGATCCCCAGGCGGAGAAAAAATCCCGACCTGATGCCGATCTCGGTTTTGATACCCGCGCCCTGCACGCCGGATTCGATCCCCTTGGAAGTGTGGACGATTTTCGTTCCTTTGTCCCACCGATCACGCCCTCGATGACCTATCCTTATGAGCGCTTCGAGAGGATTCCCTATCCTGTTTATGGACGCACCAAGACGCCCACCACCGCCGTGCTGGAGCATCGTTTGGCCTCCCTCGAAGGTGGTGAGGCTTGCGTGACGGCTGGTTCCGGTTCCCAGGCTCTCTTTGATCTTGTCTTCACCCTGACGCGTCCCGGCGATAACGTCGTCACCAGCCTGAACATCTATGGGGAAGGGTACAAGCAAGCCACGACCATTTTCCCCCAGCGCTGCGGTGTGGACTTTCACTTCGTTGACGAACCCGCCGATCCTGCTTCCTGGGATGCCGCCATCGATGCGAAAACCAAGCTGGTTTGGGTCGAGACCCCCAGCAATCCCTGCCTGTTCGTCACCGACATCGCTGCTGTCGCCGATGTGGCCCATGCCAAAGGTGTGCCCCTGCTGGTGGATAACACCACCGCCACGGCCGCGCTTCAGAAACCAATGGCCTTGGGTGCGGACATGATCTTGCTCTCCATCACCAAATTCCTTTGCGGCAACGCCAGCGTGCTTGGAGGGGCAGTCGTCGGGCCTGAGGCGCTGGTCGAAGATGTCCGCTGGAACACGACCGAGTTCGTCGGCGCGGTGTTGCAGCCTTTCGAAGCCTGGTTGACGCTCCAATTCCTGGAGACGCTTTCCCTGCGCATGGAACGGCACAGCACCAACGCCCAGGCCGTGGCTGAGTTCCTGGCCGAGCATCCCCGGGTCGCTCATGTCAATTATCCCGGCTTGCCCGACCATCCTCAGTATGGGTTAGCTCAACGCCAGATGAAAGCGGGCGGCGGCATGTTGTCCTTTGTCGCCCCCGGTGGCATGGATGGCGCGGCCGCGGTGATCGATAGTTTCGACTTGATCACGCACGCGGTCACCTTCGGCACCAGCCGGACCATCTGCATGCATCCGCCGACGATCACCCATGAGCACATGACCCCCGAGGAACGCGCCAAGGCCGGCATTGATGACGGCCTCATCCGTCTCTCTGTTGGCTTGGAAGCCCCCGACGATCTGATTGCCGATTTGGATCAGGCCCTCGCTAGCTTGTAATCGTGGGTATAGAAAAATTGTAAGTGTTCAGCCCCTGGAAAAATAGAACGCGGATTGTGCAGATTTAACTGATTTTCGTGGATTCAAAATAAAAAAATCTGTGCAAACCTGTTTAATCCGCGGCATTCGCGTTCCATTTTGGCATTGTTTTGTCATACCCTGAACGGTTACGATTTTCACAACCCGGCTCAAAAGGCCGGGTTTTTTCTTTTGTAGGGCTTGACAAATGATCGCGAATGTTTCATAATCAAGGAAAGAACATAATATCAGAAATTATGATGAATAAAAAAGGCACCACCTTCCAGAGAAATACCCTCGTTGACGATGTCACCGCCGAACTTCGCCGGATGATCCTGGAGCAAGAAATCAAGCCGGGAGTGTTTCTCCCTGCGCGCAAAGATTTGGCCGCCAGGTTCGGTGTTGGGCTCTCTACCATTCAAGAGGCGATCCAGGCGTTGGCCGCGGTGGGAATGCTCGAATCGCGGCCGGGCAAGGGCACCTGGGTGCGCGATGATGCCCTCGATATGCTCATCCATCCCACCACGGTAGAGACCCGCCTGGGTGAGTTGGACGCCCGCCAGCTTTATGACGCTCGTTTGGTCGTCGAGGTCGGCCTGGCTGAACTGGCTGCCCAACATGCCACACCGCAAGATGTCCAGGCAATCTGGAGTGCTCTCGACGCGATGAAAGTATCGGTAAACGACGATGCCGCTTTCATTGAAGCAGATCTGGCCTTTCATATCGCCGTCGCTCGAGCCGGGCACAACAAGTTATTGGAGCAGTTTTATCATCTCTCCCGCAAGTTACTTGAGGAAGTCATCGCCGAATTGATCAAAATGCCCTCGGTCAAAGAAAACGCTATCAGGATACAAGGCGAGATCGCTCAGGCCATCGAGGATCATGATGTCGAACGGGCGCGTCAGGCCACGCTCGATCACATGGATATCGTCGAAACGTTGATCAAAAAATTGGAATAGGTTAATCCTACAGGAGAGACAAATTAACCTGACCCTCAAGAACCAGGAAGTGAACATCAATCCTTCCTGGTTTTCTCTCTACATTTCTTCCATCATGAGCAGGGATTCAACGAGCATCTGAATTGTTTGTCTATCAAAATATCAAAAGGAGATAGGAACATATGAAAACTTCGAACGCGATCGCTTTTCAATCGCCGCAATTTGCGGTGCTTTCCGAGACCCAACTTCAAGACCTGCATCTCGGAGCCCTGGAGTTGCTCCGCCATACCGGCATTCGCTTTCATCACCAGGAGGCCTTGGAGATGCTCCGGGAAGCCGGAGCTTTTATCTCCGATGGCAATTTGGTCAAATTCCCGGCTCGCTTGGTCGAAGAAGCCATCGCCTCCGCCCCGGGGCGGATCATCATGTGTGACCGGGAGGGGGAGCCGGCCGTCTTTTTGGAGGGCAACAAGGTCTATTTTGGCACCGGTTCAGATTGCATCAATTTCTTGGACTACAAGACCGGCGAACGGCGCAAGTTCACCCAGGCGGATATTGTCGAGGGCTATCACCTTTGTGACGCGCTGCCCAACATCGATTTTGTCATGTCCATTGGCATTCCCTCCGACGTTGATCCCCGGATTGCGTACGATGTCCAGATGGCCTTGATGTTGGAGCACACCAGCAAGCCGCTCGTCTTTGTCACCAATGACAAGGCCAGTTGCCAGCGTGCCATCGACATGGCTGCAGCGGTGGCCGGAGGGCACGAAGCTTTGCGAGAGCAACAACATATTCTGCTTTACTCGGAGCCGAGTTCTCCCTTGCAGCAATCCGAGACGGCGGTTGATAAGCTCCTCTTGATGGCTGAACACGAACTCCCCGTGGTGCACTCTCCTGGCCCCTTGATGGGCGGTACCGCCCCCATCACGATCGCCAGCGGATTGGTCATGTCCCTGGCCGAGATTCTCAGCAGCCTGGTTGTTCATCAGATGGCCAATCCCGGCGCACCGTTTGTCTTTGGTGCCGGACTCCACCACATGGATATGAAAGCGACCCAGATCTGCTACGGCGGCCCTGAATTTCAACTGACCAAGGCGGCCGTGGCCGAATTGGGCCGTTGGTACGGTTTGCCCACCTGGGGCTATGCTGGCTGTTCCGATGCGAAGGTGATGGACGAGCAGGCTTCCGCTGAAGCGATGCTCTCGGTGTTGATGGCCAAGCTCACCGGTGCGAACCTGATTCACGATGTCGGCTACATGGAGAGCGGCTTGACCACCTCCTATGAAATGATCGTGCTCACCGATGAGATCATCAGCATGACCGAAAACATCATCGGGGGGATCGAAGTCAGTGAAGAGACCATGTTACTGGACGAACTTGATCAGGTTGGCCCTGGCGGCCATTTCCTCAACACCGCCGCGACGATGGAACGTTATCGTTACTTCTGGTACCCAACGCTTTTCAGCCGTGAAATTCGTGAAACCTGGGAAGAGCGCGGCGCCACCACCCTGGGCCAGCGGCTGACCGAGAAAGTTAAGACCGTTCTTGATGAGCATCAACCCGAACCCCTCGACGCAGACAAGAAAGAAGCTTTGGCAGACATCGTGGCTCAGGCCAAAGCCGCTCAAAAAGTTGATTGAAAACATCCTCGCTCTTTTTCATGACTCACTACGAAGGCGCGACGAACACAAAGTTTTCTCTATGGGCACAAAAGTATTTTTCTTTGTGCCCCAAAAAAGAGTCTCTGTGAACTCTGCGCCTTTGTGGTTCGGTTAAAAAGGACAGATCTGGGAGAAAAGTTAATGACCGTAACCTTCCGCATGCTCTCCGACTCGCAACGCACAAAAATCGCTGATGCTGCCTTGGAACTGCTCGAACGTGTTGGCGTTACCCTGACTCTCTCCGAGGCGAGAAACCTGCTCCATGACGCGGGAGCAAACCTGGAAGGCGACCGTGTCCGCATCCCGGAGATGCTGGTTCGGAATGCGATTGAATCGGCCCCTTCCAAGATCGATATTTACACCCGTGACGGGGTTCATGCTATGCAGCTTGGTGGCGACAGCGCTCATTTTGGCGCCCACACCGACGCGCCCGATCTGCTCGATCCCTTCAGCGGTGAACGCCGCCCCTGCGCCCAGGCGGATGTGGCCCGTAATGTCGCTTTGATCGACGCCTTGGAGCAGATCGATTACACTACCGCCTCGGGTATGGTCGCTGACTGCCCCGCCGAGATGGCCGATCGCGTCTCGCTGGCCGAATGCCTGATCAACTCACCCAAGCCAGTGTTGGTCATGCCGGTCACGCCGGAAGCGCTGGTTGATTGCCACACCATGGCCTCCCTGGCTGTTGGTAGCGCTGAAACGCTGCGCCAACGCCCCAGCATGATCGTTTACTCCGAGCCGGTTTCTCCCTTGATTCATCCCGATGGTTCCCTCCAACGGCTGCTCTATTGCGCCGAACACGATATTCCCCTGGTCTACACGCCCTACGCTGCGATGGGCGGCACCGCGCCTTTGAGCCCTGCCGCCATCACCGCCCAACTCTGTGCCGAGTCGCTCAGTGGCTTGGTGCTGCACCAGTTGAAGCGGCCGGGCGCACCGTATATCTTTGGCGGCATGGCCTCGGTCATGGACATGCGCACGACGATCTTTTCCTACGGCGCGCCGGAGTTCCAGCGCGGCAACACGCTGATGGCCGAGATGGCTCACCATTTCGATCTGCCCAACTTTGGCACCGCCGGAACCAGCGACGCCCAGATCTTTGACGGGCAAGCAGTGATGGAAGCGACCTCCTCTTGTATGATGGCGTACCTGGTTGGGGCCAACTTGATCCACGATATTGGCTTGTTGGGTAATGCCACCGTGGTGATGCCCGAGATGATCGTCGCCACAGATGAAATCATTGCCATGCTCCGGCATCTCCTCGGTGGGGTAGATGTCACGGAAGAAACCTTGGCCTTTGATATCATTGCCGAGGCCGGGCCGGGAGGGGAATTCATCACCCATCCGCACACCTTTGATCACTTCCGCTCGGTCTGGTATCCCCACTTGCTCTTCCGCGGGGGTGACGAAGCCTGGAAAGCCTCCCAGCAGGAAGACTTTGCCAAGCGGGTCAATGCCCGTGTGCGTGACCTGATCGAAAACTATCAACCGGCGCGTTTGCCCGCCGATGTCGCCGAGGCAATTCGGGAAATCTTGGATCAGCCAGCTAAACTTGATTAGAGCAAGCGTGATGTTTTTCGCAAAAAATGAATTGGATCGCTGCGCTATGCGCGCCTTGGCGTTTTGTGCCGTGGGCAACACAGATTTTTCAAATCTTAGCTGGATGAATCCACTGAAAAACTGTTGCACCGCAGAGCCGCGGAGAACACAGAGAATTATTTTAAAAACCAGAGCCAATAGTTTTATCAAAATGAAACGACAAGTTTGATAATCTTAAAAAATCTTTTTTAAACTCAGCGTTCTCTGTGTCCCTGCGGTGAATCCGACCTTTTTCGGTAAAGTCATGGATCAAAACCAAACATCATCCTATCCATCTGTGTTTGTCTGTGGCTGACTTTTTTCTGGCATAAATTGATTATCCTGGAGGTAGGATGGCAACCCTAAACCGAATCATTTCCACGATTGACTCCCACACCGCCGGGGAATGCACCCGTTTGGTCACCGGCGGACTGTCGCCCCTTCTCGGCGAGAGCATGGCCGAGAAGCTGGCTTATATCGAAGAACATCTACCCCAACTCCCCGGCTACCTGCTCTTGGAGCCGCGCGGCCATAAAGATATGTTTGGCGCTGTGCTGACCGAACCGTGTTCGCCGGAAGCCGATATTGGCGTCATTTTCATGGATAATCAGGGCTACGAGCCGATGTGCGGCCACGCCGTCATCGGCACCACGACGACGGTGCTGGAAACGGACATGTTTCCCCTCCAAGAGTCGGAAACCCTGGTCACGCTGGATACGCCCTCGGGTTTGATCCGAGCGTATGCACAAGTTCAGAATGGGCGAGTCAAGTCCGTTTCCTTTGAGAATGTGCCTTCTTTTGTGTACCAGACCGATGTACATTTGGATGTGCCCGATTTAGGTCCGCTGACCATCGACGTGGTCTTTGGCGGGCTCTTTTTTGTCTTTGTCAACGCCGAGCAAATCGAGCTTGATCTTGTCCCGGCTAACGCGGCCCGCCTGGCTTCATTGGGCATGCGCATCCTGGAGGCCGCCAATCAAGCCGTCCAGGTCCGGCATCCCGAGTTGCCCCACATCGACAAAATCATCGACTTGCGCTTTTACCGCCAACCCGGCAACCAGGGCGCGGACAGCCGCAACGTGGTCATCCTGGGCGATCACATGGTCGACCGCTCCCCGTGCGGAACCGGCACCTCGGCGGAGACCGCGCTCCGGCACGCCCAGGGCAGCCTGGAGGTAGGCGAGAGCTTCACCACTGAATCCATCATCGGGACCCGCTTCACGGGCGAAGTCGTCGCCGAAACAACGGTGGGCCCTTATCCCGCCGTGATTCCCCGCGTCACGGGCAGCGCGTATCTGACCGGCTTCCACCATTTCGTCCTATCCCCCGATGATCCCTTCCCAGCGGGCTTTCGCCTGGTAGAATAGTTCTAATTTATTCCGAACCGCCGAGACGCGGAGATCAGAGAGAATATTTTGAGATTTGAGTAAAAATTTAAAACTCTCAGCGTTCTCTGTTTCTCTGCGGTGAATTTTTTTAGGTTGGTGTTCCTATTCAATTCAATTTATCCATAGAGGAGTATATCCATGAGTGATCGCAAAAAAGTAACCCTTCGCACCTTGTTCAGCAAAGCCGCCGATGGCGAGCCCATCTCCTGGTTGACGTGTTACGACTACCCCACCGCCTATTTTCAGGAGGAAGCTGGGATAGACATGATTTTGGTCGGCGACAGTCTGGGCATGACCATGTTGGGCTACGACGGCACCTTGCCGGTGACGATGAACGACATGATCCGCCACACCCAGGCCGTCCGACGCGGCGCGCCGAATGCCTTTTTGGTCGGCGACATGCCCTACATGACTTACCAGCCCAGCGATGAAGATGCGATTCGCAATGCCGGACGATTCATGGCCGAGGCCGATTGCGATGCTATCAAATTGGAAGGTGGCGGGATGATGGCCGAACGCGTCAAATCTGTCTCCCAGGCGGGCATTCCCGTGGTCGGTCACCTTGGGTTGACGCCTCAGAGCGTGGCTGCTTTAGGCGGATTCCGAGTGCAGGGTCGCGGTGCGAAGCAAGCCAAGCAGATCATCGATGATGCCAAAGCCTTGGAAGAAGCCGGTGCCTTCGCCATTCTCTTGGAAATGGTTCCCGACCGTGTCACCAAAATCATCACCGAACGCTCCGAAGACTGCCTGATTTTGAGCCTCGGATCCGGCCCGGACGCCCACGGCCAATTGTTGATTTACCACGACATGTTCGGTCTCTATCCCAAGTTCAAGCCGCGCATGGCCAAGGTCTACGGCAACGCTGGTGAGGTCATCTCCAAGGGCTTGAAACAATACGTCGACGAAGTCAAAGACGAAACCTTCCCCCAGCCGGAGAACTGGTTCACGATCAAGGACGACGAATTCGAAGCCTTGCAGGAACTGCTTGAGGACGAAGAATGAGCTATGCTGGACGAATCCAACACCTGAAGCCGGAAGGAGCGTACCAGGTTTTGGCCCGCGCCCAGGAGTTGGAATCACAAGGGCGCGATATCATCCATCTGGAGATTGGCCAACCGGACTTTGAAACCTTTGCCAATGTCAGCTTGGCGGGAATCCGCGCTATTGGGGCGGGACATACCAAATACACCCCTCCCAGCGGGATGCCGTCTTTGCGGCAGGTCATCGCCGAGGATGCTGGAGCGCGCCGTGGGGTGGACTTTGCCCCGGAACAGGTCGTCGTCAGCCCGGGGGCAAAACCAAATCTGTTTTTCCCCACCCTGGCCCTGGTCGAGCCCGGTGATGAGGTTATTTACCCCAATCCGGGCTTTCCCACCTACGAAGCGATGATCGGCGTCGCTGGGGGCAAGCCCGTGCCGGTGCCCCTGCTGGAAGAGAACGGCTTTTCTTTCGATCTGGAGGCTTTTGACCGCTGCATCAACGAGCGCACCAAACTGATCATCCTCAACGCACCCAGCAATCCCACGGGGGGGATCATTCCCCATGCCGACCTGGAGCACATCGCCGAGGCCGCCCAGCACTACGATTGTTGGGTCCTCTCCGATGAGATTTACACCCGCATCGTCTACGACGGGGCTGAGGTGCTTTCCATCGTTACGTTGCCCGGCATGGCCGAGCGGACCATCATCATGGATGGTTTTTCCAAAACGTATGCCATGACCGGCTGGCGGCTGGGTTATGGCATCATGCCCGCGGCTCTGGCCGAGCGCGTCGGTCTGCTGCTGACCCACTCGGTCGGCTCCACGGCGCACTTTACCCAGTACGCTGGGATCGAAGCCCTCACTGGGCCGCAAGACCAGGTCGCCGAGGTCGTCGCAGAATATCAGCGTCGACGGGACGTGATCGTCTCTGGCCTGAATGACCTTTCGGGGATTACTTGCCAACAGCCCCAGGGCGCGTTTTACGTCTTCCCTAACGTTAAATCGCTGGGCAAGTCTTCCAACGAAATCGCCAATTGGATCTTGGAAGAAGCGGGCGTGGCTTTGCTGCCCGGCTCTGCCTTTGGAAAATATGGCGAGGGCTACCTCCGTCTTGCTTATGCCAACTCGGTGGAGAACATCGAGCGAGCCCTGGAGCGGATCACCGTAATTTTGTAAAAGAATCAACGCCGAGTCGCGGAGAGGGTGTAAAGCACACACCTAGAGAGATGCAGAGAGAAGAAAAACCTCGCGCTTCTCGCCTCTCTGCGGCTCCGCGTTTAAAAGGAAATAGATCATGCAAGATAAATCCCTGATTATCATTGGTGGCGGATTTGCAGGCCTCTCCGCCGGAATCTACGCCCAGATGAACGGCTATCAAGCCCACATCTTCGAGATGCACACCCTGCCGGGCGGTTTGTGCACGGCCTGGAAACGGAAGGGCTACACCATCGATGGTTGTGTCCACTGGTTAGTCGGCTCCTCGCCTGAGAGCGGCATGCACCGCTACTTGCAGGAAGTCGGTATTGCCCAAGGGAGCGAATTCATCAACTTAGATGAATACATGCGTTATGAAGGCGAGGATGGCCGCACGCTGATTCTTTACACGGACGTCGACCGTTTGGAAGAGCATCTGCTCGCTTTCTCGACCCAAGATGCTGAACCGATTGGCGAGTTCATTCAAGGTATTCGCATGTGCCTTGATCTCGATCCGCCTTCCCCCTCCGATCCGCTGCTCAAACGGCTGCAAAAAGGTTTCAAATATGTCCTCAAAGGCCGCCAGATGCAGACATGGATGCAACTCTCCGCGGAGGAGTTTACAGAGCGTTTCCAAGACCCCCTGCTGCGCAATGCCCTGCGGGAGATGTGGTTCCCCCAGTTTTCGATGCTCTTTATGCTTTTCACCTTTGCTTGGCTGCATAACCGGAACGCCGGGTATCCTATTGGCGGTTCCTTGCCTATGTCCTTGGCGATGGCCGAGCGCTATCAAGCATTGGGCGGCACGATTGCGTACGAGAGCCGGGTGGAGAAAATTTTGGTTGAAGATGATCGCGCTGTAGGTGTCCGTCTGGCCGATGGCGGCGAACACCGCGCCGGACGGGTGATCTCGGCGGCGGATGGGCACGCGACCATTTTCAAAATATTGGAGGGCAAGTATGGCGATGATCAGACCCGCCAACCATACGAAGAATGGACTCCTTTCCCGCCACTTTTGTATGTTGGTGTGGGCGTGAACCGAACCTTTGAACAGGAACCCCAAACTGTCTCTGGAATCAGCTTCCCCTTGCGGCAGCCGACAGAAATTGGCGCTGCTGTTCGGGAGAGATTGGAAGTACATCTTTTCAACTACGACCCTACCTTGGCGCCGGAGGGCAAGACCAGCATGGTGGTGAATATACCCGACAACTACGAGTATTGGCGGACATTGGCTCAGGATCGAGCCGCTTATGATGAAAAGAAAGATCAGATCGCCCGCACCATTGTGACATTGCTCGACCAGCGCTTCCCCGGAATCTCCGAACAAGTTGAGATGGTCGATGTGGCCACGCCGCTGACATTTGAGCGTTACACGGGCAACTGGAAGGGCAGCTTTGAGGGCTGGATGCTCACCCCTGAGAACGCCTTCACTGTGGTCAGGCCGATGCGCCAGACTCTCCCTGGATTGGAAAATTTCTACATGTGCGGCCAATGGGTTGAACCCGGCGGTGGATTGCCCACCAGCGTAATGTCGGGCCGCCGCTTGATCCAGAAAATCTGTAAAGAAGACAAAGAGAAGTTCAAGACGACGATCGCCTAACGCAAGCAAAACAGATGGAGACGTAGAAAAGAAGGTGGACGTTTCCCATGCGTTCACCTTCTTGTTATTGAATTGCGCATAGTCAATATTGGGCCGTTGCTTGACGCTTCGCGCCGGGGGTGTTATCATGGCAACCTTGAGGTAAACCTTATGGAAGACATAACCAACTTATCGGTAGATCCAATAGCCTCTCAGCCTGAAGAACAAGAACACGCAGAAGAATTGCAAGAGCCTTCCCCGTTGGAACGCCTATGGGAGCGGGTCAAACAGTTAGGAATCGTTGATCCTTTTGTTCGCGTGGGGACTCTTGTGGCCTCCTTGACCCTGATTTTCTTGTTGCTTTGGGGCTTGCGCGTCTTTTATCTGCGCGCGGCTTTACAAGGCGAGAGTCAAGATTCGCCGGGCCTTCTGAGTGCTTCTCAGCTGACTCCCACCCCGATCAGCGAAATATCTGCTTTGCCCCCCTTGCAATTGCAGAGCCAACATGACGGGATTCGGCGCGTCTCTGAGTTAGGTACCAACATTCCCACACGGGCGCGGGTCGAAGTGATTAACTACACGGTCCAGCAAGGTGACTCCATCTTTGGCATTGCCGAGAAGTTCAATATCCGGCCTGAGACGGTTTTATGGGCTAACACCGAAATCTTGAACGATAACCCCCACCGTATTCAACCTGGCCAGGAATTGAACATTATGCCGGTGGATGGCACCTATCACAAATGGCGCGAGGGGGAGAATTTTCAGAAGGTGGCCGAGTTTTACGGCGTTGATCCCCAGGATGTGGTCGAGTGGCCCGGCAATCCTTTTGATCTCTTTGATAACGACATCGAAAACCTCGATATCGAACCGGGTACGATGCTGATCATCCCCGGTGGCAGTCGTGAGTTGATCGACTACGGCCCGCCGCGCATCCCCCGGAGCAATCCTGCTGTCGCCCGAACCTATGGCCCCGGCCACTGCGGTGAACTCACCGAAGGCGTTGTTGGCGATGGGTTGTTCATCTGGCCGGCTCCGGAGCATTATGTCGGCGGGTATGATTATGATCCTGCTGCGAACCACCCTGCTATTGATATCGCCGGCAATGTAGGCCATTCTATCTTTGCTGCTGATGATGGCGTTGTCGTCTATGCCGGCTGGAGTAATCTTGGTTATGGCAACCTAATTGTCCTTGATCACGGTAACGATTGGCAGACCCTCTACGCCCACTTAGATCAGGTCTATGTCGGTTGCGGTGAGAGTATTTATCAAGGTGCTACGATTGGCACCATGGGAGTTACCGGCAATTCATCCGGCCCGCATCTCCACTTCGTAATGGCCTACGGTGGCACAAAAGTCAACCCCCATAATTTTTTGCCCTAATTTTTGACTTGCCATTTACGATCACAATGGTTATAATATGCCTCGCTTTGGGGCGGTTAGCTCAGTTGGTTAGAGCGTTGCGTTGACATCGCAAAGGTCGTTGGTTCGAGTCCAATACCGCCCACAGAGAGAACGGGAGCAATCCCGTTCTTTTGTGTTTAAGATATCGTTTCGGTTGATTATGGCGTGCGAACAGGTTTAGATGCTTGTATTCCTCGCTAGGATACTTTCGACCGGCAACCCCCACATCGATTCATGGACAACATGCTGGATGGCAAATCCGGCCCGGCGCAGGGATTCCTGGACTCGGATCGGTCGGCAATCGACTGCCACGGGCATTTGTTGATGGAACCACTCGTAGATCCGCTCGGCTAGATCAGGGCTTTCGGTCTTGACCAGGCTGACCACGCCCAGACGGCCCCGCGGACGCAGCAAGCGTCGGCATTGTTGCAACACCACGGGGATTTCGGGCGTGTCGAACAACTCCAGGGTGAAGCTCATGAAAATGGCGTCGAAGCTGCTCGCTGTAAAGGGGGCTTGGGCACCGTCGGCCAGCAGCAGGCTCGCCTGTCCCTCCAGGCCTGATTCGGCCAGCCGTTGCTGGGCCTGTGCGATCATGCCATCGGAAAGCTCGATCCCGTAGACGAATTCATCCCTTCCGACGGTCTCTGCCAAAGCGACCAGGCATTCCCCTGTACCAAAGCCGATTTCAAGAATCCGCTCTCCTGGCTGGGCAGATAGAATTGTCAAGCCCGTCTGGCGGAATGGCGCCTCACTCCCAGTGATGATGTCGTACCACGGGCTTAGGCGGTTGTAGTATCGGCGGGCTTTGTCTTTCGAGCGATTGACTGGGCTGATCTTGTTCTTCATCAATTCGTCCTAAGTGCGTTGCTATCGCCTCTTCTTGTTGAATTCTTTGATGATCAAATTTGTAAAGTCAACCAGATCATCCAAATGATTCTCGATCACATCCACCATCAACTCGACATCCAAATCTTGATATTGATGCACCAATGTATTCCGAAAGCCGACCATCCCTTCTAGCTTGGATGCAAGTTCAGATGGGATGATATCGTTTTTAGCCAGCAAGCGAAAACTCTCCCGGGACTCTTTGGGGAGACCAAGCTTTCTGACTTTGATGGTGTGATTGGCTAGATCGATACATTGTTCGCAAGCGCGCTGTAAATTGGCCGCAATCGCGTCCTGTATCAATCGATCTTCTTCGAAAGGGCGTTCACGCGGCAAGGCATAGAAGGTCTCGATTTGTTTGATGCACCGTTCGATGCTCTCTTTCTTGTTCAAAACAATGTCGTTCATCATTTGATGATCCTCCCCGTTTCCAAGATGTCTTCGATGATCTCGGCCCTCTCTTGATTCAACTTTTGGTAATATGAGAGGGTCAACATCTCGAATTCATCGGCGGCATAGCCATCGGAACAGTAAATTCGCCGGTCGGCTGCGATGACTTCCTTCTGGAGCACGGTGGGAACCCGGCGCAAATTGACCAGATCGACCTTTCTTTTCAGCGCTGCTTCCAACTCGAAGCGCAAGTCGCTCACGGCCAAATACCGGGCCTCCTTGGCTTGTTTTGGCGGTAGCAACACAGCGATGTCGATATCACTGTCGGGCCATTCATCCGCGGTGCCATAAGTCCCATAAACGTAAATCGCCTGGGTGTCAGGATAGTGTTCCAGGATCGTCTCGGTGATCAATTTGTATTCGTTCATCTGTTCATCAAGAAAGCTAGAATCGCCTCATATCCATTATACATCTAAATACTCTTGATCAGCTCCTGTTTCAGGTCCCACAACTTGGATGTCAGCGAGACGTGATAGATGTGAGGATTGACAATCCGCCGCACGCCGGAGTCTAATTTCTCTAGATCATCGTCCCTTGTGGCTCGAATCTCCTCCAGGCTGGGCCAATCGTAGACGACCTCGCCATCGACGATCACATCTTCCAGCAACGTCTCCATCTTCGAGATCGAATCGGAATCAAGTTGTCGATAAGAATGATGTTTGACGGGATGGTGCAGGGTGATCTCGTCTTCCTGGCGGGGATCTTCATCATCCAGGCTTAGCAAGTCGGCGGTGGCTTTGCCGCGTTGATCATAGAGCCGCCAGACGCGTTTGTGGCCGGGCTGAGGCACTTTGTCCGGGTTTTCGGACAGCTTCAACGCCGGGATCCAGTTTGAATTCTCGCGCACGGCCACCAGTTTGTAGACTCCGTCCAACGCCGGGTGACCGTCAGAGGCGATCAGACTGGTGCCAACGCCGTAAACAAGCCGGTTGATCAGCTTGTGGGGATCGACGTCATAATGATGCGCTTCTCGTTCGATTTGAGTCAGAATCTGCCACAAGACAAGCTCATCCAACTGGTTGGAGAGCACGATGGAGACATCTTCAAATCCTGCCTCGTTCAGCATCCGGGCGGCCTGGATGCTCAAAAAGGCCAGGTCACCGGAATCGAGGCGGATGCCGACGGGCTCGTGCCCTTTGCGCCTGAGTTCTTCAAAGACGGTGATCGCGTTGGGGACCCCGCTCTCCAGGGTGTTGACTGTGTCCACCAGCAGCAGGCAATCCTCGGGGTAGACGTCCGCATAAGCGCGGAAGGCGTCAAGTTCGCTCTCGCCCAGGGCGATGAAGACCTGAACCATGCTGTGGGCATGGGTCCCTTTCGGGGGCATGCCGACCACCTTGGACGCGCCAACGTTGGAGCTGAAATCGGCGCCGCCGATTAGCGCGGCACGCGTCCCCGCGTTGGCACCCCGCTCCGGGCCGCGGCGCAGGCCGAACTCCAGCAGCGGACGTCCCCTGCCTCCCTGGGAGATACGCGCCGCTTTGGTGGCGATCAACGTCTGGTAGTTGAGATGGTTGAGCAGGGAGGTCTCCAGAATCTGAGCGATGGCCAGGGGACCCTGCACCACGGTGAGGGGCACGTTGGGATGCACCACCCGACCTTCGGGAATCGCTTGAATGGTCAGGCTGTTGAAGTGGCCGTTGTTCTCCAACCAAGCAAGAAAATCATCATCGAAAATCTGTTTCCCACTGGGGCTTTCCTGAGCGCGCAAGTACTCGATCTCCTCGCCGCGAAAATGGGCCTCCTCCATCCAATCAAACAGCCAGGCCAAGCCGGCGTTGATGCAGTACCCGGCTTGATGGTTGCCGTAATTGGGATAGCTGCGGAAAAAATGGTCGAATTGAGCCGGGCGCTCGTGCAGGCCCATGCGGTAATACAATTGTGCCATGGTCAATTGGTACTGGTCCGTATACAAAACGCCTTCTGCTATTGCTTGTTCTTCTTTACGCATCGTTTCACTTTTTCCTCTCTCAGGAAGCCAGGAAAACAGGCAATTCTATTTCAGGTCTTCTGGATTCCCGATAAAGTATTCTTTTTCTGGGGACAGAGGGACACGCTTATATTGTAGATCGTCAACCTTGCTTGTTCAAGAGTTTGATCACGCTTTACAAACCAGCGAGAAAAAAGTTCCCTTTTGCTGTAGAATTAAGCCTGGAGAGATTTGACCTGTGAGGATTCTTTATGATCGGCTGGGCTCGAAACTTGGGGCTTTTACCCGTTCTGAATCTGCTGACCGGCTCCCTTCTTATTGGTTGCCAAGGCCGGGCGCATCTGCCCCGACTCGGAGTTTGGCGAACGTCTCGGCGGTACGACCGAGGCATTCAGCGCCACAGACCTAATCTGGATATTTTTTGCCCAGCACCCTAAATCAAAATAATCTAAGGAGATTTCAATGAATGAAAAAATCAATAAATTACAGGCCTATTATTTTGTCGCCCTGATGCTCACCCCGCTGATACTTATTGGCCTCTACATTCTGGGGATGACGATCTACGCCCGGTTTCGCTACGATCAGGCTTACTTCACCCCCGAGTACGCCCAGAAATATTATTCCCCCGGTGAGGTTGCCCGCGCTCTGGAGACCGTTTTGAAAGAAGGCGACGAACAAACCTATGCTGCTTTGACCGGTTTACGCCGGCAGCCGCCGGACCTGGAACCCCAACCTCGAATTTCCCTGAGCATTCTCATCGACGTGGACGAGCACGATTACTTCCACTACTTGTATTTCAACACCGAAACCTTCCGGCGGTCAACCTATTTTGTCAAAGAGGTCGAGAGCCGCTGGGTCATTGTCCCCGAAGACATATTTTTCTATTTCGATAGCGGCCAGTGGACTAAAGTGGTCGTGCCCATTGCTGTGACCTGGTGGATTCTCTGGCTTGTTGTTGCCGTGGCACGGCTGCTCTATCTCGCTGGCGCCCGCACGCGGGCAGAGCATGGCCGCTGAAAAAGCTACTTGAAAACAAGCGCTTTGTTTTTAGAAAAATAGCGCCTTAAAATTGGTAAATAAGCGCCTGGCATTCGGAAAACAAGTGCCTTATCTTTGGCAAAATAGTACCTTGTTTGATGTAAATAAGCCTAAATTTCGCACCTTACAAAAAGAATAGAGAGTAAAGATGACCCTGATCTGGGAGAAAACATTCGCCCAGATGGATGAGAAGGGGATGTGGCAATCAAAATTGATCGCCGATGGAGATGATGTGTTATGTCTTTTGATTAGCAG
>CAZXXW010000077.1:0-16557 GCA_964644835.1 uncultured Anaerolineales bacterium
ACCGCCTGGCGGACGGTGCGAAAAGCTATTACCCAATTATTTTCTTAATCTTCATCACGGGGAGGGCGAAGGTTGGGGTGATGCCTGCTTCACCCCAACCCAACCCGCTCTTTGACCGTCGCCAGCGTCTTCTGGGCGTAAGGCTTGGCCTTCTCGGCGCCCTGGCGCAGAATCGCTTCGATTTCCTCCGGGGAGTCGCCCAATTCTTGATAGCGCTCTTGAATGGGGGCCAAATATTCTACCACCGCGTCGGCCACTTCGCGCTTCAAATCGGCGTACCCCATCTCATCGAAATGGGCCTCAATCTCCTCGCCGGATTGATCCGTGCAGACCTGATAAATCGTCAGTAAATTGGTGATCCCCGGCTTGAGCGGGTCAAAACGAATTTCCCTGCCCGAATCGGTCACCGCGCTCATGATCGTTTTGCGCAAAACGTCCGGCGGGTCCAGCAAGCGGATGGCGTGGCCCGGTTTTTCGTCCGCCGTGCTCTTGCTCATCTTGGCCAGGGGGTCATCCAGCCCCATGATCCGGGCACCCACTGGGGGAATCTCCACCTCGGGGATCACGAACGTTTCGCCGTAGAGATGGTTGAACCGCCGGGCGATGTCCCGGGTCAACTCGACGTGTTGGACTTGATCCTCGCCGACGGGAACGTAATGCGACTGGTAGATCAAAATATCGGCAGCCTGCAAGACGGGATAATCGAGCAAACCCGTGCTGACGCTTTCCTGCTTGGCCGATTTATCCTTGTATTGAGTCATCCGCTCCAGCCAGCCGACCGGGGTGATACAGTTCAAAATCCAGCACAATTCGGCGTGCTCCTGGACATGCGACTGGACGAACAACGTCGCCTTCTCGGGGTCGATCCCGGCGGCGATCAACACCATCGCCACCTCGCGGGTGGCCCGATGCAGCGCCTGGAGGTCCTGGTGCACCGTGATGGCATGGTAGTCGACAATACTATAAAAACATAAGCGTTCATCCTGCATTTGGACCCAATTTCTCAGCGCTCCGACCAAATTGCCTAAATGCAAGTCACCCGAGGGTTGAATCCCGGAGAAAACGCGCTCACGATCTGTTTCGAACATCGCTATACTCCTTTCTCGTCTCGCTCTTCCTTTATGATACCAGCATCATCGAGAAAACGTAGATATAAAAACGATCTGTGTTCCTTATTCCTCGATTTGGTTGACTCTCCACCACCGCAACATGACGACCAGAATCAGCACACCGAAGCTCGCTCCCATTAAAAGGAACGCCGTCGGCAACCCGTAACGGTCGGCGATAATCCCGACGCCCGGCTCCACCGCGGCGAGCATCACCCGGAAGATCAGCGAATCCACCGATAAAATCGTCGCTCGCACCGCGCCCGGCGTCCGGCTGAGGATCAGGCCCTCGACCAGCGGCCGCGTCGCCGAGACGGCGAATCCGCTTAGGGCAAAAAACAAGATGCCCCAAAGCGAATTGAACCCTCCCAGGGCGATCAGCCCTACAAAGGTGATCGCCGCGGCTAGGGCCATCCAGTTCCACTTGCCGAACTTATCGACTACCCGGCCCGAAGATGCCGACCCCATGATTTGAAAAGCGCGCAATCCCATGGTGACGAAGCCCAAGGCCGCGATCGGCAGCCCCACTGCCAGGCCGTGCGGCTGGATGAAGGTGATCCGCACGGCCGCGCCCATCAGCGGGAGCAGGTTGGAATAGAGCAGGGCCCAGCGCAAAGACGGTTCCCGGCGGATTGCCTTCCACGAGATCCGCAGCGTATTCGCATAGGTGATCTTCTGCCCCGATTCAGGGTCGAGTTCCTGGGGCGGCTCTTTGAGCAGCAGCAGAAAGAGCGTCGCAAGGAGCATCACTGCCAGAGTAACCCAGAACGTAGCGATCAAACTGACCTGGCCGATCAGGCCGCCCAATCCGCTGCTCACTGCAATGGATGCCAGCACCACGGCGGAGAGCCGCCCGCGGTGGGCAGGATAGGTGTCTTCCTTATCGAGAACCCGGAAGGTGTCGTAAAACAGAGCTAGATCTGCGCCGGAGATGAAGGTCAGTGCCGCGGCCCAGAGCGAATTCGCCACCATCAGCAAGAGAAAGCTGGGCGCAAGGGCGAACATCAGCACCGATCCCGTCGCCATCACCAGGCCGATTACCTGGGACAACTTGCGTCCCAGCGTGTCCGCCACCGCGCCGGTGGGCACCTCGGTCAGGGCCATAGTCAGCCAAAACGCGGTGTCGATCAGCGTGATTTGGGTCAGGCTGAGGCCGTGCTTCTCCTGCAAGAAAATCACCCATACGGGCAGGAAGGGCATGAAGTTGTAAAGAATCCGGTAGACGTAGAACTTGAAAATGTTGCTCTGGTAAGAGGGTGTCAAAAATCGTTTGATCGTCTCCATAGAGCCCAAAGGATAACACGAAAAAGGCGGCTTCAACAGCCGCCTTTTTATTTGTTCGTCTTTGTCCAAAGGCATGCATGCGATGCACGCAGTGTTGGCTAGTGGTGTGGCATCACAGCCAGTCGATCTTCTCCTCTTCCACCCAACGCATTCGCAGGTAGGATTCGTACCGCTCGGGGTGGACGCGCCCCTCTTGCACGGCTTTCTTTACCGCACAGCCGGGTTCCTGCAAGTGTTTGCAGTTGCTGAATCTGCAATCGGCAACCAATTCACTAATTTCGGGGAAATAACCGTCCACCTCCTCGGGGTGGATGTCCCACAACCCGAACGCCTTCAGGCCGGGGGTGTCGGCCACGTAACCGCCACCCTCGAGGGGGAACATCTGCCGGTAGACGGTGGTGTGGCGTCCCTTTTTGGTCGCTTCGCTGACCTCCCGGACACGCAGGCCCAACGCTGGTTGGATCGCGTTCAACAGACTCGATTTTCCCGTCCCCGACGGACCGGCTAATATCGAGACCTTGCCGGTCAACTGTTTGCGCAGTTGATTGACGCCCTTACCCGTCTGGGCAGAGGTATACAGCACCGGGTAGCCGATCTCTTTATAATGGCCGAAGAGCTTCTTGGCGGTTTTGATGCCGACGAGATCGACTTTGTTGAAAACAATGAAAGGGGGGATGTGTGCTTTTTCGGCCACGATCAAGAAGCGGTCCAACATGCGCAGGCGCGGCTCAGGATCTTGGCAAGCGAACACGATGACGGCCTGGTCGGCGTTGGCGATCAAAATTTGTTGATACTCGCCCCGAGCCGTTGGCGCCATGCGCGTGAACATATTTTCCCGCTCTTCGATCTCCTCGATCATGCCGGTGCCCTCCTCTTCATCGAGCAGGGTGATCTGAACCCAATCCCCCAGAGCAATAATATCTCCCGTCTTGGGACCTTGTTTCAATCGCCCCCTTAGTTGGCAAACAATTAGGCCTTCTTCTTCTGTCTCCACGGTGTAGAAACCCGATTGTGTGCTAATAACTAATCCTCGTAACGTTTTTTCTTCTTCCAGATAGAACTCCTTTCCAGTAATCAGTTTGCCATTTGTGCTTCTCCTTGATCATATCACAGAAGTAAGGGGATGGGGAAGCGCGTTGCTCGAGGCTCCATGCTCTCCAGAAATATATCGGTTGGCGGTGGTCTCCTGCTCCCGGTGAGGACTGTGCCTGAAGGGCCCCAACACTTGTTCCTGGAAGAACGTGTTGGAAATATACAAGCCACAGATGAATAGGATCAATACAGATTTGTAATCCTGCTGTCAGCCACTTATCACTTTCAAAAAAAGCGGCAAAACGCCGGTTTGCGAAGCATGCCGTTGGCAAGTGTTTTCGAACAGCGTGAGAAAATATATCGAAACCCAGGTTTGCCGCTGTCCTGGTCTCGATACTCCCTCGTTTCACTTCGGGAACTCGACCGACGGACAGCTCAAAGTGATGGGTAGCTAGATCCTGCTATTCGATTGATCTGATTTTATCTTTAGCTTTTTTTGATCGCGATAACCGCTTGACAGATGGGGAATCTTGGCTATAATCATAATGAAAATGATTTTCAATTTCATTTAGAAACCTAAAGCATACAAATGGATACCAAACGCGAAGAAACCTGGCTGGATTGTTTGCAAGCAAATGATTATCGTCTCACTGAGCCGCGCAAAGCCGTGATCAGCGTCCTGGCGGACAGCCGCCGGGCCTTGAACCCGACCGAAATTTTCGATTTGGCCCGGGAGGAATACCCCTCTCTGGGGCTGGTCAGCGTCTACCGCACCCTGGAGACCCTCGAGGAGTTGCACCTGATTCAACGCGTCCACCAGCCGGAAGAGTGCAAGTCTTACATCGCCGCCTTTAGCGGCCACCAGCATTTGCTGATTTGTGAGGATTGCGGCCGGATGGTCTTCTTCGACGGTGACGATCTCCACCCTTTGATCGCCCGCGTGGAAGAGGAAAGCGGCTACCAGGTCAACGATCACTGGCTGCAATTGTTCGGTCAATGTAAAACTTGTCAAACGAAAGAATGAATACGTCTAAACAAAGGATGAATATGTCTACCAAAAAGCAACCCTTCTCTCTTTTTGCAGTTATCATTTCCTCGCTCCTTGCCCTCTCCGCCTGCGCTCCTGCGCAGACCGAGTCCGAAGAGGGGGGCAGCAAACTGCAAGTCGTCGCCACGACCACCTTCGTCGGGGATGTCGTCGCCGAAGTCGGCGGGGAAGCCATTGATCTGACCGTCATGCTGGCACCCGGCGCCAATCCCCACGCCTATGAGCCCACGCCTCAGGATATTGTTGCTGTAAACGAAGCCGATGTCGTCTTTGCCAACGGCCTCGACCTGGAGGAATTTCTCGATGATCTCATTGCGAACGCCGGTGACGAAGTCGAACTTGTCCACGTTTCCGAAGGAATTGCATTACGCTATTTTGATGATGCCCACGAACATGACGAAGAAGAGGAAGAGATGCATGAAGAGGAAAGCCACGGACATGAAGGCGCTGACCCCCATGTTTGGTTCGATCCCAACAACGTGATCGTCTGGACAGAGAATATCGAGACGACGTTGACCCGCCTGGATCCGGACAACGCTTCCACATATCAGGCCAACGCCGACGCCTACCGGGCTGAGTTGAAAGCCCTGGATGCTTGGGTTAGAGAGCAGGTCGAGCAAATTCCGGCTGAGAATCGAAAATTGGTCACCGATCACACCTCTTTTGGCTACTTCGCCGACGTGTACGGCTTCGAGCAAATTGGCGCTGTGATCGACGCGCCCACCACCGAGGCAGAACCTTCCGGCCAGCAATTGGCCCAACTTCAGGACGCTATTCGCGAGTATGATGTCAAGGCTATTTTCGTGGGCATGGACTTCGATCCGACCCTCTCCGAGCGCCTCGCTGAAGATACCGGCGTACAACTTGTGCCGCTTTACTTTGGCTCGCTGACGCCCCCCGGCGGAGAAGCGGACACTTATCTGGACTTCATCCGCTACGATGTCGAAGCGATCGTCGAAGCGTTGAAATAAGGAAACTGAGAATCCAGGAATAGAAAAAGGTTTTATAAATCTGTGTTCATCCTTTTCATCTGTGGTTCATTCTTCAATAGCAGCATTTTTGATAGTCATCGCATCTTGGGAAATCGAAAACCATGACCCAATTCTGGCAAGCATTACGAAAGACAGCGCTATCGCGCCAATACGCCCCGCACCAACCCGACGCGCCGATTCTGGCGCTCGAGGGAGTCGACGTGCGCTACAACAGCACACAGGCTTTGGAAGACGTCAGTTTCAACCTGATGGCCGGGCAGCGCGTAGCCGTGGTTGGCCCTAATGGGGCGGGCAAAAGCACGTTGTTCAAAGTCATTGCCGGGGTTTTGGAGCCCTCCCGAGGTTCGGTCAAGATTTACGGGCACGAACCGGGCGGGCATATCTGCATCTCCTACGTGCCCCAGCGCAGCCAGGTCGACTGGAGCTTTCCCGTCACCGTCGCCGATGTCGTCATGATGGGGCGGGTGGGCAAGCTGGGCCCCTTCCGCTGGCCCACGGCCAAGGATTGGCGGGAGGTTCATCAGGCCCTCGATGTCGTTGGATTGGATTACCTTTCCAAGCGTCAGATCAGCGAACTCTCCGGGGGACAGCAGCAGCGCATGTTCATCGCCCGCGCCTTGGCTCAGGAGGCCGAACTGATGCTCATGGACGAGCCACTCACCGGCCTGGATGTCCCCTCCCAGGAGAGCATCTTCCAGGTGCTCGACACCCTCCGGGAGCAAAACGTGACCCTGATGGTTTCGATGCACGATCTCAAATTGGCCGCCGAACGCTTTGATCGCATCATGCTGCTCAAAGGTCGCATCGTCGGGTTTGGGCCTTCCGAGCAAGTGCTGACGCGCTCGTTATTGACAGAAGCCTACGGCGGACACGTCCACATTGTCAACGGCGACGTGGATACCCTGGCAATCAGCGATACCTGCTGCGGAGGAGGCGACAATGCCCTGGATTGAGTTTCTCGTGACCCCTTTCCGTTACCCCTTTATGCTGCGTGGCCTTTTTGCCGCCGTGCTCACCGGTGTGGTTTGCGCCACCATGGGCACCTACGTGGTTCTGCGCGGTATGGCTTTTTTTGGCGACGCCTTGGCACACTCCATCCTGCCCGGGGTAGCGATCGGCTATCTGGTCACCGGCGGGGCCAAGGCGCCTCTCTTCTGGTGGGGCACAGGCACGGCCATCGTCGCTTCCCTGAGCATTGGCGCGATCAGTAAGGGGGCCAAAGTCAAGGAGGATACCGCCATCGGGATCATCTTTGCGGGCATGTTTGCTTTGGGGATCGCGATCATTTCGACGGTGCAAAGCTACACCGTCGATTTGACACACTTTCTGTTTGGAGATATTTTGGGAGTCTCAGCGCGTCAGTTATGGTTGATCGGCCTCTTCGGCGGGGGAATCGTCTTGCTGGTTTTAGCTTTCTACAAAGAGTTCCTCGTCCTGACCTTTGATCCCATTCTTGCGGCCACCCTGCGGATGCCCACCACCGTGCTGGAGTACCTCCAATTGATCCTGATCGCCCTGACCATCGCCGTCTCGCTGCAAACCGTAGGCGTCGCCCTGATGGTTGCCATGCTGGTTACCCCGGCGGCGACCGCCTACCTGCTGACCAAACGCCTGCCGATCATGATGATTCTGGCAGCGGCCTTTGCCTCCGCCGCGGGGGTGATCGGGCTGTATATTTCTTATTATGTCAACGTGGCCTCCGGCCCGGCAATTGTGCTCACCGCTACAGCCTTTTTCGTCCTGGCCTGGCTGGTCAAAAGCATCAAGCTGTAGGATCATGAGGTTAGGTTTCGTCACAACTCCGTAACAAGGGGGATAGGATTTCGTTTTCTTAGCTAGATTAGATATTTTAACCTTCGAGGTGTCTAGATGAAAAAGATGTCCCTATCCTTCCCAGTTGTACTTCTCTTTTTGGCTGCCTTGGCCTGTAACGCACCGCTTCTGACGGGTGCGATCGACCCCACCCAGGTCGCCGCAGAGGTGTTCGCCACCCAAACAGCCCTGGCGCCGACGGCGACGTGGACGCCCGACTTCACGCCCACCGCCACGGCGACTCCAACGATCACGCCGACGCCTTTGCCCGTCACCGTGCGCATCGCTCCGGATGGGAGCGGAGACTATGCTACTCTGTACGACGCGGTCGCCGAGGTGCCGCCCAATTCGACGATTATGCTCGACCCGGGTACTTACGCCCTAGGGCGAATGCTGAAGATCGAGAAGGGAATCATCTTGATCGGGGCGGGGAAAGACCAAAGCATCATCACCGGGAGCCCCACCGAGGGCGCCCTGGTGCGTTTCTTCGGACCGGGGCAAATTCGCGTGGAGGGAATCACGTTTGAATATACCGGCACGGTCTGGGCCAATGTCCTCCATATTGAAGATGCCCAGATCGAGATTAAATCCAGCCGTTTTACCGGCGGCGTGTGGAGCGATGAAGATGGGCGCGGCGGTGACGGTATCCTGCTGTGGGGCAACACGACCGGTACAATTGAATCCAATCTGATGGACCAGAACAGTCTCCATGGCATCGAACTCGGCGGCCAGGCCAATGTGACCATTTCGTCAAATGAGGTGCACGATAATGGCGAAAATGGGATCACCTATTTCGGGGAAAGTAGTGGTACGGTTGAGAATAATCTCATTTATGATAATGGCCTCCACGGGATTAGCGCTAATGACAATGCTCAGACCACTTTGACCGACAATACCATCCGGGCAAGTGGGCAAAGCGGGATTCGATTTACTGACAATACTGTTGGGACGGCTCGGGGAAATGAAGCGTCCCAGAATGGATTCCACGGCATTTCCATGGATGGACAGGCCAATGTCACCCTGGAAGATAATCGTACTGCTGACAACGGTGAGTCGGGCATTGTCTTTTTTGAAGATAGCCAGGGGATGGTGCGCAATTGCACCAGCACGGGCAATGGCTTGCACGGTATTGGGGTGGAAGATCAAGCCCAGGTGACGTTGGAGAACAATATCGTCCAGAACAATACAGAGAGCGGTATCGTCTTCTTTGGTACCAGCGGCGGCACGGTCAGGTTCAATCAATCCACTCAAAATGGACTTCACGGCTTGAGTGCTAACGATGAATCGACGCCCACGTTCGAAGATAACACATGCAGCGAGAATGAAAACGTGGGCATGCGCCTTTCAGGAACCAGCAATACGATCGTCCGGCGCAACCAGTGCAATGGTAACGGACTCTCCGGCCTAATTGTTCGGCAAGATGCTCAAAGCACAATTGAAAATAACGTCTTCACGGATAATGGAGAAGCAGGGATCGCCTTTTTCCATAACGCTTCGGGGCTGGTCAAGAACAATCAATGCACGGGCAATCAATGGGGCATCTATATGGAGGGAACGACCAACCCTATTTTAGAGAACAACAATGTTTATGGCAATTCATCAGGGGATATTGAGGATCGCCGATAGGAGCGAGAAAAGGAGAGCCCCGCGTAACTTGCGGGGCTCTCCTTTTTGTTGTTATGAGGGGGAATCAGGCCTTAATGGTTTAGCGCTTTTCGAATTTCTTGACTCACTTGGAAGTTGGATTCGGTCTGGGCAGCACTGTGTAGGGCGACTTGGGCTTTCTCGCCGCCGATTTGGCCCAGGGCCCAAGCCGCGTGCCCCCGAATCAGGGGCTCTTGGTCTTGGATGGCCTGCGCCAGGGCAGGGACAGCGGAAGAGTCCCCGGTGTTGCCCAGCGCCACGGCCACATTGCGCAAATAGCCCCGCCGTTTGGCCCGTTTGATTGGGCTGCCCTTGAATTTTCGATTGAATTCTTCGGGGCTGAGCTGCATTTCCGCGATCAGGTTGGGGGCGATGATCTCGTCGCGGGGATTGAAGATATCGTCCTCAGGAAGATGAGCAAAGCGTTGATTCCAGGGGCAGACTTGTTGGCAGACATCGCAGCCGAAGATCCAGTTGCCCAGCTTGGGGCGCAGGTCGGAGGGGATGGCCTCTTTCAACTCGATGGTCAGATAGGAAATGCAGCGGTTGGCGTCGATGGTCCGATTGGGCAGGATACAGCCGGTCGGGCAGGCCTCGATGCAGCGGGTGCAGCTTCCGCAGCGGTCTTCGGTGAAAGGCGCGTCAGGCGCCAGTGGCAGGTTGAGCAGGATTTCGGCCAAGAAGAAGTATGAGCCCCAACGGGGATCGATCAGGTTGGTGTTCTTGCCGATCCAGCCTAGTCCGGCCCGTTGGGCCAGTTCCCGCTCCAGGATTGGACCCGTGTCGGTGTACCAGCGGTTGGCAACGGGAGGGCCGACTTGTTTCTCGATGAAGGTCACCAAGGCCTGGAGCCGGTCGGGCAGCACGTCGTGATAGTCGTCTCCCCAGGCGTAGCAGGCGATGTTTCCCTCACTCTTTCGCCCCTCTTCCACCGGGGGTGATGGTTGGTATGGAGCCCCCAAAACTAGAATCGACCTGCATTCCGGGAGAATCAGCCGCGGATCGGCCCGCCGCTCCCGGTTTCTTTGGCGGGCCATCCAGCCCATCCCGGCATGGTGATCAGCTTGCAGCCAGGATTGGTAAACATCCAGATGAGCAGGTGGTTCGGGCGTTGTGGTCCCCACAAGTTGAAAGCCCATGCGTCGGGCTTTTTTTTCGATCTTGTGAGATAATCTGTCAATTTGGGCCATAGCTGTATTCCGGTGATGACATCTCTTACGCGGTTTATCAGGTTACAGACTTCGGAAGTCCCTGAAATGTTCTTGATGTGTAAAGTCGGCTCGCTGATAACAAACAGTTTGTTGGGCAAAAAACTGCTGTTTAAGACTTCCGAAGTTTCAAGCGCGCAAGTCCTATTGGCAGAAATTATAACATGTTGATTTCATAAATATGGGGTTTATTGAAGCCCAGACCGACCGTTGAATAAAAAAAGCGTTAAGCGCAGTTTGGGGCAATTGACAGGGGCGCGGAGTTGCTTATAATCAAAAGTAGTACCCTTAACTTATCGGCGTAGTGTTAGAAAGGAGGACGCATCGATAACGTTACTGTTTTTAGCCAATTTGTTTGTTTCTATCAATTTTGTAGGAGGAAGAGAGTATGAAATTCAAACCTTTATATCTTTTACTGGCTGTTCTTTTGCTGGCCGGTATGCTTCTAACCGCTTGTCAACCGGGCGAAGTAGAAGAAATTGCCGAAGAAGTAGAAGAAGTAGCTGAAGAAGTAGCCGAAGAAGCGGCTACTGAAGAAGAAGCCGTAGATGAAGAGCCTGCCGAGGAAGAAGCCGCTGCAGAAGATGGTGAGGAAACTGAGGAAGAGGCTGGTGCTTATCAACCCACCTCTATCTCAGCAGAAAGCTGCGACTATGGCGGCAAGGTTCTGGAAGTCGCCGCAGTTGATGATCTTACGGTCAAGTTCACCCTCTGCAAGCCAGACCCTGCCTTCATCGCCAAGATGGCCTTCAACGTTTTCGCCGTTCAACCCAGCGAGCACTATGCTGAGACTGGCGGTGGCGGAGAATTGTTGGAAAACCCTATTGGAACCGGCGCTTACGCTCTGGAGTCCTGGAACCGCGGTGACAGCATTGTCTATCAACGCTTTGATGATTACTGGGGCGAACCGGCCAAAGCCGAAACCTTGGTCTTCCGCTGGTCGACCGAGTCCGCTGCTCGATTGCTTGAGCTCCAATCCGGTACAGTAGATTACATTACCAACATTACCGAAGAGGACATTGAACTGGTCGAGGAAGATCCCAACCTGGAAGTTGTGCCTCTGCCCGCTCCGAACATCCTCTACATTGCCATGACCAACACCTTCGAGCCTTTCGACAATCTTGATGTTCGCAAGGCTCTCGCGATGGGTATTGACCGCGAACGCATCGTCGACAATTTCTACCCCTCCGGGTCTGAGGTCGCTTCTCACTTTACCCCCTGCAACATCGCCGGTGGCTGTGAGGGTGAGGCCTGGTACGACTTTGATCTGGCTGCTGCGCAACAGCTTCTCGCTGACGCCGGCTACCCCGATGGTTTCGAAACGTCCATTTACTACCGTGATGTCTATCGCGACTACCTGCCGCGACCGGGCGATGTGGCCGTTGAGCTGCAAACCCAACTCCGGGACAATTTGGGCATCGAAGCTGAAGTTGTGGTGATGGAATCCGGCGAGTTCATCGACGAGTCCACCTCAGGACGCCTTGACGGTATCTACCTGCTTGGCTGGACCGGTGACTACCCCCACCCGACCAACTTCTTGGACTTCCACTTCAGCCAGCATAACCCGCAATTTGGCGAGCCCTTCCCCGAGATTTACGAACCGCTTGAGGAAGCTTCTCAGATTGCTAACCCCGAGGATGCTCTTGGCCTCTACGCTGAAGCGAACAACGCGATCAAAGAGAACGTCCCGATGGTGCCCGTTGTGCACTCCAGCGCGGCGTACGCTGCTCGGGCCGGCATGGAAGGCGTCAATAACCCGCCTTTCGGTTCCCCGATCATGCGACTGATTGATCCAGGTGATGACACCCTGGTCTTCATGCAAAATGCTGAACCGATCAGCTTGTTCTGTGCCGATGAGACCGATGGTGAATCACTCGCTGCCTGCCAGCAGGTGCTTGAAGGACTCTATCGCTACAACACCGAGGGTAGACCCGAGCCTGCTCTGGCAACCGAGTGTGTTGCTAACGACGAGCTGACCGAATGGACCTGCTACCTGCGCGAAGGCGTCAAGTTCCACGACGGTTCTGACTTTGATGCTACCGATGTTGTCGCCTCCTTCGGCGCGGGCATCGATGCTTCAAATCCCTATCACGTCGGCAACACCGGCGCCTGGGAATACTACTCCTACTTGTGGGACGGCTTAATGAATGTAGAGGAGTAATCCCTATACATTAATGCCTTAATGCCCGTTTGCTAGGTAACGAACCAACGCGGGATGGCACAAGTTCTCAACATGTGCTGTCCCGCGTCATTCTACGTGTGATACCCAAAAAAGCCTATGATTCAGTACACGATACGACGGATTATTTATTCCATACCTGTTCTCATTGGTATCCTTGTTGTTACCTTTGTGATTGCTCGCTCGATTCCTGGCGATCCCTGCAAAGCCATGTTGGGCGAAAAAGCTTCGGCAGAGGTTTGCGAACGATTTACCAGAGAACACGGTTTAGATAAACCCATTCCGGTCCAGTTTTGGATCTATATGCGAGACATTGTCCAAGGAGATTTTGGCGAATCGATTCGCTTTAGTCGCCCGGTAACCGTAATTTTGATCGAGCGTTTGCCCACCACAATTGAGTTGGGCTTGGTCGCCTTGTTTTTAGCCGTCATCGTTGGGATTCCCCTGGGGGTCATATCGGCGATCAATCGCAACTCGATCATCGACGTTCTCACGATGATCTGGGCAAATGTTGGCGTATCTATGCCGGTTTATTGGCTTGGTTTGATGATGGCCTATGTTTTCGCCCTGGTGCTGCGCGACACGCCTCTCTGGCTGCCGCCATCTGGCCGCATCACGGCGGGAATCATGCCGGTACCATTTTTCGAGGTCTTCAACTGGAGCGTCACGGAAGGCACGTTCAAATACCAGTTCTTGGAATTCTTTGCCAACATGTACGTGTTCAACTCCCTGATCACAGGAGACTGGGAAGTTCTCGGTGATGTTCTCAAACACTTGATCCTGCCTTCTTTGGCCTTGAGCACCATCCCGTTGGCGATTATCGCTCGGATGACCCGTTCCAGCATGCTAGAGGTGCTTCGCCAGGATTACATCCGCACAGCACGCGCCAAGGGCCTGCTTGAATGGCTTGTGATTCTCAAACACGCCTTTCGGAATGCCTTGTTACCGATTGCGACCATCATCGGCTTGCAATTGGGGACGCTATTTGCCGGGGCCGTGCTAACAGAAACGATTTTTGGCCTCTCCGGCGTTGGGCGGATGCTGTTCGAAGCGATCACGGCGCGCGATTTTCCTATTGTGCAAGCCTTCACGGTGGTTATCGCCATAGGCTATGTCGGAGCGAATTTGCTCGTTGATTTATCCTATGTTCTTATTGACCCGCGGATTAGATTGGATTAGAGCATGACTATCACAACCAATTCACAATCCTTATCGAAACGGGATTATCGATCCAATAGTTTGTTCTGGGTGACGTTAAAGAGCATCCGACGGCAACGTTCTGCCGTTATTGGAGGCACCATTCTCATCTTTTTGGTGCTAGTTGCCATTTTCGCGCCTCTGATTGCTCCCTATGATCCCGAGGAAGTTCTCATCGGCAAGGAAGATGTTCGCAAGCGCGATGCCCCCTGCATTCACCTGCTCGGATGTCCCGAAGATCAACCCCAGCATATTTTAGGCATCGATGGCAATGTCCGCGATGTGTTTAGCCGCGTCATTTTTGGCACCAGGGTATCTCTATTCATCGGCTTTACGACCGTCGGTTTTGCGATCGTCGTGGGCACCTTGCTTGGAGCTATCGGGGGATACTTGGGCGGCTGGGTTGACAACTTCATTATGCGCTTCATGGATGTGTTGCTCGCTTTCCCCTCCCTGCTTCTGGCTATCGCCATTGTGACTGTCCTGGGAAGGGGCTTGCAAAACGCCTTGCTCGCCATCGCGATTGTTTCCATCCCCCGCTATGCCCGCGTGGTGCGTGCCAGCGTGCTTTCCATCAAAGAGCAGGAATTTGTCGCCGCCTCGCAAGCGCTTGGGGGCGGGCATCTGCACATTCTCTTTCGCCGGATTCTACCGAACGCGATCCCCCCGCTGATTGTGCAGGGAACGCTGGGCATTGCTACTGCCATTTTGGAAGCGGCCGCGCTTTCCTTCTTGGGCCTGGGGGCGCAACCCCCCACGCCGGAATGGGGCACCATGCTGGGCTCGGAGCGGAATCAAGTTTTCACCGCCCCCCACCTGGTCTTTTTCCCCGGTGTGGCCATCATGATCACCGTGCTGGCGTTCAACTTACTTGGGGATGGTCTCCGCGATGCCATCGATCCTCGCTTGAAACAATAATCGGAGAACTACTGTGACCGATCATAACAATAAATCTCTATTAGAAGTAAAAGATTTAAAAACCTATTTTTTCACCGAGGACGGTGTTGTCAAAGCTGTTGATGGTGTTGATTTCCACGTCAAGCCCGGTGAAATTCTAGGGCTTGTTGGTGAGTCTGGGTGTGGGAAAAGTGTCACCTCGTTTTCGATCTTGCAGCTTGTCGATGATCCCGGCGAAATCGTAGATGGCGAAATCTACTTTGAGGGGAATAACCTTTTGGAGATGAATCCCAAAGATATCATCGATATGCGCGGCAATCGTATCTCGATGATCTTCCAGCAACCTCAGAGCAGCCTCAACCCGGTGTTCAAGGTGGGCAGCCAGATCGCCGAGGTTTTTCGCATTCACAGTGATATGTCTCGCAAAGAAGCCTGGCAAGAAGCGGTTGAATTGCTCAAAATTGTCAGTATGCCGGATGCCGAAGAAAAAGCTCACGCCTTTCCCCACGAGTTATCGGGAGGCCAAGCCCAACGGATTATGATCGCCATGGCCTTGGCGCTCAAGCCCCGCTTGTTGATTGCCGATGAACCGACCACCGCGTTGGATGTGACCATCCAGGCTCAAATCCTTGATCTAATCTTGGAACTGCGGGAGAAGTTCAATACCGCGGTCATCTTGATCACTCACGACTTGGGTTTGATTGCAGAAACGGTGGACCGTGTCGCCGTCATGTATGCCGGTCATATCATCGAGCAAACGGATGTCGGCACCCTTTTCGCCAATCCCTTGCATCCCTACAGCCAGGGCCTGATCGCCTCGGTGCCGGTGCTGGGCGAAGTAAAAGACCGCCTGGCGGTCATTCCGGGAACTGTGCCAAACCTGATCGATTTGCCATCCGCGTGCCGATTTGCTCCCCGCTGTCAGGCTCGTATCGATAACGACCTGGAAATTTGCAATCAAGTTGAGCCGGACTTGATCGAAATAGAGAAAAACCATACCGTCCGCTGTTGGTTGTATCAAGACAACGACGGCGTTTCTTTGGAACAGGCAGAAGACAATGAATGATGTAAACAAAGTTCTTCTCAGAGTTGAAAACTTGGTCAAATACTATCCCGTCATGGGGGGGATTTTTCGTCGGGTTGTCGATCACGTAAAAGCGGTTGATGATATTAGTTTCTCCATCAAAAAAGGCGAGACGTTGGGGCTTGTCGGTGAATCCGGTTGTGGCAAAACAACTGCTGGCCACACGATTATCCGGCTTCTTGATCCTAACAGTGGCTCCGTCTATTACGACGATGTCAACTTGTTTGACCTAGAGGGCCGGACCTTAAAAGAGATGCGCAAGAAAATGCAGATTGTTTTTCAAGACCCTTACGCATCTCTTGATCCCCGGCTGCCCGTGGGGGAATCGATCGCCGAGGGGTTGAAAATTCACCGCATCGGATCGGCCAAAGATCGGGTCGATTATGTCGTCGATTCGTTGCGCAAGGTCGGCATGGAAGATTATCACGCCCATCGATACCCGCATGAGTTTTCCGGCGGGCAGCGACAGCGTATCGGCATTGCCCGGGCTTTGGCGCTGCAACCCGAATTCATTGTTCTGGATGAGCCTGTTTCGGCGCTGGATGTCTCCATTCAGGCCCAGGTCTTGAATATTTTGCGAGATTTGCAGCAAGAACTGGGGTTGACCTATCTGTTTGTGGCCCACAACCTGGCCGTCGTCGAACACATCTCCGATCGCGTCGCGGTGATGTATCTGGGCAAAATCGTCGAGATGGCATCGCGAGATGATCTCTTTAGCAGGCATTTGCATCCTTATACCCAGGCGTTGATGTCGGCGATACCGATTCCGGATCCGACAGTGAAACGTGAACGGATCATTTTGGAAGGTGACGTGCCCAGCCCACTCAACCCGCCACCTGGTTGCCGCTTCCATCCCCGCTGTCCCTTTGCCAAGGATAACTGCGCGATTGTTGAGCCGGAACTGCGTGAATTGCGTCCTGGGCATCAAGTCGCCTGTCATTACGCCGAGCAATTTCTGGATTGATGGTTCGTCTTTGCGTTTTCAGGATGCCCACATGCCCCAGAAGGTTTCCTTCTGGGCAGACAATTTAAGATAAGGGAGAGAGTTGAGGAGGTTCATTAGGCAAAAATGAA